>JAOUIH010000084.1 GCA_029884165.1 Gammaproteobacteria bacterium | reverse complement strand
GTCGAGCGACGCCTGGAAGCTGCCGGGCGACACGAGCTCGAGCTCGCGCGTCAGAGGTTTCGGCAGCAACACCCGGTATTCCGCGATGTTGACGTCGTAGCCCCAGGACTCCAGGAGGCCCGCGATGAATTCGGCCGCGTCTTTACCCGCGGCCGAGCCTACGTGATGCGGTTTTGCGCTGAGGCGTTTCAGCCAGCTGTCCATGTCCTGGGCGCTCAGATCCGAGTCGTATTCCGCCTCGAGCCGCTTTTGCGCAGCCGCTCCGTTTTCGTCGAAGCCGAGCAAGTCGCCGGCATGGGCTGCCGCCGAGCAAACGGTGAGCAAAATTGCGCTGAACCTGTATTGCATGATCCCCCCCAGGGTTTTCGTACCAACCCGGTCTTCGCCGCCGGGTACGATATCGCCGAACACTATAGCCGAGATGCGGTCAATCGACGATGCGCTCGCGGATCTCTCGCAGCGTGTCCTTCACACGCGACGCATTTTCCGGTCCCATTCGCAACAACAGCTTGCGGCCGCTCGACTGGGCTTCGAGCTCGGGGTCCGCGTACTGGTACAGCACGTGCGGGCGAACCAGCTCGATCGGCGCCGTGACCTCGGGCGTATCCAGGAGGTGGTCGATGACTTCGACCACTCGGTCGTTGAAGTAGCCCTCCGGATAGCCGAGCCCGACGTAGGCGTCCTGGAAAAGCGGGTAATAACGCCGATACACGCTGACCAGTGCATCGACGTCGGCATTGTCCAGCCTCCCGACGAGGTCACCGTAGCGGCTGTAGTTCTCCGGTTTGAGCGTGAACTGGCCACTGCCGTCCTGTCCATCGACGGCGAAGGGCCCCGGCAGGCCGCTCAATGGCCGAATCCGCTCTGCGACATGGCTGCGGGGCAGGTTGTCGACGGTCGCGACGATCTTCTCGATCAGCCCCGACTCCACGAGCAATACGCTGATCCCTGCGCCGAACAGGTCGGCCAGTTCCAGCTTGAAGTAGCTGTCGCTCTCGTCGAGTGGCGGCAGCGGCGTGAGCTCCGGCCTGCCCTCGCGCTCGGGCATCTCGGGCGGCAGCGGATAACGGGGCCCCATCGTTTCCACGGGCTCGCCACCGGCTGCCGGGGTCGGAGTTTCGGCAGGCAGAGGCGGCTCGACTCGCGCGAGGAAGTACCATGCTGCCAGGGCCACGGCGAACACCAGCAACACCGGGACCAACCAGCGGAAATTTTCGTCGTTCATCGGGACAGGCCTCCAGGGCGGGCTGCTATGGTAACGCGCCGTCAATTCGATTGGACAGGGCCGGGGGCCTGCCGTTCGGCCGCTCGCGGCCGGCACGCGATGCAAATGCCTCCATTTGCCGCCAGGCCGGCAGTCGACCTATCATGCCCGCCCCTCTGTTTTTGCAGGTAGGCCGCCATGCGGCGCATTCTTTCCCTCGGCATTATCCTGATGACGCTGTCGGCATGCGGGCCCAAGCCCGGCGACGCACCGGCGTCGGCCGGTATCGAGGACCTGGCCCGCGAGTACCTGTTCCTCGAACTGGCGACCGGCTGGCACGATCCTGCCCACGTCGACGCTTACTTCGGGCCTGCCGAAATCCAGGCGGAGGCGGAGGCGTCCCAATTGTCGCTCGACGCGATCAGGGTACGGGCGACAGCCCTGGCGGCTCGGCTCAGGGTCCTGCAAGGCGAACGCACGGGCCCGGAATCGGCCCGCCTCGACGGGCTACTGGCCCGGCTGCAGGCCATGGAGACCCGCATCGCGCTGAACCAGGGAAGTACCCTGCCGTTCGATGAGGAATCGCGTCAGCTGTTCGGTGTCCAGGCGCCTGACCTCGACGCCTCTTACTTCGAAGCCATCCTCGCCGACATCGACGCGCTGTTGCCAGGCGACGGCCCGTTGTCCGAGCGTGTCAACGACTTCCAGGATCGTTTCGTGATTCCGCCCGATCGGCTGTCCGCCGTGTTCGACGCGGCCATCGCGGAGTGCCGGCGCCGTACGCTGCAGAATATCGAGCTACCCGGCAATGAGTCGTTTACGCTGGAGTACGTCACGGGCAAGCCCTGGTCGGGCTACAACTGGTACCAGGGCAATGCGCAGAGCGTGATCCAGATCAATACCGACCTGCCGATATTCATCAGCCGGGCAGTAGATCTGGGCTGCCACGAAGGCTACCCCGGTCACCACACCTACAACGCGCTGCTCGAGCAGAACCTCGTTATCGGCAAGGGCTGGCTCGAGTTTTCTCTATACCCGCTGTTCAGCCCGCAGTCGCTGATTGCGGAGGGCAGCGGCAATTATGGTATCGACCTGGCGTTTCCCGGTGCGGAGCGCATCGAGTTCGAGAAGAGCGTCCTGTTTCCGTTGACCGGCCTCGACGCGACCGAGGCGGATCGCTACTACGCACTGCAGGGCCTGCTCGCGCGCCTGAGTTATGCCGGCAACGAAGCAGCACGAGACTTCCTCGACGGTCGCATCGACCGCGACCAGGCCGTGCAGTGGCTCGTCGACTATGCCTTGAACTCGCCGGAACGCGCGCTGCAACGCACGCAATTCATCGATAGTTACCGAAGCTATGTGATCAATTACAACCTGGGTCAGGACATGGTACGCGGCTACGTCGAGCGGGACACCTCGACCGCCGACGATCGCTGGGCACGTTTCGAGAGGATGTTGTCAAACCCTGTGTTGCCGCGCGACCTCGAGTAAGAGTAGTTGCCATGCTCGACCCGCCGCTGTTCGCAAGCCTGGTCGGGTTCGCGGTGATCAGCTCGATTACGCCCGGCCCCAACAATCTCATGCTCATGTCCTCAGCTGCGTTGTTCGGCTGGCGCCGCACGGTTCCTCATCTGGCCGGCGTAGTCATTGGGTTCGCGCTACTCATGGCCTCGGCCGTATATGGCCTTGGCGCCCTGGTCCAGAAATGGCCATGGCTGGTCATGGTGGTAAAGCTCGCGGGCGTCGCCTGGCTCGGCTGGATGGCCTGGCAGTATTTCGCGGCGGCGATACTCATCGCGTCGAAAGTTCGTTACCCCGACGACGTCCGAACGTCGCGGTCCCTGCGCTTCTACGAAGGGCTGCTGCTCCAGCCGGCCAACCCGAAGGCGTTGCTACTGGCCACATCCAGCGCGGCGGCTTACGTAGGCATCGCGGACTCGATCCACGTGCGCGCGCTGATCATCGTCGGTGTGTTCTTTTTTTGTGGGCGCACCCTGCGTTGTCGCCTGGATTGCCGCGGGCGACGTCATTCAGCGCCTGTTGGCGACGGGGCGCTATACCGCAGCGATCAATGTGTTGATCGGCAGCCTGATTGTCGCCACCGCGGCAATCATCCTGAACGCCTGAGTTCGGGCCCGGTTAGCGGTCAGCGACGCATGCCTCGAATCACTTCCCGCTGACGCGACCAGGACCCGGCCGGCTCAGCCGGCTTCTTCGGCCAGGCGCAGCCTGCGCCGCTTGGTCGCGAGCAACACCGGCAGCGTGCGCCGGCGCGGCACGGCCGCGGGCTTGCCAACGTAGAAGCCCTGGGCGTAATCGACACCCAGTTCTGCCAGCATCGAGAACGCCGGCGCGCTCTGCACGTACTCGGCGACCGTCTTCATGCCTGCCTCTCGGCCAATCTCGGCGATCAGCCGAACCATCTTCTGGTCAACAGGATTCTTGACCAGGTTTCGAATGAACGAGCCGTCGATCTTGATGTAATCGACCGACAGTTGCTGCAGGTAACCAAGCGAGCTGTAGCCCTTACCAAAGTCGTCCAGGGCGACCTCGCAGCCCAGCTCTCGCAATGCGGCAATCTGCTTCTCGACATGAGACAGGTGGCGGACCGCCAGATTTTCGGTGATCTCGAACATGAACCGGTCCGGCCGAACGCGGTGCTTCTCGAGGCATGCAACGACGTAGCTCGACAGGTTTTCTGTCTCGAACGCGCTCGACGAAAGGTTGATCGCAAATCGCAGGTCGGGCTCATCCTGGCTGTAGTGCGCATACGCCTGGATCGCATGATCGACCATCCACGCATCGATCTCCGCCATCAGGCCGAAGCGTATGGCTGCCGGCAGAAACATGTCGGGGCCGATGATATGCCCGTCGTCCATGCGCAGACGAACCAGGACTTCATGGTGACTGGTCTCACCGCTCACTATGTCGACGACCGGCTGGTATCGGAGTATGAATGCGTCGCTGTCGATGGCCTCGCGCAGCTTGCGCATCCAGCCAACGTCGGCGGCCATCTGGTCCGCCTCGCGACGCGAGACCTTGTAGAACTCGGCGCGATTACGTCCACGCGCCTTCGCTTCGCGGCAGGCAATATCCGCCTGCGCAATCAGGTCGTCATGCGTGGCCTCACCGCCTTTGATCATTGTCATGCCGACACTGCAATGCACGTGGAACACGGTCTCATCCTCAACGTGAGACAGTTGCCGCATGTCTTCGAGGATGACTTCGGCCATTTCCGTGGCTTCCCGCTTGTTCACGCCGGGCGCCAGGATCGCAAACTCGTCGCCGCCGAAGCGCGCAACAATGCCATCGTCACCGACGGACCGCGTGAGCCTGTCCGCAACCTTCTTGATCAGCCGATCGCCCGCCGGATGGCCGCAGGTGTCGTTGATGTATTTGAATTGATCCAGGTCGACGAAGAACAGCGCACCGCGAGCCCGCGTTCGCGAGGCCGACCGCAGTTCGCGATCCAGCTCTTCGGAGAATCGACGCCTGTTGAACAGCCCGGTAAGCGGATCGTGATTCGCGAGTCGCAGCAGGCGAGCGTCACGCTCGCCGAGCGCCGTCGCTGTCGTCTCCAGCGCCTGCACGATCTCGGATATTTCCCGGTGTGCGGCCGGCTTGAATTCCACCGCCAGGTTGCCCTTGGCGAGTTCGGCGATCGGCTTTTGCAGATCCGAAATCGCACGAAGCGCGCGGCGCAAGGACATGCGTCCGAGGAAGCCCGACGCCGCGAGAAGGACCAACAATACGAGGATGGCAACCTTGATGTTGTTCAGCAAATTCTGATGATATTCAGCGAAGTTCAGTTCCAGGCGGACGAAGCCGATGAGTTCCATTGCCGCCTCTGGCTGCTCCGCGAACGGGTCGAAGTCGAACAGACCGTCGTTCGCGATCGAAGCGGTCCAGATCGGTGCAAAGATCTCGAACTGCTGGATATTGAGCAGGCTGCTCTCGATGATGTAGGGCGTGTCCGTGCCGACAAGTGCAGCGGTTTTCGCGAGGATGTCTGCCGACAGCGACTCGACTTCGCCGCGACTCGGGGTGTTCGTGCGGTTGCTGACGAAAAGCAGCCGTGAGCCGTCCTGGCGGAAGTAGCTGACTCGCTCGATTTCCGGGTACTTGTTGATGTAGCTCTCGAGGCGCAGCGTTACCTCGTCCGTGTACGGCAGGTAGAGGGGGGCCCCGAGTTCGTGCAACTCCTCTGTCCACTGCATGGCCCAGCGGCTGTAGTTCTTCTGCAGCACCCACTGGCCGCCCCAGTAGAGGCCCGCAATAGCCAGGGAACCGATGACTGCCGTGATCAGTAGCTGAAGCGAGAGAATCTCGTGAATCAGTACTCGCTGGCCGCCGAAGCTGACGAACCGTCTGAGATCGTCGCGCAACCTGGCATGGCTGAGGACTGATCCGATCCAGGTCCTCAACGTGTGCTCCCGGCTTTTCGCACGGCGCCGCTGGCCACGGCTGTCGTGGCTTGGCCATTCGTCCGAACGATTATCTGCGACAGCGGAGTCAGGGGCGAGACTGCAGTGGCCGGGCCGTCGAGCAGTCCCTGGACAACGGTAACGATCGCCTCGGCGACGTCCTGGTCCACCGAGGTCGTACTCAGGGTCGCACCCAGGGCCAGCAGGGAGTCGTTGAACACGGCAACCTGGACCCGGTGCCTGCCCGCATATGCCAGCATTTCTTTCAACACGTCCGAACTCAGAATCCGGTTGTCCGGAAACAGCCAGAAGCCGTCGATGTCGGGGACCAGTCGCGTAAACAGGTACAGGGCCTCGCGGTCTGATTGCGCCAACCGGTAATGCAGGCGCATCCCGCGATCCTGGGTGACGCGCGCCGCTTCCTCGATCAGCGCTTCGTGACCTGCGCCGAGAATCGCGCCGACATTCTGCAACTCCGGATTCAGTGCCTGCCAGGCATCAAGCTGCAGATCGAGTGGTGGAATCGATGAGACGCCGCGAAATCTCTCACCGGCGCCCTGCAATTCACCAGTATTGAATACTTGCGAATAGACGACCGGCAGATCTTCGAAGCTTGCGGCAAACACCGCGGCCCGCATGCCGATAGCGACGACCGCGTCCACACTACCGGCGCGAATGGCGTCGTGAGCTTCTTTCTGGGTAAGGCTCTTGTCGGACAGATCGTAGATCTCGAAGTCCTCGAGCAACCGGGAGAGCTCGTTAGCGACGCCCTCGTAGGCCGCGGCGCGGCTGCTCAGTACGATAGCGACCGTCGGCGGATGTGGCGGGGGCTCGACGATTTCGGGTGCAGGCTGGACCGGAACGGGCTCCGGCTCGGCGACTACCTCGGCCGGTTCGACAGGGGCCGGAGTCGGCGGCAGCTGCGGCTCGGCAACAGGCTCCTCGGGCCGCTCGACGGAGGGCAACAACGAGCAGCCGGCCATCGCCAGGCTCATGACGGCGAGCAGCGCCGCGTGGCGGGGCCATCGAATTCGAGTACGCGTGCTCACTGTCGCATTGCCTGTTCCGGTGGCCGCTGCACTGTGCAAACGACCGTGCAGGCCCAGGACTCTCCCCGGGCCGAAGCTTTACCAAACAGGATAAACACCGGCGCATTCGTCGCTACGACGCGTGTCTCAAAACGGTCTGTCGCCGGCCGGTCCCGCGCGTAACCGGGCAAGGTCGGGCCGGATTATGTCCACCCGGAGTCACTCGGCGTTACGCCGTTTACCGGACGCCAATCAATAACTTGAGGCGCAACGGACCTGGTTCGTTGACAGTCTTCCGGGGACTGTGAAACGCTCGCTCGACGTTGACAAAGGCACCGCTTCCGAAAGGAAGCTTCGCAAAGCTACCGGTCTACGGTTTTCGAACTACGACAGCGGGGTTACCAACATGAATTTCCTACTTGGCATTACGCCATGGCCGGTCGTTTCCGCCTTGCTGTGGATTACACTGGCGGTCACATCCCTGTACTTTGCCCGTCCGACCGCGCACCGCGCGATACGGGCCGCCGCGCGAACTCTGCACCGGACGTTCCGCGTCGCCGCAAGCGCGGTCTCGAAGGGTGAGGCCAACCTGGTCCGCCGCAATCGCGAAGTGTTGTTAGCCGCCGGCCAGGAAGCCAAGGAACGCGTCATCGAGCGCGAATTCGACCGCGTCAGCGAGACGGTCAGGCGCGACCTGGCCAATTACTCCTCGCTGCATCGCAACCTGAGCGAAGCGATTGGCCGAATCGAGGAAGATCACCAGAACGCCGTCGACGTTCCGCCCGATCCGCCCGGCTGGGTACAGGCGGTCGAGGCCGTCGCAAATCTCGACAAGCGGGAGGGCCGCGTCGGCATAGGCAACGTGCTGTCCGACATTCACAAATCCCTGGTCAAGGCGCACCAGGAGGCAATGGGCGTCTACCGCGAGGCGAGTGGGCGCCGCCACGCACTGCTGCGCAAGATGCGGCCCGACTGGCGGCGCATCGAACAGGCGCTTGGTCACGTCGGCAAGAGCGTCGACAGCCTCTTGAAGCGGTCGGTAACGATCGACCGCCACATGCAGGAATACGAGGACATCGTTTCCGGCCATGACCGTGCGGTGTCCATCCTGTCCTCGTCGTCGCTGGTCTATTTTTTCGTCTCAGCTTTCGTATTGGTGGTCGCGATAGGCGGCGCGACGATCAACTTCTCGCTGATCGCCAGGCCCATGGCCGAGATGGTCGGTGGCACAAGCCTGATCGGCGGTTTCCGCACGGCGGATATCGCGGCACTCGTCATTATCATGGTCGAAATCTCGATGGGTTTGTTCCTGATGGAGTCGCTGCGGATCACGCGGCTGTTCCCGGTGATCGGCGCGCTGCCGGACAAGACCCGCGTCCGAATGATATGGATCACGTTCACTATTCTTTTCCTGCTCGCAACCGTTGAAGCAGGCCTCGCTTACATGCGGGAGGTATTACTGCACGACGAGCTGGCTACCAGCGCATTGCTTCGGGGAGGCGACGAAGCCAGCGCTCTCACAGGGCAATACATGTGGATCACTACCGCAGCCCAGATGGGCATGGGTTTCATCCTGCCGTTTGCACTGACCTTCGTCGCGATACCTCTCGAAACTTTCGTGCACTCGCTACGCACCGTTGTCGGCGTTGCCGTGATCGGGCTGCTTCGATCCTTGAGCATGGTCCTGCGGCTGATCGGCAATGCTTGCCGTTACATAGGATCCTTTGCCGTGCACGTGTACGACCTGCCGCTCTTCATACCGCTGTGGCTCGAGGAAAGGAGTGGTACCGGCACCGGCACGCGCGGCCGGCAGGTTATGCGGGAGGCAAGGTCATGAACAGGATCTCTGCAGTGTTGCTGTTCGCTGTATTGGGCGCATGCTCGGGTTCTTCCGGCATGCCTGGTAACAACGGCGTCTACATGCTGCTCGATACCTCCGGCACTTACCGCGAAGAACTGGTGAAGGCCGAGCAGATCATCCGCTTTACGCTCTCGCGGCTGGATGCGACCGACTCGTTCGCAGTAGCCAGGATCGACACCGGCAGCTTCAGCGAAAAAGACATTGTCGCAAAGGCGACCTTCGACGACAGGCCGAGCACCATGAACCGGCAGAAGCGCGTATTTGCCGAGCAAGTGAGCAAGTTCGTAGTAAGCGCCGATTCGGCACCGTACACAGATATCACCGGCGGGCTGCTGCAGGCTGTGGAATACCTGAATGAGAAAAGCCCCGGCCACAAGACGGTGCTAATCTTTTCCGACCTCAAGGAAGATCTGCAGGCCGGCTATGTGCGTGACATCGAACTGGAACTCGAGGGCGTCAGCGTCATTGCATTGAACGTAACGAAACTCCGGTCCGATAACGTCGACCCGCGCGACTACCTCGGACGGCTGGCCACCTGGCAGGACCGGGTGGAAAAATCGGGCGGAAACTGGCGCGTAATCAATGACCTGGATACGCTCGAGGGGCTGCTCTGAGCGGTCGCATATGGTGATACCGTGCGGGCGGCGGCCCCGGCTCCTTTGATACAATGCGCGATTCGGCTGTCTTGCAAGGAGTAACCGTATGGCCCAGCCGGCGAACATTGTCGATTCGAGCATCAACCTGGCGCGCCTGCGCGACATGCGAAAGCATGGTGGCACCGCGCTTACGACAGGTCTCTCCGACGACGTCATAACGCGTTTTCTGAAGAAGAGCCCGGCCCTCGCGCAGGCGATCGAGCAGGGCTACGCCCATTTCGAGGACCTGCGCAAGCGGCGGCCGGAGTTACTGGCGCTCGACGAAAAGGGGCAGATCGATGCCGTACAGGCCGGCATCGTCAACTTCTACGCGAGGGATGCCGTCAATCCCTACGTTGCCGCGGGCGCGAAGGGGCCGTGGATCGTCACGCTGAAGGGCGGAGTCGTATACGACTGCGGCGGCTACGGCATGCTGGGCTTCGGCCATGCGCCGGAAGCCGTTCTCGAGGCGATGAACCAGCCACACGTCATGGCCAATATCATGACGCCCAGCGTGAGCCAGCTGAGATTCGTTGAGCGACTCACTGCTGAACTCGGTCACACCCGCAGGAACGGCAATCCGTTTTCCCACATTCTGTGCCTGAATTCCGGCTCGGAGTCGGTGACGATCGCGTCGCGGCTCGCAGACGTCAATTCCAAGGAAATGACCTCGCCCGGTGGCCGCTACGAAAACCAGCCGGTCCGTGGCCTGACGCTGAAGGGCAGCTTCCACGGTCGCACCGACCGACCGGCGCGTTACTCGGACTCATCGATCCGGACGTATCGCAAGTACCTGCGTTCGTTCGAGGACGAGAGCCACTTGCTCACCGTGGCGCCGAACGATACCCAGGGTCTCGAAGCCGTTTTCGCCCGCGCCGACTCGGAGGGTTTTTTCATCGAAGCCTTTTTCATGGAGCCCGTGATGGGCGAAGGAAACCCGGGGC
Source organism: Gammaproteobacteria bacterium (assembly GCA_029884165.1). Taxonomy (GTDB): domain Bacteria; phylum Pseudomonadota; class Gammaproteobacteria; order Steroidobacterales; family Woeseiaceae; genus JAOUIH01. The sequence continues at coordinate 4,126 of JAOUIH010000084.1, read as the reverse complement.
GGGGCATTACACCGGAGTTCTATGCGCGCGCCCGCGAACTGACTGCACGGCACGGCACGATGTTCATGGTCGATTCGATACAGGCGGGGCTGCGCGCGCACGGCGTCCTGTCGATCGTCGATTACCCGGGCTTCCAGGATCTGCCGGCTCCGGATATGGAAACCTATTCGAAAGCCCTGAACGCTGGCCAGTACCCACTGTCCGTGCTTGCGATGTCCGAGCGGGCGGCGCAGCTGTACCGCAGCGGCATTTACGGCAATACGATGACCAGCAATCCGCGCGCGCTCGACGTCGCCGTTGCAGTACTTGACAGCCTGACGCCGGACGTTCGCCGAAACATCAGCGACCGGGGCGCCGAATTCGTCGAGAAACTCGGCAAGGTCAGGGACGAACTGGGCGATGCGATCGTCAAGGTGCAGGGCACCGGCCTGCTGCTGAGCTGCGAGCTGCACGAGCGCTACAAGGCGTACGGCTCGAACAGCACGGAGGAGTACCTGCGCCGACACGGGCTGGGCGTCATCCATGGCGGGCAGCGGTCGCTGAGGTACACGCCTTGCTTCCTGATGACCAGCGACGAGGTCGACCTCGTCGTCTCGCTGACACGGGACGCGCTGGTCAACGGACCGGCCGCGAACTGAGCGTTGCGATCCGCGCAAAGAACTCGCAAACCCTAATCAATACAAGGACCTGAGCGACCCCACGCCGATCAGGTCCTTGTTTTCCCGGCGTCCGTCATTGGGGTATGCTTCCGGCTCGGCGCACCTGGCCGTTGCCGGGTGCGTATCGGCGCCCCGGGCGGTGGGTGCCTCCAGCGGGGGAAGTCCATGTTCGTAAACAGTAAAGTGCCGGCCGTTGTCCGGGTTCTCGTACTTTTTTCCGGCTGCGCCGCAGCGCCTCTGGCCGTTGCCCAGCAGAGCCCGGGAACGCAAGACGGCGAGTGGCATTTCCTCGGCGGCGACTCGCACCACACGCGTTATTCGCCGCTCGAGCAAATCAACGCCGCCAATTTCGAGGATCTCGAAGAAGCCTGGGTATGGGACGGGGCCAGCTTCAATGCGGCAAGCGGCCGCTCGACGCCGAGCTACATCGACGGAGTCCTCTACACGGTGGCCGGGCCGCGCCGCCATGTCGTCGCGATCGATCCGGCGACCGGCGAGACCATCTGGTCGTATCGCGAGCCCAATACTTTCCGCTACGAGTACTCGATGCGGAAGGACTACGGCAAGGGCATTGCCTACGGGGAGGTCGACGGCCGCGGAGTCATCTACATCATCTCCCCCGCTTTCTTCCTGACGGCCCTCGATGCGAAGACCGGCGAGCCGCTCGAGGGATTCGGCAAGAAGGTACCGATCGAGGGTTTTCCCGAGACCGGCGTCGTCGACCTGCTCGCCGATCTCGGCCACGAGTTCGACCCGTATCACGGCATCTCGCTGGAGCGCGGTTACATCACGTCGTCGTCGCCGCCCATCGTCGTTGGAGACGTCGTCGTCGTCGGGAATTCCGCGGAACAGGGCTATAACCAGTCCCGCATCGAGAACGTCCCTGGCGACATACTCGGCTACGACAAGAGGACCGGTGAGTTCCTGTGGAAGTTCAACGTTCTTCCCGGACCGGGCGAGTACGGCCACGAAACCTGGGAGAACGACAACTGGAAGATCGTGGGCGACATTTCGTCGTGGGCGCCGCTGTCCGCCGACCAGGAACGCGGCATCGTATACGTCCCGACCAACGGTGCGACCATCGACTTCTACGGCGGCCACAGGCCGGGCGATAACCTGTTCAGCACAACGCTGCTTGCGCTCGACGTCAAGACAGGCAAGCGCGTATGGCACTTCCAGATGGTCCATCACGACATCTGGAACTACGACACGCCGACGGCACCCGTATTGCTCGACGTGAACATGGATGGCAGGACGGTCCCCATCGTCGTGCAGGTCACGAAGCAGTCGTTTGCCTACACGTTCAACCGGGAAACCGGCGAGCCGATCTGGCCGATCGAGGAGCGGCCCGTGCCGGCGTCGCTGATACCGGGCGAAAAACTGTCGGAGACACAACCGTTCCCGACGAAGCCAGCCCCATACGATATCCAGGGACTGACGCACGATGACCTGATCGACTTCACGCCCGAACTCCGGCAGCGAATGATCGAAATACTCGAGGAATACCAGATAGGCCCGTTGTTCAACCCGCCGCTGCATCGCGACAACGACCTCGGCAAGAAGGCCGCGCTCTGGTGCCCCGGTGATATCGGCGGCGTAAATATCGACGGGCCGGCGGCCGCCGATCCGACGACGGGCATCCTGTACGTTACGTCCCGCAAGCACTGCTCTTACCGGATACCGGCGCCTGGCGCGGAGCGCGATGCGCTGATTGAAGCGCCGACCGGCACGACGCTGGCGCAGTACGTCGTGCTACCCGGGTACGGGGCTGTCCAGGGACCCGACGGCCTGAACATGTTCAAGCCGCCGTATAGCCGCATCACCGCGATCGACATGAACACCGGCGAGCATCTCTGGTGGATACCGGTCGGCGAGACATCCGACCGAGTCAAGAATCACCCGGCGCTGCAGGGCAAGAACATCCCGAACACCGGCTTTGGCACCGAGGTCGCGCCGATGGTGGTCACGAAGACCTTGCTCGTCTATGCCGGCAGCGGCGGCCCGGGCACGCCCTACCTGTACGCCGTGGACAAGGCCACCGGCGAGCAACTTGCACGAATCGACGCACCGGCCAAATCGAGCTACGGGATGATGACGTACATGCACGAGGGTCGTCAGTACATAATGCTGCAGACGGGGCCGAAGCTTACCGCGATGGCCCTGCCTGACGAGGACGAAGAAGAGGACGAGGCTCACTGATCGGGATCCTGCCGGCCGCGGTTGAACAACCGTGGTCGGCAGCGGTCATAGAGCTGGGCCAGGAAATGCTTTGGAAGAGCTTGATATGAGGTTCGCAGTACGACTTCTTACGACGGTGCTTGGACTCGGTGCGGCGTCAGCCGCGATTCCGGAGTCGCTTACGGTCAATGACCGGGTATTTACCAAAGATCAGGCCGAGAACGGCGAGGCGCTCTACGAGGTGAACTGCATTGCCTGCCACGACAAGAAGTACTTTCGCCCGGTGTTAAAAGCATGGGAGGGCCAGCCCCTCGGCGTGCTGTTCAACGTGATGAGCGCATCGATGCCGCAAAGCAATCCCGGCGCGTTGCCCGACAAGGATTATGTAGACATCCTCGCTTACATTCTTTCGCAGAGCCGGTATCCGGCCGGCGACTCCGAACTGAGCGTCGAGAACGGCGCGCTGGACAACATCACGATCGCCGCACGCGACTGACGGCGAATAGCGCCGGCGGTAGCCGCGTACGGGGCTTTGCGCCCTGCGTAACGTGCTTTGCGGCCCTGCCGCGATGAGTCTATGCTAGGACAGTTCCGGCCCAGCGCCGGGGCCCATTACGAAATTCAGTTTCCACAAGCCTGGACTGAGGCCGGCGCCGGACCGCCCGGGTCAGTCATGATCGATATTACCTGGGGGGGTCTAACGAATGGCAAGAATCATCGGTCTCAATCGCCGTGCATTCATCAGGGGCGCGGGCATGACGGCGCTTGCCGGCGCGATAGGCGCGGGGAGTGCTCCCGCGATCGCAGCGGATGCGACGCGCGCCAAGCCGGCCAACGGCAAGTACAATTTCGACAAGGCCTACAGCCGCATCGGTACCGACAGCATCAAGTGGGACCGTCAAATGCAGCGTTTCGGCGCGGCAAACATCGAAGTCGGCATGGGCATCGCCGATATGGACTTCCAGGCCGCGCCCTGCATCGGCGAAGCTCTAGCCGAACGTTGCAGTCACGAGAACTGGGGCTACCTGTCGAACACGGACTCGCTGAAAGAGGCGATCGCCGCCTGGAGCAGCGAACGCCACGGGTATGAACTGGATCCGGGAATCATCCAGATTTCGGACGGTGTTCATCCAGGACTGATCGCCACGTTGAACGCGGTATCGCCGGGCGGCACGAAGGTGCTGATGAATACGCCGACCTACAATGGCTTCTACAGCGACCTGCGAGCGACGCGTACCCAGATCAACGACAGCGAGATGTATGTCGATGCCGACGGTGTCTACCAGATC
>JAOUIH010000015.1 GCA_029884165.1 Gammaproteobacteria bacterium | reverse complement strand
CGCTCTCGAAGGGGACGACGCATATCGCATGGACCTGGTCAGCGCCGAATATCACTTCGGCGAACCCGGCGGCTGGATCGACGACGGCGTATTCAGGGCCTATCACCAGGCCGCCAGTGTCGGGCAATCGACACTCGACGAACGCGGCCTCGCCACACGCCCGGTCTCGATCGACCGGTATTTCAGCTTCGAGCAGGACATTGCCGGCGCCGAGATCAACCTGCAGAAAGTCCTGTCGACCGACAGAATCGAACACCGGCTGGGCTTCGGGCTCGAGTATCGAAATCGCCGCACCGAGGAATATCGCGACGGGCTCGAAACCGGGATCGACGATGGCATCCAGACCAGCGTGCTGCTTGGCGAAGCGTTCCCCCTGCGTGACTTTCCGATCAGCCGATCGATCGAATGGGGCGCCTACGTCGAAGACACGTTGAGCGTCGGCAACTGGACGATCATCGCTGCTCTCCGGGCCGATGCGTACGAACTGGATCCCGAGCTGGACCGGATGTACGCGGAGGATTACCCGTTTGCCGAAGTCGTCTCGGTCCGGGAGTCCGACCTGTCTCCTAAGCTCGGCATCGTCTACCGGCTGTCCGACAAGACTGACGTGTACGCACAGTACGCGCACGGTTTCCGCGCGCCTCCGTACGAGGATGCGAACATCGGCCTCGAAATCCCGGTATTCAATTTCCGCGCGATCCCGAATCCGGACCTGCGCTCCGAGTCCTCGGACGGCTACGACATCGGCCTCAGGTGGCACGGGATCGAAAGCGGCTTTCATGTCGGCGCTTTCCGGACCGACTACGAGGAATTCATCGAATCGCGCGTTCGCCTGGGCCTGGATCCGGTCAGCGGGCGCATCCTGTTCCAGTCGAGAAACGTGAATGAAGCCGTTATCGAGGGTATCGAGGGCGGGTGGCGGCTGCGCTTGCCCGGCGCCCTGGACATGCTGGCGACCGACGCCTCGTTCTACCTCGCGAAGGGCGAAAATCGCGACACGGGCCAGCCGCTGAACTCGGTCGGCCCGGCGCAGGCCGTCATCGGACTCGACTGGATGTCGACGGACGGCGGCCGACATCTCCGGCTGCGCGCCACCGCGACAGCCGGCTGGGACGACCGCGACGACTCCGGGGGCGAACTGTTCGAGCCGCCCGGCTTCGCCGTTTTCGACCTCTTTTTCGCGCAACGCCTGGGCGATCGAGTAATGCTGCGCGCCGGGCTGCTGAACCTGCTGGATCGCGAATACTGGACCTGGTCGGACATACGCGGGCTATCGCCCGGCGACCCGGTCATCCCCTACCTGTCGAGACCCGGCAGAAGCCTCACCGTGGGGCTGGACATTAACTGGTAATGAACCATCGGAAACACTCGAGGAGTGAGCCATGAAATTCCCAATCCATACCCGGACCGAAAGCCTGGCCGCGGCCCTGCTCGCGGCAAGCCTGCTGGCGTGCTCGCCGGATAGCGGCGGACAATCCGGGACTAGCCCTGCCGCAGGCGGCGATACGGCCGTGCACGAGGCCGAAGTTGCGGCCGGCGCGATGGGCGACGTACTGGCCAGGGGCCAGTCGGTCTATCTCGCCAACTGCGCCGCGTGTCACCAGCCGGACGGCAAGGGCCTGCCGGGCGCGTTTCCTCCGCTGGCCGGCTCGGACTACCTGAAGGGCGACCGCAAGGAAGTTCTGGCCGTCGCACTGTTCGGCCTGTCGGGTCCGGTCACCGTAAACAACCAGCAATACAACGGCGTGATGCCCAGCATGGGCTACCTGAGCGACGCGGACCTCGCCGCCGCGCTGAGTTACGTGCTGTCGTCATGGGGCAATTCCGGCGCCGCCGTGAGTGTCGAGGAAGTCGCAGCCCTGCGCGAGGAACTCGGTCAGACCGACCGGGCCACCGGGCAACCACATACCGGCACGAGCGAGGCGGAAATTCGTTACAGTGGCGCGCCCCTGACGATCTCGCCCGAAGAGGCCCGGCAGATGCTGAGCCGCGAGGGACCGTCCCTGACAGAGGCGGAACAACAGGCCGCAACTCAGCTCTACTTCGAGCGCTGCGCCGGCTGCCACGGCGTACTCCGCAAGGGCGCGACCGGCAAGCCGCTGACGCCCGACATCACCCGGGAGAAAGGCACTGACTACCTGAAGGCGCTGATAACCTACGGCTCGCCTGCCGGCATGCCCAACTGGGGCAGCTCCGGCGAACTGACGCCGGAACAGATCGATATCATGGCGCGCTTCCTGCAGCAGGAACCGCCGGCGCCGCCGGAATTCGGCATGCCGGAAATGCGGGCCTCATGGAAGCTCCTGGTCCGCCCGGCCGACCGGCCGAAACAACCGCAGCACCAGCGCAACATCGACAACTTCTTCTCCGTCACGCTGCGCGATGCCGGCCAGGTCGCCATCATCGACGGCGACACCAAGGAAGTAGTCAGCATCCTGCCGACCGGCTACGCGGTGCATATCTCGCGCTCGTCCGCGTCGAGCCGCTACGTGTTCACAATTGGCCGTGACGCGAAGGTGGACATGATCGACCTGTGGATGAATCCGCCGAAGATTGTCGCGGAAATCAAGGTCGGCCTGGAAGCGCGCTCGGTCGAAACGTCCAAGTACAAGGGCTTCGAAGACAAGTACGCGATCGCCGGCTCCTATTGGCCGCCGCAGTACGTGGTCATGGACGGCGACACGCTGGAGCCGATCAAGATCGTTTCGACGCGCGGCATGACCGTCGACACGCAGGAATACCATCCGGAACCGCGCGTAGCCGCCATCGTCGCATCGCACGAACATCCGGAGTTCATCGTCAACGTCAAGGAAACCGGGCATATCCTGCTGGTCAACTACGAAGACGTGAACAACCTCAGCGTCACCGATATCGGCGCCGCGAAGTTCCTGCACGACGGCGGCTGGGACCGGACTCACCGTTACTTCCTGACCGCGGCCAACCAGTCCGACAAGATCGCGATCGTCGACTCGCGTGACCGCGATCTCGAGGCGCTGGTCGACGTCGAAAAGATCCCGCACCCGGGACGAGGCGCGAACATCGACGATCCGGAGTACGGCCCGGTCTGGGTAACCAGCGCGCTCGGTAACGCGAACATCACTTTCCTGGGCACCGATCCGGAAGGTCACCGTGACCATGCGTGGAAGGTCGTTCGCGTGCTGCAGGGCATGGGCGGCGGCTCGCTGTTCGTCAAGTCGCATCCGAACTCGACGAATCTCTGGGTCGACGCACCGCTGAATCCCGACGAGAACGTCAGCCAGTACATCGCCGTATTCGACATCAACGATCTCGACGCAGGGTTCGTCAAGCTGCCGATCGCCGAGTGGGCCGACCTCGGCGAGGGCCCGAAACGGGTCGTCCAGCCCGAGTACAACATGGCGGGCGACGAGGTCTGGTTCTCCGTCTGGAGCGGCAAGGAGCAGGAGTCGGCCATCGTGATCGTCGACGACAAGACCCGGACGCTGAAGCACGTCATCAAGGGACCGGAGATCATCACACCGACCGGGAAGTTCAACATCAACAACACGGTCAATGACATCTACTAGGGATGCGATCCGGCAGGGAGACATGCAAATGAAAACGACACGCACATGCCGGGTCGCCGTAATGGCATCCGCGGTCAGCGCTCTGGCGCTGACCGCTTCAGCCCAGGAGAGTGCAACGAGTCTTGCGGATGCGCTGATGTCAGGCGACGCCGGCCTCGACTTTCGCTATCGCTACGAATACGTCGATCAGGACAACTTCAGCGAAAATGCCAACGCGTCCACGCTGTTGATGCGCCTGAACTACAAGACGGGAACCTGGGCCAACTGGTCGGGCTTCGTCGAGTTCGACTACATCGGCGAGGTACTGGTCAACGATTTTAACAATGGCGTCGACTCGAGCGATGACCGCGACCAGTATCCGGCGGTTCTCGACCCGAAAGGGCCCGACCTGAACCAGGTTTACGTCGACTACGCGGCCGCACCGGACCTGCTACTTCGATTGGGGCGGCAGCGCATCGTGCTCGACAACCAGCGCTTCGTCGGCGGTGTAGCCTGGCGCCAGAACGAACAGACTTTCGACGGCGCGAGCGTCAGCTACAATGGCTGGGCCAACACCAAGTTCTTCTACAGCTACGTCAGCCAGGTGCGCCGGATCCTCGGCGAGCGCTCATCCGCGGGCAGCCAGGACGTCGACGCCCACCTCCTGAACGCCAAGATCGGGCTCAACGACGACTGGTCTGTTACGCCGTATATCTACTACATCGACAACGAGGATGCGCCGGCAAACTCGACGTCGACGTACGGTGCGAGACTCGATGGCAAGCTGGCCGTCGGCGATGGCAGTCTCGGCTTGCAGGCCGAGTTCGCCAGCCAGTCGGATGCAGGCAACGCACCGGTCAGCTATGACGCCCAATACCTGCATCTCGGCGCAAGCTGGGCAATGAAGAACGGCCTCTCGCTCGGGATCGACTTCGAATCCCTGGGCGGCGACGCGAACCAGCCGGGCAGCGCCTTCCGGACACCGCTTGCGACGCTGCACGCGTTCCAGGGCTGGGCCGACCTGTTTCTCGCCACGCCCGCTGCGGGCATCGACGACCTGTTCGTCAACGTCAAGTACTCGGTTGCGAAGTGGCAGCTACAGGCGATCTACCACGACTTCTCGGCGGAGTCCGGTAGCGGCGACTTCGGCACGGAAATCGACCTGGCCGGCAGCCGCAAGCTGAACGATCGCTACAGCCTGCTGCTGAAGGCCGCGTTCTTCTCGTCGGACGCGGCGCCCTACCCGGATACGACGAAGTTCTGGGTCATGCTGAGCGCCAACTTCTAGCAGGATTTTTTCAACACCCTGCTAGCCGGCGATACCGGCGGCCGGGCAACCCGGCCGCTGAGTTTCGTCGTGTGCATAGAACGCGACGATGCGCCAGGCACCCTCCAGCTTCTGCAGAACATACAGGTTGGTCCGGACTGCCGGCGGTATCGGGTTGCCGTCCGCGTCTATCCGCGAGTAGCGGGTGTCGACCAGGGCGAGCGTGCGCGACGCGATGCAGACGACGAGGTCCAAGATTCTCGACTCCCGCCAGGCCTGGGCATCGATCGCGGCATACAGGTCCGCCAGGTTGGCGGCGGCCGCATCCGCATCAGCCAGCACGCGGTGTGTCGCTCCGCCCCCGACGTGGACCGGCGTAGAGTAGATCTCGGTCGCTATCCGGTCGATCTGCCTGGCGTTGAACGCTTCGAAGTATCCGTGCAGCGCGGCGGCGGCATCTGCCGCGTCATCCGCGGCCGTCGTGCCCGCGGCAACCAGCAGGCAGAGGGCCAGTAGTCTCCGTTTCATCTCGGTGCCTCCTTCATTGGCCACGGCCCCGTGCCACGGCTCGAATAGATCGCGATACAAGATGCAACATGCCAGAGCATCCACGGCAGGCCGTGCTCGTAGAGCCAACTCGTCGCCGCGCTGTCGGTCTCCATTGTAATCACGAAGAAGACGCCGGCGACCGTGCCGGCCACCGGTGCATGGCGCCAGCTACCCGGGACCGGCGCAACACGGGCGATCCGCAATGTCACCTGGACCAGGACGAGCGTGACGAGTATCGCTATCGGCAGGACCGCGAGAAAGCGCAGATCCCAGGCCGGCACCGGCAGCCACTGGCTGTGGACGACCGCCGCGACCGCAAATGCGTGTGCGACAATGCTGACGACGACGAGGGCCAGGACTCGAGGCCAGGGCCGCGGTCCCACCACGAAAGGCGCGAGGACCAGCAGCCCGAACAGCACGTCCATCACCGGCGGGTACCAGAAATAGACGTACCAGTCGTCCTCGAACAGGAACCGCGCATTGAGCGGGGACCAGGCGGCGTAGCCGACGACGGCCGGGACCGGGGCCAGTAACAGCCGCGGACCGAGCCCCCACGACGCTGCTTGCATTCCATACCCTCGAAATTGACCGGTGCAGTGTGCGCCATACCCACTTGGCGCGCCAGCCGCGGGGATCGGCTCAATCGACGAGTGCCTGCCTCAGCGTGTGCACGACGGCCGCGAGCGCCAGCCCGACCAGCAGGCCCAGCAGGTAATAGCCTGCGTACAGAACCGTATAGAAGAACGGCAGCAGGAAGGCGACCGGGTGGAATACCCGGAACATCTCGATGAATACCAGGGCACTGGCGTAGCCGCCCCAGGTCGCCGACGGCAGCACGACCAGCGTCATCTCGATTCGATCGAAGCGGCGCAGTATCTCGATGCGCCCGCAGAACATGAGGGCCGCGAACAGCGCGAGCAGGAGGCTCGGCGCCGCGAGCCAGGCGGTAGCCCAGATCTCGGCGAGCAGCGTGCCGGGATGGAGAAAATAGAGCCAGTCCCAGGTCGGCTTGCCCTGCGCGTCCAGGTACAGTTTGACGCCTGTCCCGATGCACCAGGGCAGCGCGATGCCGGCAATTGCGATCGCCCAGACGAGGAAGGACGCCCACGACCTCTCTCCGAGCAGCGAGCGCAGGTGTCGTTGCGGCATGAGCTCCGCTGCGGGGCCCGAATTACGATGGAGCCTGTCGATCAGCATGGGCGACACCCGAGGGGACCTGTGTTGCGAGGCTACTCTCATCTGAGCCGGCGGAAATCAGCAAAATTACCTAGCGCCCGGTTTCGCCGCTGCGCCGGCTGTTCTCAGCACCGGCGAATTCCCGGTAACATAAGCCGGCGTCGCGGCCTACGCCGCGCGCGGAGACCCTGATGATCAAGTACACGAAGCGTCCTTCGGTGGCGGCCAGGCTCGGCGTGCCGGTCGCGCTCCTGCTGGGCGCCTGCACCGGCATCCCCGACGGAGTCGACGTCGTCGGGGGTTTCGAGCTCGACCGCTACCTCGGCACCTGGTACGAGGTCGCACGCCTCGACCACAGTTTCGAGCGCGGACTATCGAGGGTCACCGCGGAGTACAGCCTGCGTGAGGACGGCGGCGTGCGAGTCGTCAATCGCGGCTTCGATGCCGCCGAGGGCGGGTGGGACGAAGCCGAGGGCAAGGCCTACTTCATCGACGCGGCCGATATCGGCCGCCTCAAGGTCTCGTTCTTCGGCCCCTTTTACGGCGCTTACAACATCGTCGAGCTCGACCGCGACGGCTACCGGTATGCGATGGTGGCCGGCCCGGACCGCTCCTACCTGTGGATACTCGCCCGTTCCCCCGGTCTCGACCAGGCCACGCTGGACCGGCTCGTCAGCCAGGCTACTCGGCTCGGCTTCCCCACCGACGAGCTCATCTTCGTCGAACACTGAATCCGGGGGCACGCGCCACGCGATGACGAAACGCAGTTCGAAAGAGACCGCCCTCGCGGCGGGCGACGCCTGGAGCCGCTACTGGGCGAGCCGGACGCTGCATTCCTGCCCCTGCGCGTTCAGCGGCAATTACGACGACGAGATTCGGGAGTTCTGGCTGGGCTTCTTCGGCGACCTGCCCGACGGTGCCCGGGTCCTCGACATCGGCACCGGCAACGGCGCCGTCGCGTTCCTGGCCTGCGACGCCGCGCGCCAGTCGGACCGGACGTTTCATGTGGAAGGCATCGACGCGGCCGAAATCCATCCCGCCGAGGCGGCCCGGCAGCACGGCATCGATGCCAGCCAGGTCGTCTTCTCGAGCCGGACGGCCTGCGAACAGACGGGATATCCGGACGCGCGTTTCGACGCGGTGTCGAGCCAGTACGCGGTGGAATACAGCCGCGTCGCGGACACGCTCGCGGAGATCGCGCGGATATTGAAGCCGGGAGGCAGGGCGGGCTTCATCCTGCACCACAAGGACTCCGAGGCGCTGGCCACGACCCGCGCCGAGATTCGCGCGTTCGACTTCCTGCGCGACGAGGCTGCCCTCGTCGTGCCGAGCCGCCGTCTCCTCAAGCGGCTCGGCTACGCTCGCAACCCGCAGGATCTCGCGAAGCGCCTGCAGGAACCCGAGTCGAAGCGACTGCGCGCCGAGATCGAAGCGCTGATCGGCAAGGTCGGGCAATTCGCCGGGGAGAACCCGCAGGCGGCTTTCGCCCAGGCGATCGCGCTGCAGGTTGCGCGCATCCTGAACGGCGTCGGCACCAACGGTCCCGCCGCCGCGATGGAGAGCCTGCGCATCCTCGAGGACGAGATGGCGGCGCATCGCGCCCGCCTGGAGGCTATCCGGAAAGCGGCCCAGGACGCGACGGACCTGGATCGATTCTGCGAGACGGCACGTGCCGTCGGACTGCTGCCCTCTGCACCGGCCGAGCTGCGCCGGGCCGGCAGAGAGCTCCTCGGCTGGACCCTCAGCGCTTCGCGCGCGACGTGAACCAGCAGTTGGTGGCCACGGTGATGCGGCAGTCCCTGCCCATGAAGGGCGCGACCTCGTGCATCGCGTAGGACGGGAAGATCACGAGCTGTCCCGGCGCCAGGCGCATCGAGTAATGGCCGAAGTTGAACGGCATCCGGACCTTGACGTTGGCCGGGTCCATGAACATATTGCAGCCCGGCCGCGGATCCATGAAGCGCAGCACGCCGCTGTCGCGGCGCTCCGGGGCCTGCTCACCGGGCCGCACGCAGTACACGGCCGACCAGGACGCCATCGGGTGGTTGTGGGACACGAACGAGCCGGCGTGCCGCGTCACGTGAAACCAGGTGTGGTTGTGGATCTGCAGCCCGGCCATTTCCTCTGATGTGTAGCCGCTGAGCTCCGCGACCAGCTCCGCGATCGACTCCATCATGAAGGCCCGGAGCGTCTGTATGCAGGGCTCCGGCCAGCGGAACATGTCGAAATTGCTTTCGAACACTTCCTGCTGCTCCATGTGGGTCGGGTAGGGATTGCGGTACTGGTCCGTCTCCCGCGCCAGCAGCAGTTCCTCGAGCTCGCGGTTCAGGCCGTCCGCGCCCTCGAGCGTGCGGGTCGCCATGGGCGTGGCGAACAGGGCGAAAGTCGACAGGGGCGTCTTGTTCACGCGCCATACTCTAGCAGCCTGTCCGACCCAGGGTCATCTCCTGCGGCGGATAGGAATCGCGACGGTGCCCTGAGTCCGACAGGCTGCCAGCAGACAAAAAAAACTGCCGCCCCTCGCGGGGCGGCAGCCCTGACCCCTTGCGGGGTTACTTCCGTTGCCGAACAGTCGATCAGAACGAATAGGTGCCCGTCAGGAAGTACCTGCGGCCCAGTACGTCGTAGGTCGACGGATCGGTGTTCGCCTGGATTCCCGCACGCGAATCGCTCGTGTAGATCGGCGGCTCCTTGTCGAACATGTTGGCGATACCGAGCGTCAGCGACAGCTTGTCCGTCGGCATCCAGGTACCGGTCAGGCGGTGGTAAGTGTAGCTGTCCACCGTCGGAACGATGCCGTTGACGACCGCGGTGCGGCCGGCATCGCTGTTCACGACATCCATGCCGTCGATATAGTTCATCGTCCAGCGAACTTCCCACTTGTCCATCTCGTAACCCAGCGTCAGCCGGGCCTTGATTTCGGGGAAGGTCTCCGCCACCAGGATGCCGATCGTGCCTTCCTGATTCGTCAGCGGAGCCGCAGGGTCTTCCTGCTGCTGCCAGCTCATCAGGTAGGTCAGCGCCAGGTTGACACCCAGCGTTCCCGGTCCGACGTCCGTGGCGTAGTCGGCCTGAACATCGATGCCGTCCAGGTTCATCTTGCCGAGGTTCTGGTCGATGGACTGGACGTCGGTCGCAATGCCGTTCGCATCACGCGTAAAGAACCCGCACCAGATGTTGTTCGCATCGTAGCTCGGGTTCGCGCCCTGGTCGTTGAAGCAGCGCGACACGATGGACGCCGCCCCGACGCCACCGATCCGGTCCTCGATCTCGTACTTGAAGTAGTCGAGAGCGAGGCGCAGACCGTTGTCGCCGAACTCCGGTGTCCAGACGACGCCGACGGTGTAGGTATCCGCCGACTCGGGGTCGAGGTCCGGGTTGCCGCCGAGCAGCGCCCGCACCTGCGAGTTGCCCTGCGGGAAGTTCGTCGGCGCGCCCTGGGCAGCGCAAAGCGCGTTGACCTGGGCCGCGTCGGCGCCCGACCGCTGAGCGCTGCCGTTCCAGCACGGATCCGTGTAGGCCGGGAAGCTCTCGGACTGCGGCCGGAACAGCTGGTTGACGTTCGGCGCCGCGATTGCGCGGTTGTAGGACGCACGAAGTTTCACGCTATCTACCGGCTCGTACTCCAGGCCCGCCATGTAGGTGTTGACGCCACCGGCGAGGTTGTAGTCCGAACGGCGATACGCGGCGTCGAGACCCAGGTACTGGGCACCCGGCGCGTCCTGCAGCAGCGGCACGACGAACTCGACGAAGCCTTCCGTCACGTCGATCGAGCCGGCGACAGGCTGCTGCGCGTTGAAGCCGACGACGTCGCCGCTCGCGAGGAACTCGTCCGGGCGGAACTCCGCCTTGCTCTTGCGGTATTCCAGGCCGAGCGCCGTCTGCACGGTGCCGGCCGGCAGCTCGAACAGGCCGCCGGTGACGGTTGCCATCGCGTAGTCGTTCTCGAGGATCGTCGTGTTCTGCGCACGGATCGCGATCGCTGCCGCACACTCGGCGGACATGGCGCCGCGGCCGAACGGGTCCAACCCGCCGCAGCCCAGCGGATCCGGGTTGGCCGCCGTCGCGCTGTAGCCCGTCGCGAGCCGCGAACGCGACACGTTGCCCGTCTGCACTTCGCTGCGCTGCGTGCGGCCATAGCCCCACATCGCGTCCCAGTTCCATTCGTATTCGCCGAGGTCGAACTCTCCCCGGGCTCCGAGCGAAGTCTGGAACACGTCGTAGTTGTTGGTGCCGTTACGCGAGCCGACTTCGAGCGTGCGCTTTGCGAACGTGAAGGACGAGGCCGGGTTCGTGCGCGATGCCAGGATCGTCGCGAGATCGGCCGGTATGAACGGGTTAGTCGGCAGCATCGTCGAACCGACGCCCGAGGACACCGGCGTCGCCGCCAGTTCCTGCGATGCCTCGTACTGCGTGTAGGTCATCCGGCCATACAGCTCGACGCTCTCGCTCATGCCGTAGGTCAGGTAGGCCGCGACCTGGCGACGCTCCAGCGGCAGCTGCAGGTAGTTCACCGGCGAGTAGTTGTAGGTGTAGTCCGCCGGGTTGAAGCCCGGATCCGAGGTGTCGCCGGTGTAGCCGACCGTGCCGGTACGCGAGAACACCGAACCGTCGGCGTTGAAGCCGACCCAGCTCGAGTTCGGCACAGCCCCGGCTCCGAAGACGGAGTCATAGGCGGCCTGCGTCGCCGGGTTGTTGCCGGACGCAACGTAGTAGCCTTCAGGCGTCGTCGTCGATCCCAGCGGCTGGAGGGTCGGGCCGAGCGCCGCGATCGAGAACGCGCGGTCGCCGGCGAAGACCGACTCGCGATCGTCCCAGCTCATGTACAGGACGGCGTTACCGCGGCCGCCCTCGAAGTTGCCGCCCATCAGCAGGTTGATACCGTTGGTCACGCCGTCGCCTTCCGCCGTCGTCGACGTCAGCGCCGAGAGCTGCACGCCCTCGAAGTTGCGCTTCATCTTGATGTTGACGACGCCCGCGATCGCGTCCGAACCGTACACGGCCGAACCGCCGCCGGTCACGATCTCGACGCTCTCGATGAGGCCGGCCGGGATCGTGTTCAGGTCGATCGTGCCGCTGACGGTGGACGGCTGCACGCGCCCGCCGTCGACCAGCACCAGCGTGCGACCCGTACCGAGGCCGCGCAGGTCGATATTCGCCTGGCCGCCGTTCGACGGGTTGTTCGACGTCGTCGTGATCGTCGGCACCAGCTGCGGCAGTTCATTGAGCACCTGCTCGATCTGCGGCGTGCCGGAGTCGATGATCGACTTCGCATCCAGCGTCATTACCGGACTCGAGGTTTCGAAGTCCTTGCGCACTATGCGCGAGCCGGTGACCGTGATCTCTTCGATCTGGTCAGCGGCGGGAGCGCCCTGGGCGTGTGCGAGCGATATCGCTCCGACGCCGGCCGTGGACGCACCAGTCAGAAGGGCAAGCTTAATCGCCTGCCTCAATTTGAGGTTAGTCTGCATTGTGTCCCTCTGAAGAATAAGCAACGTTTTTGCCGGATTTCCATCCGGTTCGGGCGGGTGCCCTGTTTCGTTCGCATTCGCTGTGGCCCGTCTGGAATCCCCTGCCACTTCGGGCCATGTCGCCGCAGTATAGTCAGTCGGGCGACCATTGGAAGTACTTTTGGCGAAAAAACCACCCTGCGGTAAATCCGCAACATCATGCTATTTAAGGGGGAACTGCAAGCCAAACAAAATCGGTAACTTATGTTGTTGCAACCACACAACAAATGCATGGTGGCGACCGGACATTCGTCCCGAATGTTAATTATTGCGCAAAAATCCGCCGAGGCGGCAGGGCGCCGGCTAGCCGCCCGGCGGCCCGAAGCGCAGCCAGCCGCTGACCGACAGCCGGTCGCCGCCGGCGAACGGGGTCACCAGGCTCACATTGTGCTTCTGCGGCACCGCTATGACGTTCAGGGCGTTGAATACCGGCCGGAAGCCGTGCCGCACGTGGTCGTCGTCGAGCAACTGCAGGTAACCGCCCCAGTCGGGCAGCCACTGCGGCGTGAAGTTGAAGATGTAGGCCGCACGCCGGTTCTTGCCCTCGAGACTGTCGTCGTGACAGGTCAGGAAGTGCCCGGGCCGGTAGCGGGTCGCCTGCGCGTCGGCGAAACTGATGTCGTCGAAGCCGGTCAACTCGCGGCAGAACGCAAGGAATTCCTCCCCATTGATCCACTCGTAGAACCGGTGCAGCAGGTGGCCCTTGTTCTTGCCCGCCTTGTAGACGTCATGGATCGGGTAGTTGTTGTAACAGTACTGGAAACCCTTCTGCGCCTGCGCATAGATTGCCTGCTGCAGCCGCGCGATCTGCTCCTGGGTCATCGACTTCACCTGGGCAGTCGACAGGTCGATGTGCTTGCTGCCGTCGTTGAAAGCATAGTTGTATGAGGTGTCCTCGACGAGGGCAGCGTGGATCTCCGCCGCCGCGGATTCGGTCAGCACACCCCTGACGTGGGCGTAGCCCCGCTCGCCGAAACTGCGCCGGTAGTCGGCCGCGTCGAGCGACGGGCTCAGTTCAAAGCTCATTGTGAGTCTCCAGGCCCTTGCCGCACGCTTCAGGCGACCGGCAGCCTGCCTAAGGTATTGCAGATCCCTGCCCGGTTCCAGCGGATTTCCCCAACGTAGCCGGCCCGGCCATTGCTGGAACCAGCCTGTGCTACGCTGCTACGCAAAGGTAGACGGCGGATGCGCGATGAAGGCCCTGAGATTCGAAGTGCGCAAGGACGACCTGGCGACGGCTCGCATCAGCGAGACTGATCTACCATCGCCCGGCGACGGCGAGCTGCTCGTAGAGATCGACCGCTTCGCTTTGACCGCGAACAACATCACCTACGGCGTGGTCGGCGAGCGGATCGGGTACTGGAAGTTCTTCCCTGCCGATGCCGGCTGGGGTGTCATTCCGGTCTGGGGCTTCGCGAAGGTCATCGCGTCGAATCACCCGGAGATCGAGGTCGGGGAGCGGCTGTACGGGTATTTCCCGATGGGCAAGCAATGCGTGATGCAGGCCGGCAAGATTCGGCCAGACCGCCTCGTCGACAGCAGTGCACACCGGGCGTCTCTGCCGCTGGTCTACAACTCCTACGCGCGAACCGCAGGGGAAGCGCACTACGAGCCCGCGATGGACGACGAGCGCATGCTCCTGTTCCCGCTGTACGCCACCTCGTTCTGCCTCTACGACTTCCTCGACGACAACGGCTACTTCGGCGCCGAGCAGGTGATCGTAGTCAGCGCCTCATCCAAGACGGCCATCGGCCTCGCATACGCGTTCGACATGCACGAAGGCCCGGTTGCCTGCGTCGGCCTTACCTCGTCCGGCAACCTGGAACGTGTCCGGACGCTCGGCCTGTACGACTCCGTCGCGACCTACGACGCGCTGGGCAGCATCGATGCCAGCCTGCCTACGGTCATCGTCGACATGTCCGGCAACGGCCGGGTCCTGTCGGACCTGCATGCAATGCTCGGCGACAACATGCGATACACGTCGAACGTGGGCGTTACCCATTACGCGGACAACCAGATGGGCCCGCACTTCAGGCGCGAGCGCAGCGCGATGTTCTTCGCGCCGGGGCACATCGAGAAGCGGAACCGGGACTGGGGCCCGGGGGAGTTCCAGCAGCGTGCCTACCGTTTCTGGCGCGAGGCGTCGATACGCAGCCGCGACTGGCTGCGCATCGAGACGACCAGTGGCCTCCGCGAACTGCCGGGAGTTTACGCGCAACTGCTCGCCGGACGCGTGGCGCCCGACGTCGGCATCGTGATCGAGGTCTAGCCCGTCGACGAAAGGCGGATCGCTAGCAGGGTGTTGAAAAACACCCTGCTGGCGCGAGACAAGGATGTCTCGCCCGCGGTTCAAGCACGTAAGTGCTTGAACCGTCGGGAGCGAGTCCGGACATGCGCCGGACTCGCGACGTTGAAAAAGGTCTGGACGACCTTTTTCAACATCCTGCTAGACCGCCGCCAGCGCCTGATCGAGCGCGCCGATCAGGTCGTCCGTGTCTTCGAGTCCGACCGACAGGCGCACCAGCCCGTCGGTAATACCCACGCGCTTGCGCTCGGCCGGCTCGACCGCCGAATGCGTCATCGTTACCGGGTGGGTGATCAGCGACTCGACGGAGCCCAGGTTCTCGGCGAGCGTCCAGACCCCGATCGAGTCCATCAGCTTCTTGCCGGCCTTGACCCCGCCTTTGACCTCGAACCACATCATCGCGCCGAAGCCGCTCGCCTGGCGCTTGGACAGCTCGTGCTGCGGGAAGGACTCGAGGCCCGGGTAGGCGACCTGCAGCACCTTCGGGTGCTGCTCCAGGAATCGGGCGATCGCCAGCGCGCTGGCCGACTGCTGGTCCATGCGCACGGCCAGCGTCTTCGTGCCCTGCAGTGTCAGCCAGGCGACCATCGGCGACATGATCGAGCCGGTGCTGTTCTGGATGAAGCGCAACTTCTCGTCGAGTTCCGCGGTCCTGGCGACGACCGCGCCACCCACAGTCGCGTTGTGTCCGTCGAAATATTTGGTCGTACTGTGCAGCGACAGGTCCGCGCCGAGTTCGAGCGGCCGCTGGTAGTAAGGCGTGAGGAAGGTGTTGTCGACGACATGCACGGCCCCTGCGTCCTTCGCCAGCGCCGAAATCGCCGCGATGTCCGAGCACTTCATCGTAGGGTTGGCCGGCGTCTCCGTCAGGAACAGTTTCGTGTTCTTCCGCACGTGTTTCTTTACGTCCGCCGGGTTCGAGGTATCGGCGAACGAAAATTCCACGCCGAAACGGGTCAGCACCTTGGTGCACAGCCGGTAAGTACCGCCGTAAGCGACGTCCGAAATGACCGCATGCTCGCCGGCATTCAGGAAGGCGAGCATCGTGCAGCTGACGGCCGACATGCCGGTGCCGTAGCACGTCGTGTCCGCGCCACCCTCCAGCACGGTCAGCTTCTTCTCGAGCGCGCGTACCGTCGGGTTGCCGCTCCGGGAGTACGAGAAGCCCTTGGCAAGATAGGAATCGACAGACTCCTGGACGAAGGTCGTCGACTGGTAGATCGGGGTCAGGATGGCGCCGGTAGTCGGATCCGGCGTAACGCCGGCGTGAATCTGCTTGGTACGGAAACCCATCGAATTCTCCTGCGGACCGCATGTGCCCGGACGCGGGCGGCGCCATCATACACATTCGGCTGGCGCGCCGAAATGCGGGGCCGGGCCGCGGCCGGCCCGCTCAGCAGCGTTCGTCTTGGCCCTCGCGCCCCAGGCTGCTGCGCCCGTCATCGTAGCGATACGCATAGAGTTTCTCGCCAGCGACGAACAGGCAATGAACCTTGATTTCCTGCCGTTGCGGATGCCGGCGCCCCAGCACGCTGACCTCGAGGCCGACCGAGACCGAGTCGGGCCCGAATCCGAAGCGGCGGTTGCGTGCCGGCGGCGCCAGCAGCAGGTTCCATGCCTTGCCGTCGCTGCCGGTGGCGACCAGGCGATCGTGCGGATTCCCCAGGCGCAGCTCGCTGATGACCAGCGTCAGTTCGACATCCTCGGTGTAGGCGCCCCACCCATGATGGGCCAGCGCCGGCAGGGCGGCCAGTCCGAGCACCAGCACCAGGCGGGACGATCCTGATTTCGCATTCATCCGCATTGCCGTTTCAGTCCGTCCCCATGACTCCAGCCTGCCACTCAGGTTCCGCCGGCGCCGCGATTGACGCGAATTGTAACACTGGCAGGCGTATCGCCCAGGCCGTAGTAGCTCAGCGTGAACGCGTCGCTCCGGTATGCCGGCCCGCGCGGCGAGCCCTCGTGCAGCTGCCGCATGATACCGATATTGCCGAGTGACAGGACCTGGCCCGGCTCGAGGCGCGTACCCGACTGCCGGAGTTCGTCGCGTATCCAGCGAACGACGCGAATCGGCTCGAACCAGCCCGCGATCGAGCCCCGCTCGATCTCGGTGCCGTGCTCGTCGTGTACGGCGAACGTGAAACGGTTGAGCCGCTCCAGCGATTCCGTGGTCGGCGCCAGCGGCACGGGCTCGCCGAGAAAGGAAAAGCGGCTGCCCATGTTGGCGACTATCGTGCCGTTGATCGTGCGCCCGGTTTCCTCGTAATAGGGATCGGGGACCTCGGCGAACGGGATGACGGCGTCCAGCCCGGCCAGGATCTCGAGGTCGGTGACGGCCTCGTTGATCGATTCGTCGCCGACACGGACCGCGAAGTCCGCCTCCAGGAAGCCGCGCCGGGTCTCGTGCAGGGCCACGGCGCTGCCGCTCGGCCGCAGCATGCCCTCGAGGATCGTGCCGCGAATGCCGCCGGGCGGGAAAACGGCAAAGCCAGGACCCGGATCGTGGCCGCCGGTCTTGTACCCGACGACCCTGCCCATCTCGGGCTCCATGTATCGGGCGAACTCGGCTTGCCAGAAATAGGCGCCGGTCAGCGGCATGTCGTGCACAAAAGGCTGCATGGGCCGGTGTTCCAGGAAATCGCGCGCCATCTGCTCGACGTCGGCGCGTATCCGGCCCTGGCTGCCGCCCGGCCCGCCCGCGGGAGCCGGGCCCGGTGTGCAGGCGGCCAGGCCAAGCGCGGCAAGGCCGGCGACCAGCCGGCGCAGGACCAATGAAACTTTCACGGGCAATCGGCCTCCGCGGTCACGAGCCGCCGATTATACGACCGCGCCGCCATTCCGGCGGGTCAGGATCGAGCCCGTGCCGCGCGTGCGATCGCGGTCACGTGGCGCAGGTCCGTGCCGCAGCAGCCACCGACGACGTTCACCCATGGCAGCCTGTCGAGGATGTCGGCGTACTGCCGGCCGAGCTCGCGCGGATTGCCGGCATCCAGCGTGTCGCTCCGGTCGAGTTCCGCATGACTGCGCCGTGACGCGTTGCAGCGCAGGCTTCTCAACCGTCGCGCCCAGTCGGCATCCTCCAGCACGTGAAAAAAATGATCGGGGTGTGCGCAATTGACACCGAAGTATGCCGCCGCGGCATCGGTCGCGTCGTCGACCGCTCGAATCGCCTCGCCGAGCGCCTGGCCGGAGGGCAGGCAGCCGTCGGTCTCGACGGTGAATGAAATCACGACCGGCATGCCCGCCGCCCGGGCCGCGCGCACCAGGCCGATCGCCTCGTCCGACTGCGTGAAGGTAACGCCGGCGATGAAGTCCGCGTCGGTCTCTGCAAGCCAGCCTACCTGGGTCGCGTGATACCGCTCCGCTTCGCGGGCGGCGACCGCAAGCTCCGGCGCATACGCATCGCCTCGCGGCCCGATGATGCCCGCGAGTACGATCGGCCGGGCATTACTGGCAAATTCCCGGCGCAACCCCGCGATGAAGTCGATCGACTCGCGGTTGGCGTCCCGGAGTTCCTCGACGGTCGCGCCGAGGGACCTCGCCCAGTGCGGATGGGCCTTCCAGGTCTGGCTGTCGAGGATGAAGCCCGCCCCGGCATCCCGTGCCAGCGACAGGAAGGCACGGAAGTAGTCGGCCATTGCCTGGCGGCCCGACTCGTCGGGCAACAGCGTGTGCGCAGCAAACTCCCGGATTTCGATGCCATGGTTGAACATCAGGTCCGTTTCGATCCCGGCGTCGGCCAGGAACAGGTCGCCC
Organism: Gammaproteobacteria bacterium; assembly: GCA_029884165.1. GTDB lineage: Bacteria > Pseudomonadota > Gammaproteobacteria > Steroidobacterales > Woeseiaceae > JAOUIH01. Next base: position 37,583 of record JAOUIH010000015.1, on the reverse strand, counting down.
GAAAGCTGCGGCAGGCGATGTCGGTACAGGCTCATCGGCTCACTCCCCTCCCGGTTCCGGCCAGGTGCCGGCCCGGTGTCGGCATGTCCGCGGGTTTCGGACCCAGTATAGGCCGGGCCAGCCCGGCGCCCGGGGCGAGGTATCAAATAGCGCAACAGGACGGATGGCGCGACGAGGCTCCGGATATAATCGGCCCCGGATCTCTTCGGGAGTCGTTACCATGGCAAGCGCCTGTCGGCCGGCCGCCATCGCCTGCCTGCTGTTGCTGCAGGCGCAGGCGGATGCACATCACTCGTTCGCGGCGGAGTTCACCGCCGAGGAAACGGCAACCGTCTCGGGAACCGTCGTCGAAGTCTGGTTCCGTAATCCGCACGTCCGCTATTACATAGAGGTCGAGGCCGAGAACGGCGAGGCGCAGCGCTGGGATACGCGCGGCACGAGCCCGTCCCTGCTCGTGCGTCGCGGCTGGACCAGGGATACGATCAAGGTCGGCGACAAGGTCACGATCATGGGACACAAGGGGCGCGAGAATCCGCACCTGCTGTCCATCATCTGGGTCGAGCTGGCCGACGGCACCAGGCTCGGCAAAGTCGATTACTGAGGCGGCCGGGCATGCGAACTCGACTGTCGCGCCGCGGGCTGTTCGTCTCCCTGGCCCTGTTTCCGCTGGCGGGTGCCGCGAACGACGCTCTGGTCGGCGATTGGATGCTGGAGCTGACCGGCAAGGGACCGCGCCTGGTCGGCCAGCTGACGCTCGGCCGGCAGGGAGATACCTGGGTGGCCCACGTCGAAGGCGGCCCGGCTGAGGTTCGGGTGGACGGCGACAACCTCGACGTTCGTATCGACAGCCGCGACCTCGCCGGCTTCGTGTTCTACCGGCGCCTGTCGGGGCGCTACGCGGACGGAAAGCTGTCCGGGACCTTCACCATCGAGGGAGCGACCGAAGACCCCGAACCTGGCGGCCAGTGGACCGGCGTGCGGAAGCTGCCGGATCGGGCGCCGGAGCCGCCGCGCCCGGTGGATGTCTCCGGCATCTGGACGCCCGCGCCGGGAGTCGACTTCCGCAAGTACACGATGGACCTGACGGACAAGGCGCAGGCATGGTTCGAGGGCTACCTGATGCACTACGACCAGCCGAACGTGCGCTGCGTGTCGCCGGGCATCGTGGCGATGGTCGCCTGGGGCGCCTACCCGTTCGAAATACTCGCCGATGACGGCCGGCTGACGTTCATCTACGAGGTGGAGAGCGAGGTTAGGCGCATATTCCTGGACGGGCGCGAGCCGCCGGAGTATTACCCGACGTCGCCGATGGGCTATTCCACCGGCTACTGGGACGGCAGCGCACTGGTCGTCGAGACTGAGCTGCTGGAAGCGAACGTGCGCGACTTCCGCGGCGAGCCGGTTTCGGATGGCGCCCGCATGCACGAGCGCTACAGCCTGAGCGACGATGGCCGGCGCCTGTCGGCGGTCATCACCCTGCTCGACCCGGAGAACTACCGGGTCCCGCCCGTCCGCCGGCGCGAGTGGGTGCGCGACCCGGCGACCGTGATCCTGCCCTACGAATGCGACCCCGACTCCTTCTACCGGCAGATGTACGATGAGGGCAAGCTGGACATGTACTTCGAGCGCTCCGAGCGCCGCCTGATCGAGTGAGGCTCACCGAATGAAACGGATATGGACAACGCTCGTCTGCCTGGCGCTCGCGGCATCGGCATTGCCTGCCGCTGCCCATCACTCGCGCGCGAATTTCGACCTCGACAAAAAGGTCGAGATCACCGGTACCGTGACCCGCTGGCAGTACCGCAATCCGCACGGCTTCCTGTGGCTCGAGGTCCGCAACGCCACCGGTGAGAGCGAAGAATGGGCCGTGGAACTCGGCTCCATCCCGAACCTGAAGCAGATGGGACTGGAGCGCGACTCGATATCGGTCGGCGATACCGTGACCGTCATCGGCAACCCGGATCGCGACGCCGCCAACCGTTACGTGTTCTTCAACAGCATGACGACCGGCGACGGGCATCGCTATGCGTTCGCGGACGTCTTCGCCTATTCGCGCAACGCGAAGGAAGCGGGCAAGGCGCAGCCCGGTTCGATGGATTTCTCCGGCAAGTGGGACGAGGAAGTCTCGCAGCAGGCCGTGCTGCTCGGCGAGGGTTTGCCCGACTATCCGCTGACCGCGCGCGGCCGGGAAGTCGTCGGCCGCTACGACCCGGCGGACGAGCCCTGGTTTCGCTGCGAGTCCGCCGGCCTGCCGTCGCTGATCGGCACGCCCTACGCCATCGAGATCGCGCGCGAGGGCGATGACTACCGGATATTCTTCGAGTTTCCGGGCATCACGCGAACGATACACATGAACGTGCAGGCACATCCGGACGAACTCGAACCCTCGGTGCTCGGCCATTCCATCGGACGCATCGACGGCGACGTGCTGATCGTCGACACGAGGGGCTTCCTGCCAACGCCCTGGGGCATCGGCCAGGGCCTCGACTCCAGCGAGCAGAAGCACCTGGTGGAACAGTACCGGCTGCTGGAGGACGGTCACGTACTCGAAATCACCTACACCGTCACGGACCCGGTCTTCCTTACCGGACCCTATTCACGCACTCACCTGAAGCGCCTCGTACCCGACTACGAGCTGACGCCCTACGAACAATGCGATCCGGAAGCCGCGGGCATGCACCTGAAGCTGGAGGGGTCCTAGCCGCCCGAAGGCGAGGTCGCTACAATCCGGCGCAACGATTGGGGCCACGGGGGGGCACCCATGATCGCAAGTCGCTATGCCGGCATGCCCGGTCGCCTCGCAGTCTTCCTGCGCAGGGCGCTCCTCGTACTCACGGCTTCGGCCCTGCAGCAAACCGCGTGGACAGCGGAGCACCCGCTGGACGCACTCGATGCAGACGAGATCATGCGGACGGCCGCGCTGCTGCGGGCCGGCGGGCACGTCGATGACTCGACGCCGATACTTTCGTTGACGCTCGAACCGCCGTCGAAGGCCGTCGTCCTCGACTGGACTGCCGGCGAGCCCGTCGGCCGAGTCGCGCGCGCGGTAGTCCGCAAGGACCGCGTCAACCGCGAATTCCTGGTCGATCTCGTCGCGGGCGCTATCGTTGCCACGGAGGTCGTGCCCGGGCCGGGCCAGCCGCCGATCTCGTTTCCCGAGGTGATCGACTCGATCTCCATTGGCCTGGAAAACCCCGACATGCAGGCGGCGCTCGCGAAGCGCGGGATCACCGACTTCGAGGCCCTCTTTTGCGCGCCACTGACCGGCGGCAACTACGGCGAGGAATTCGAACGCACCCGGCGCATCGTGAAGCTCAACTGTTTCGACCTGACGAACAATCCCGACAACATTTTCGCGGCCCCGATCGAAGGGCTGCTGGCGATCGTGGACCTCGAGGCACGCGAGGTGCTGCGCGTCATCGACCAGGGCGTCCTGCCGGTGCCGCAGGATACCTGGTCGCTCGCGCCCGGCGCCCAGGACAGCCTGCGGGCCATGAAGCCCGTGCTGATCAGTGCGCCGGAAGGCACGAACATCCGGGTCGACGGCTGGCAGGTGGCCTGGCAGAAATGGCGCTTCCACCTGCGCTGGGACATGCGCGCCGGACTCGTCCTGTCCCTGGCCAGTTACGTGGATCACGGCAAGCCGCGTCGCATCCTGTACCAGGGTAACGTTTCGGAAATTTTCGTGCCCTACCAGGATACAACCGAGGGCTGGTACTACCGAACCTACATGGACGAAGGCGACTACGGCATAGGCACGACGCACAGCCCCCTGCTCGCTGGCGTCGACTGTCCTGCCGATGCCGTTTACCTGTCGCCCGTGATGGCCAATACCGCGGGCGGCGCCGACATACTCGACCGGCGGATCTGCCTGTTCGAGCGCGCAACCGGTGACGGCACCTGGCGCCATTACGACCTGTTTACGGAGGACCTCAACGGCAGGCCCAACGTCGAACTGATCGTTCGTTTCGTCGCCACCATCGGCAACTACGATTACCTGTTCGACTGGGTGCTCGACAACAAGGGCCAGCTGACCTACCGGGTCGGGGCATCCGGTCTCGACGCGGTGAAGGGAGTGCGCTCCCGCTCGCTAGCCGACGATACCGCCGCGGAGGACACGCGTTTCGGCCCGCTGATTGCGCCGCAGCGCGCCGGCATCAATCACGATCATTTCTTCTCGATACGCCTCGACCTCGACGTGGACGGCGAAGCAAACCGCTTCGTTCGCGACAAGCTGGTTCCCGAACGCCAGGCGCCGGAGAGCAAGCGGCGCAGCATCTGGACGACCGAAAGAGAGGTAGCCACGACGGACAGCAGCGCAAAGTTTCGCCTGAGCTACGATAAACCGAGTCTCTGGCGGGTCGAAAACTCGCAGACGAAAAACCGCTATGGCTACTCGACGAGTTACGCGATCCGGCCGTCAGGCAACGCCCGCCCGCTCGTGGATGAAGACGATCCGCCCGTCGCGCGCGCGCAATTCGTCAACTATCACCTGTGGGTAACGCCATACGAACCCGACGAACTCTGGGCAGCCGGACGCTACTCCAACCAGTCGCTGCCCGGCCAGGGCCTGCCTGCGTGGACCGCCGAGGACCGCAACGTCGCGGACACCGACATCGTGCTGTGGTATACGCTCGGTTTCCACCACGTGCCCTCGGCCGAGGACTGGCCGGTCTATAATCTCGGCTGGAACAGCGTGACGCTTCGGCCTTACAATTTTTTCGACGAAAACCCGGCGATGGACCTGCCCGGGGCGCGGCAGCCTTAGCAGGCCGCCGGACGCTCAGCGCTTCGGGCGCTCATCGACGACGCGCACTGCTTTGCCCTCGGACCGGGGCACGTCGCCCGGAGCGCCCGCTCGCACCAGTACGCTGACGCCGACGAAGTCCTTGATCGCCTTGCGCAAGCGGTTCGCGGCACCCGCCGCAGCCGAATCGCCGACGCCGGGCCGGCGTTCGACGTGGACGGCGAGTTCGTCGAGCGCCCCCTGCCGGGTGACCCGCAGCTGGTAGTGCGGCGCGAACTCCGGCTGTTTCAGAACCTGCTCTTCGATCTGCGTCGGGAAGACGTTGACGCCGCGTATGATCAGCATGTCGTCGTCCCGGCCGGTGATCTTCTCGAGCCGGCGCATCGGTCGGGCCGTGCCGGGCAGCAAGCGCGTGAGATCGCGCGTCCGGTACCGGATGACCGGCAACGCTTCCTTGGTCAGCGAGGTGAAGACGAGCTCCCCGAGCTCCCCGTCCGGCAGCACGGCACCGGTCACGGGGTCGATGACCTCGGGATAGAAATGGTCCTCCCACACGGTCGGCCCGTCTTTCGTCTCGATGCACTCGTTGGCGACGCCCGGCCCAATGACCTCAGACAGGCCATAGATGTCGACCGCGTCGAGCCCGCAGCGCGACTCGATTTCCTGGCGCATCGGCTCGCCCCAAGGCTCCGCCCCGAAGATACCGATCCGGAGCGACGCCGCCGCCGCGTCCAGGCCCTGCCGCTCGAACTCATCGGCGATGTTGAGCATGTAGGTCGGCGTGCACATGATGATTTCCGGCTCGAAGTCGCAGATCAGCTGCACCTGGCGCGGCGTCATTCCGCCGGACACCGGAATGACCATCGCGCCGAGACGCTCCGCCCCGTAATGCGCGCCGAGACCGCCCGTGAACAGACCGTAACCGTAGGCCACGTGGATCCGGTCGCCAGGCTGCCCGCCGCTGGCGCGAATGGAACGGGCACAGACCTCGGCCCACATGTCGATGTCGCGCCGGGTGTAGCCGACGACCGTCGGTTTGCCGGTCGTACCGCTCGACGCATGCACCCGCACGACCTGGTCCCGCGGTACGGCGAACCAGCCGAAAGGATAATGGCTGCGCAGGTCGTCTTTCAGCGTGAACGGGAACTTCGCGAGATCGTCGAGCGAGCCGAGATCAGCGGGGGTCACACCGGCTTGCTCGCATTTGGCGTGATACGGCGGCACGTTGTCGTAGGCGTGCGCCACGCTCCACTTGAGACGCGACAGCTGCAGTGTTCTTAGCTCGTCGATGCTCGCTGTTTCGACAGGATCGAGTGTGCGGCGATCCGGCACCCGCGTAACCATGCGCACCTCCAGCCCGCGGCGAACGGCGCCGCCGGCGCATGAATTGTAACCGTTTCGGCGAGCAGGACGAGGCAGCGAGGGGTGGCAGACGACGCGCCGCAAAACCAGTAAGCTGGCTGCTGACTTCCAGTCCGCAATGGTATTCGGCGATGAAGTACTCGAAGTACTGGCTCTCCCTGGCCTCCACACTGCTCGTTCTGCTGCTGGGCTGCGGTCCGTCCGCCGAGACGCCACCGGCGCCACGGGCGGCGTCCGCAACGGCGGAGACCATCGTTCGCCGGGCGGCCGTCGCCATACCGGACAACTACGGTGCGGAGGTCGCCGAGCAGATCCTGCGCGCCGGCGGTAACGCGGTAGATGCGGCAATCGCCGTCGGGTTCTCGCTCGCCGTGACCTTCATCGACGCGGGCAATATCGGTGGCGGCGGCTTCATGCTGATCTATCTGGACGGACAGCCGGCATTCCTCGACTACCGCGAGACTGCACCGCTTGCCGGGCACCGCGACATGTACCTGGATGCCAACGGCGAAGTCGTCGAGCAAGCCAGCCTGATCGGCTCACAGGCCGCCGGCGTGCCCGGTACCGTCGCCGGCTTCTGGGAAGCGCACCGTCGCTACGGCAAGCTGCCATGGAAGGATCTCGTTATGCCGGCAATCAGGCTGGCCGAAGAGGGCTTCATGCCGGCGCCGATACTGGTCGACGATGTTCGCAGCATGAAAGACTGGTTCGGAGATCGCACGAATTTCTGGCAATACTTCGGTGGCATGTCTGCCGAGGAACCGTTCCGTCAGCCGGAACTCGCTCGCACGCTGCGCCGAATAGCAGACCAGGGCGCCGACGATTTTTACCGCGGCGAGACCGCCGGGCTCATAGTCGCCCACATGGAAAACACCAACGGCCTGATCACGGCCGAGGACCTGGCAAACTATCGCGCGATATGGCGAGAGCCGCTCCGCAGCGACTGGCGCGACTTCGAGATCCTCGCGGCACCGCCGCCGAGCTCAGGCGGGTTCGCCGTCGTGCAGCTGCTCAAGATGAAGGACTACATCGCGCACCTTTTCGAGGGCGTGGCCCACAATTCGCCGCAGTACATACACCTCGTTGCCGAAATGGAGAAGCGTGTCTTTGCCGATCGCGCCGAGTACCTCGGCGATCCCGATTTCATCGACAGTCGCATCGAAGAACTGCTCGACGAGGAATACATTGCTCGCCGTGCGCAAGAGGTCAACCCGACCGAGATCTCGCAACTCGAAGGCGTACAGCCCGGCCTCGAATCGCCGAACACGACCCATTACTCTATCGTGGACCAGTGGGGCAACGCAGTATCGAACACCTATACGATCAACTGGAATTACGGTTCCGGCGTGGTGGTAGCGGGTGCCGGATTCCTGCTGAACAACGAAATGGACGACTTCAGCGTGAAGCCTGGCGTACCGAACATATTCGGCGTGGTCGGCAGCACGGCCAACGAGATACAGCCGGGTAAGCGGATGCTGTCGTCCATGTCCCCGACGATATTGTTGAAGGGCGGCGAGGTCGAACTCGTCGTCGGCACTCCGGGCGGCTCGACGATCTTCACGTCTGTCTTCCAGACGATCGTGAATATTTACGATTACGGCATGACGCCGTTCGAGGCCGTTGCGGCAACGCGTTTTCATCACCAGTTGCTGCCGCCGGAACTGGTCACGTACAGCGTGGGCAGACCGCTGCCGCAGGAAACCATTTCCGCCCTCGGTGACCGCGGCTACCGCCTGGAACCGCACTCGTGGGAATTCGGGGACGTGCAGGTGATCCGCCGCCAGGATGCCGCATGGAACCCGGCGTCTGATCCGCGCGACCGCGGCGACTCGCGCGTCATCGAGATGGAAACCGAGATCGAATGAGGCCGGGGACCGGGCTCAGGCGATTTCCTGGACGTCTTGCTCGTCCGGTTCCGACCATTCCATCTGCTCGAGCAGGTTTATGGCAACGCCGACAAAATCGGTGTCGGTGATGATGCCGGTCAGCTTGCCGTCGCTGACGACGGGCAGGCAGCCGATACGATGCTTTTCGAGGAACAGGGCGGCCTGGCGTATCCCGGCATGCTGATCGACGGTCACGACATCGGCGACCATAATGTCCGCTATCCGGATCTGGTCCGGGTGTATGCGGCTGCCCTCGTCGCGCAGGAACGAATCGGTCGCGGCGAGGACGTTGGATAGCGTCACCAGGCCCACGATCTCATCATTTCCGTTTACGACCGGCAGGTGGTGTATGCGGCGGTCGTGCATCAGCACGCGCGCACGTTCGACCGTGTCTTCGGGCGTAACCGTAACGAGGTCGGTGCTCATGATCGTTTCGATTTCAATCATCGTCGCATCCTTGTTTACCAAGGAAATTCTATCAACAGGGGCGAAGCGCACTATTGCGACAATCACTTACTGACAAGCGCGAGCCGCGCTCCGCGCGCCTACGGGCTCGGCGGCAACTACTTATTTTCCCGACGATTTTAATCGGGTAGCTTGATCAGGAGGGCGTCTGAAGTTTCGAGGTGGGAACCAGCATGGGCTCGCCGGATTACAGCGCGAAACTGGTCGAGATCGAGGTCGATCGGCCCGTCTGGGATCGGTTTTTCACCGTCGCACCACTGATCCTCGTCGGAACGACCGATCCGGACGGCTCCCTCGACCTCGCGCCCAAGCACATGGCCATGCCACTCGGCTGGGAAAACTATTTCGGCTTTGCCTGCGCGCCGGGTCACTCCACCTGCGCCAACATCCAGCGCAGCGGCGTGTTCACGGTGAGCTTTCCGCGTCCGGACCAGGTCCTGTACACGAGCCTCGCCGCCTCGCCGCGCTCGGCCCGAGGGGAGAAACCGGTGCTGCAAAGCTATGCAACCTTTCCCGCAAGTCGGGTCGACGGCAGATTCATCGAGGAGGCATACCTGTATTTCGAGTGCCGGCACTTCAGGACGATCGACGGCTTCGGACCGAACTGTCTCATCACGGGGAAGATCGTCGCCGCCTATGCCGAGGCGGATTTCCTCCGCGTATCCGAGTTGGACGACCAGGAGCTCATTCACGACTCGCCCATCCTGGCCTACCTGGCTCCCGGTCGATTCGCGCGCATCGACCGGTCGAACAAGTTTCCGTTCCCGCTGGATATGAAGAAGTGACGCGAACATGCCTAGCGAATTCGGGCAGCGCGTTCTCGACAAGATCGGCGACCAGCAGCCGCTGCTGATATCGCTGCTCAGGCAGCTGGTAGAGGCTGAGTCGCCGTCGTCCCGGCCGGAAATGCAGCGTCAGGCTCGCGCCGTGATTGCATCCGAGTTGCAGGAGCTGGGCTTCGTGTTTCATGAACCCGGCCCGGGCGAAGCGCGGCACCTGTATGCCCGGCCGGCCGATCGACCGCGCGGTAAGGGTCTGCAACTCGTCCTCGGTCATATCGACACGGTCTGGCCGCTGGGGACCGTGTCGCAAAGACCTTTCACGGTAGACGACAACGTGATTCGTGGTCCTGGCGTGTTCGACATGAAAGGGGGAATTGCTCAACTGATCGTTGCGCTGCGCGCCATACGTGAGCTGGACATGGAGGTGCCGCTGACGCCCGTGATTTTCATCAACGGCGATGAGGAGATCGGCAGCCGCACGTCCGGCCGGTATATCCGGCGGCTCGCTGCCGCGGCCGAACGCGCTTTCGTGCTGGAGCCGGCCATGGGAGAGCACGGGTTCGTCAAGACCGAGAGAAAGGGTGTCGGGCGTTTCACGATCACGGTGTTCGGCAAGGCCGCCCATGCGGGCCTGGACCCGATGGCCGGCGCAAGCGCGATCCTGGAACTCTCCCACGTGATCCAGCAGCTTTTCGCAATGAACGATCCGGACCGCGGTGTCTCGGTCAACGTCGGTACGGTCGATGGCGGCATCCAGGCGAACGTCATCGCACCACACAGCAAGGCCGTCGTCGACGTCCGGGTGCCGACAGTCAGGGATGGCGAAGCGATTTCCCGCGCCATCCATGGGCTCGAACCCGTCGTGCCGGGTGTCCGGCTGCAGGTCGAGGGCGGAATTGGCCGACCGTCCATGGAGGCGACGGCGCGCAATCGCGCGCTCTGGCTCCATGCGCAAGAGTTGGGCAGCGAACTCGGGCTGGATCTCGATGGCGCCCGGGCGGGGGGAGGTTCCGATGGCAACACGGCGAGCCAGTACACCGCGACGCTGGACGGTCTCGGGCCCGTCGGTGACGGCGCTCACGCAGAGCACGAGTTCCTGTACGTAGACCGGACGCTCGAGCGAGCCGCACTGCTCGCGCTGCTGCTGTGCGCGCCGCGTGTGCCGGGCACAATCGAAGGAACCGCATCATGAGGAAGACGATCATCGGTTCGCTGGGTCGAATCGCCGATTTCGATGCTCGCCCGTATGACACGATGCCGCTCGACAAGGGCGATTGGGAAACCGGCGATTACGTCGTCGGCGAAGTAACGGGCGAAGCGACTGAGCTGTATCGCATCGAGGACACCCGGGGCGACATGATACCCGTAGCTGCCGGTGACCTCGTGATCGGCGCACTGGGACATCGTGCCGCTACGCTGGAGGGAGTCGGCAGCTGGACCGAGGTCGAAAACGGCAACATGCACTGCCTGACCAATGCGGGCCTCATCGGCGTCTTTACCTCGGTTTCTGCCTTCCTGCCAAAACCCATCACGCTCGCATATCGCGGCCATGTCCTGCGCACCGGAGAGAAGATCCGCATGTCAGACTTCGCGCTGCGATCCAGTTACACGGGCTTCGAGGTTCCGACCGTCCTTATCGTCGGCACTTCTATGTCCGCGGGGAAGACGCTGACAGGACGCCTGATCGTGAAGGAACTGGTCGAGCTCGGGCTTACCGTCATTGGCGCCAAGCTGACCGGTGCCGGCCGCTACCGCGACATTTTGAGTTTCCGGCATGCCGGCGCGGCCGAGATCCTGGACTTCGTCGACGGCGGACTACCCTCGACCGTCGTTCCGGAGGACGTATTCCGGGCCGCGATCCGGCCCCTGCTGTGCTACATCGGCGAACGCCACCCGGACTTTCTCGTCGCCGAGGCCGGCGCCTCGCCGCTGGAACCCTACAACGGCGCCGCCGCTATCGACGAACTCGGCAAGCACATCTGCTGCACGGTCCTGTGCGCATCGGACCCCTATGCCGTCGTCGGTGTCCAGCAGGCTTTCGGGCTGGAGCCGGACATGGTGTGCGGACCGGCCGCGAACACGTCCGCGGGTCGAAACCTCGTCGTCAAGCTCGCGGGCGTGCCGGCGTTCAACCTGTTCGAATCGGACTCGCTGCCGGGATTCCGCGAGATCCTCGGACGAAGACTCGGCATCGCCTTCCCGGCCGACTGACCGGGACATGCGTCAGGTGTGCGGTTCGACGTGTACGCTGATATCGGCCACGTCGAATTCCTGCTCGAGCAGCCGCTCGACCTGGTCGGCGATCTCGTGCGACCTGATCGTCGGCAGCGCCGGCGCCACGGTTACGATGACATCGACCGCTCGCTCCGTGCCTATCCACCGGGAGCGCACCCGGGGCACGTCGATGACTCCCGGCACCTCCTTTATCGCATCCGTCAGTTGCTCGGGCTCGATCGCTATCTCGTCGACCAGCACCGGTATCACGTTCCGGAAGAGCCCGAACGCCAGGTACATGATCATGGCCGACACGCCGAGCGCGCAAACCGTATCGAGCCAGGGCAGGCTCCACACCGACAGCAGCCACCCCACAATGACCACGGAGGTAATCAATACGTCCGCGAAGGTATGGCTCGCGTCGGCCAGCAGAATCTGGGAACGAAGCCGTTTCGCCCAGGCGCGCTGCCAGGTGCTGAGGAAAATGTTGATGAGCAGCACACCGATCATCACGTACAGGTTCCAACCGCTCATCGTCACGTCGCGCGTCTCCCGGGTGACCGCGCGAATACCGAGTTCGACCGCCACCGTCGCGAGCAGCGTCGCCAGCACGAAGACCGCGACCACCTCGAACTTCCGGTGGCCGTAGGGGTGCTCCCGGTCCGCCGGCTGGTTCGAGGCACGAATGACGATCCAGGCGATGACGTTGTTCGCGACATCGGTCAGGGAATGCAGGGCATCGGCAAATATGGCCATGGAACCGGTCGCGAACCCGACGACAAGCTTCATCGCAAGCACGAGCAGGTTCGCGGTGCCCTCCAGCAGGATGACGCGCAGGACCTGGCGTTCCTTGTCCCCCGCCCTGCTCACGTCAGGTCGCCCGGTGCCGCAATGCGCTCAGCCATGCCGTGTCATCTCCAGCGCGCAATAACTGGCCCCGAGCAGCCCGGGTTCGGCATAGGTAACGAGCTGGGTCGGGACCCTTTCCATCAGTGAGCGGTGCCTGCCCTTCGCCTCGAAACCGCTGCGAAAACGACTGTTGATCAGGAGTTCCGGGTAGCGACGCGCTATGCCGCCGGCGATGTAGATGCCGTCGGCCGCACCCAGCGTCAGAGCGAGGTTCCCGGCTACCTGCCCCAGGGTCTCGAAAAACATGTGCACGGCCTCCGACGCGCGAGCGTCGCTGCCGTCGATACATCGCTCGAAGATCTCGGCCGCCGTCAGAGTCGCGCGCTTCTCGCCGTGGATGCGCGTCAGCGCCCAGTAGATGTTTTCCAGGCCCGGGCCGGATACCAGGCGTTCGGCCGACACGCGATCGAATCGTTCGCGCAATACGCGAAGGATATCGAGCTGCACCAGCGTTTCCGGCGCAAAGCCCACGTGCCCCGCCTCGCCGACGATCGGAATGAGCCGGCCGTCCCGGCAGGCGAGGCCCACGGCGCCGAGCCCGGTGCCGGGCCCTATCACGCCGACCGTGAATTCGGGTCCGGACAGGTTTTCCGCCGCCGGAAGGCCAATGGGCTGGCAGTCGGACGACTTGATGAACGGGATCGAGTATGCGATCGCTTCGAAATCGTTCAACAGGCGCACGGATGGAGTGTCGAACTCCCGCACGAGATCATCGACCCCGATGCTCCAGTGATTGTTCGTGAACCGTACGCTCCGGTCGACGATGGGGCCGGCGGCCGCGAGGCTTATGACGGTCGGGCGAGGTGCACGAACCTGCTTGAGGTACGCGTGTATCGCGGCGTCCGCGGTCTCGTAGTCGGCGCAGCGCAGCGTCCTCTCCCTGGAAAAACCGGGCGCTTTCGCGTCGGCCAGCGCGAAGCGCGCGTTGGTACCGCCGATGTCACCGACGAGCAGGCACTGCTTGTCCATTCGGGCCACTCACTGATCTCTTGCAACCTGTCCCGGGCCGCCTCGGGCCGCGGGCCCTGGGCCCCGGACCGCGCCTATGCTCTCACAGCCCCTGCGTCACCGCATCCCCGGCCGCCACAGCGGTAGCTCCGCAGCTCGCAATTGCGGCCGGTTTTTCTGCCGGCTGCTAGAATGCCGGCCGTGGCGAGGCCGGGGCTGCGTGCCGGCAAGCTCAGCGGAACATCGGATACCAGAACTACCAGTAAATGCTGACGAAAACGACGACAAGCGAACTGGCCCTGCCGGCACAACGCCAGGCGGGCGTCTGCCTGCACATGACATCGCTGCCGGGCCCTTTCGGGATCGGCGAGATCGGCGACGCCGCACTCGCCTTCGTCGACTCGATGGCACGGATGAACCTGCGCGTGTGGCAGTTCCTGCCGACCGGCCCGACGGCGTTCGGCGATTCGCCGTACCAGCCCCTGTCCACGTTCGCCGGCAACGAACTGCTGATCGATACGGCAACACTGGTCCGTGCAGGGCTGCTGGCATCCAACGAAGCGGACACCCTGCTCGGCCTGCCGGCGCATTCAGTGGATTACGGCCGGCTTATCCCGAAGAAGAAGGCCCTGCTCGATCGAGCGGCGGGCCGCTTTCACGCGCAGGCGGATTCCGGGATCAAGAGCGCGTTCGACCGGTTCCTCGAGTCACACGACGAGGCCTGGCTGCACGACTACGCCCTGTTCCGGATCCTCAAGACACGCCACGGCGAGCGGCCCTGGCCGGAGTGGGCGCCGCCGCTGGCCCACCGCGAGCAGGGCGCGTTGCGGAAACTGGAAGCCGACTGCGGCCGGGCCATCGAGTCGATCAAGATCATCCAGTTCCTGTTCCACCGACAGTGGCAGCGGCTGCACGCTTATGCGGCCGAGCGCGGGGTCCTGATGTTCGGCGACATGCCGATCTATATCGCGCTGGACAGCTCGGACGCCTGGGCGAACCGGGACATCGTCTGCCTCGACCAGGACGGCCGCCCGTCGCAGGTTGCCGGCGTGCCGCCCGATTACTTCAGCGAAGATGGCCAGCTCTGGGGCAACCCGCTCTATGACTGGAAGGCGCATGCGGCCGACGGCTACGGCTGGTGGATCGAGCGGCTCCAGCACTCGGCGGCGCTGGCCGATCTCGTCCGCATCGACCACTTTCGCGGCTTCGAGGCCTACTGGTCGGTGCCAGCCGGGGCCGGGACTGCGCGGGTCGGCGAGTGGATTCCGGGTCCCGGCGCCGCGATTTTCGACGCAATGCGCGCCGCGCTCGGCAATCTGCCCATCGTCGCGGAGGATCTCGGCGTCATCACGCCGGCGGTCGAGGCCCTGCGCGACCGCTACCATATCCCGGGGATGAAGGTCCTGCAGTTCGAGGTCGGCACACGGGGATTCGATCTCGGCGTCGTCGGCGAGAACTGCGTGTGCTATACGGGCACGCACGACAATGATACGAGCGTCGGCTGGTTCCTCGGCAGCCCCGACGACAACAGGTCGCGGGACGAGATCGTCCGGACGCAGAAGGCGCTGCTCGACATCGGCGGCGGCAACCCGGAGACGCCGCACGAAGACCTCGTCCGGCTCGCGTTCTCGAGTCGGGCGAAGCTGGCTATCGCTCCGCTGCAGGACTACCTGGGCCTCGGCTCTGAGGCGCGTTTCAATACGCCGGGAACCTCGGGCGACAACTGGCGCTGGCGCGTACTGCCGGATCAGCTCAGTCCCGCGCGCATGGACCGCGTGGGCGAACTGGTCGACACCGCGGGTCGCAGCATGGCGCTCTGAGGTTTCGTGTTCGCTACGGCGAGCTGACGCCCGCCGGGACAGCGGGCCTGGCGGCAGGCAGGCGCTCCGCATTCGTGTCACAATCACGTACCCGAACGGCGGTCAGGCCGGTGAGGGCTATCGGGACAGCGGCGATGATCGAAACCTACGAAAGCGACGACCCGCGTTACGTCAGTCGCCTGACGCGAGAAACGGTGGCGCTGATACTCGCAGGCGGTCAGGGCTCGCGCTTGCACGAGCTGACGACGTGGCGCGCGAAACCGGCACTCTACTTCGGCGGCAAATTTCGCATCATCGATTTCCCCCTGTCCAACTGCATCAACTCCGGCATCCGGCGCATCGGGGTACTCACCCAGTACAAGGCCCACTCGCTGATCAGGCACCTGGTGCATGGCTGGTCCTGGTTTCATGCCAGCAGCAAGGAGTTCGTCGAGATTCTCCCCGCGTCACAGCGCATAGGCGGCGAGTGGTATCGCGGGACGGCCGACGCCGTTTACCAGAACCTGGATATCATCCGGACGCATTCGCCGCGCTTCGTGCTGATTCTTGCTGGAGACCACGTTTACAAGATGGACTACGGTTCCTTCCTGGCCGCGCACCTTGATAAGGAGGCCGACATGACGGTCTCCTGCATCGAAGTGCCGATCGAGGAAGCCGCGGGTCAGCTGGGCGTCATGACCGTCGACGAAACCGGTCGAATCATCGCCTTCCATGAAAAACCGGAGAAGCCGGCGCCGCTCCCGGGCCGCAGCGACGTGTGCCTGGCCTCGATGGGCAATTACGTTTTCAACACCGCGTTTCTTTACGAGCAGGTCATCAAGGACGCCGACACGCCCGGCACGCAGCACGATTTCGGCCGCAACGTCATTCCGTCGATCATCCGGAACTACCGTGTCTATGCCTACCCTTTCCGCGAGGCAGACACCGGCCGCCAGGCCTACTGGCGCGACGTCGGGACGCTCGACGCGTTCTGGGAAGCGAACATGGAGCTGGTCTCCGTATCGCCGCAATTGAACCTCTACGATCAGCAATGGCCGATCCTGACGCACCAGAGCCAGTCGCCGCCGGCCAAGTTCGTCTTCGACGAGCCGGGCCGACGCGGCGAAGCAATCGAGTCGGTGGTCTCCGGGGGCTGCGTCATCTCCGGCTCACATGTCCGCAAATCGCTGCTGTTTTCAAACGTCCGCATCCACTCCTACAGTTCGGTCACCGACTCGGTCGTCCTTCCCGACGTTCGTATCGGCCGCAAGTGCCGGATTCATCGCAGCATCATCGACCGTGGCGCCGTTCTGCCCGAGGGCACGATCATCGGCGAAGATCACGATGCCGATCGCGCCCGCGGCTTCAGGGTCACGGAGAGCGGGCTGACGCTGGTGACGCCCGACATGCTGGGGCAGCAATTGCACTTCACGCGCTAGACGGGTTCCGGAAGAATTAACACCAGGCACACAATCATCGTGGCGGCGGAGAACGCCGCGCTGCCGGGCGGCAAGGTCGGGGGCGTCGGTGACGTCGTGCGGGACCTGCCAGTCGCGCTCGCCGATCTCGGCTGGCGGACGACCGTGCTCACGCCGGAATATGGCATCTTCGGGCGCCTGGCCGGAGCGAGTCTCGCCGGGACGCTCGAGGTCGCGTTCGCCGGCAAAACGCTCGCTGTACGCGCAATCGAAATCCCGGGGCCGGACGAGCGCGTGCACCACGTTGCGCTGGAGCACCCGCTGTTCACGCCGCAGGGCGCCGGGCGAATCTACTGTGACGACGGTCCCGCGCGACCGTTTGCCACCGACGCAGGCAAGTTCGCCCTGCTGTCGGCCGCCGCGGCCGCCTACGTCGCCGGGCTCGACCCGGCTCCCGATGTCGTGCACCTGCACGACTGGCATGCCGCCCTTTACTGCGCGTTGCGGGAGTTCGACGCGCGTTACGCGAGGCTGCAGCCGATCCGGACCGTCTACACGATACACAACCTGGCCATGCAGGGCGTCCGGCCCTACGCCGGCGACAGCTCCTCGCTCGCCAGCTGGTTCCCGGGCTTCGTCTTCGACCCGGACAGGCTGCGTGACCCGCGTTACCCGGACTGCATCAACGCGATGGCAACGGCGATACGGCTCGCGGATCGCGTCAGCACGGTGTCGCCGACCTATGCACGCGAGATACTCGAGCCGAACGACCCGGCCCGGAATTTCCGCGGCGGCGAGGGCCTCGAGGCCGATCTCCGCCGCTGCAACGCGGCCGGACGGCTGTTCGGGATCCTGAACGGCTGCAGCTACCCGAGGCGCGATCGCCGCAGGCCCGGCTGGCGCCGGCTGCTCGACACGATCGGCGCCGAACTCGAAACGTGGACTGAAAGGTGGCCCGAGCGCCGGCACCTGCACGAACTGGCCCGCAGGAGCCTCGAGGCCATGCCGAAGAAACGGCCGGATAACCTGCTGACGAGCATCGGTCGCCTGACGGACCAGAAGGCTGCGCTGTTTCTCGAGCGCCTGCCGGACGGTTCGACGGCGCTGGAGCGGATACTGGAAGACCTGGACCGCGGCGTGCTGATCCTGGTCGGCAGCGGCGATCGCGACCTGGAGGCCAGCATCGGCGAAATCGCACGCCGGCATCGGAATCTGTTGTTCCTGTGCGGTTATTCCGAGACCTTCACAGACCTCCTGTACAAGGCAGGCGACCTGTTCCTGATGCCGTCGAGCTTCGAACCCTGTGGCATCAGCCAGATGCTGGCAATGCGCGAACTGCAACCCTGCGTCGTGCACGCGGTAGGCGGCCTGAAGGACACGGTCCGGGACGGGGTCAACGGCTTTGCCTTCGGCGGGGATTCGGCCTCGGCCCAGGCACGAAATTTCGTGGCCAAGATCGCTGCAGCACTGGCCATGAAGTCCGGCGCTCCTGATGCCTGGCTGGCGATCCGCGAGCGCGCCGGCGCCGCCCGCTTCGACTGGCGCGAAGCTGCCGCCCGCTACATTGGAGACCTGTATGAATGAGCTGCAGGCGGACGCCCTGGCGCTGCGCGAACAGCTGAGCGCGCTGGCATCCGGACGGCACAACAATCCGTTTGCGGTGCTCGGCGTGCACCGGGTCGGCGACGCTCGAGTCGTGCGGACGTTTCAACCCGGGGCAACCGGCGTCGAGTTGATCGACGCCGACGGTGCCGTGCTTGCCGATATGGAATACATACATCCGGCCGGCTTCTTCGCCGGCCGGCTGCCGCCACGGAAGAGGAACTACCGCTTGCGCGTGCATCACGGCGCGGGAGCCAGCGATGACATCGAGGATCCCTACCGCTTCGGTTCCGCGCTGGGCGAGCTCGATCTGTACCTGCTGGGCGAGGGTTCGCATCTCAACGTTTACGACAAGCTGGGAGCCCACGTCATGGAAGTCGCGGGTGTCCGCGGGACGCGTTTCGCCGTCTGGGCGCCGAAAGCGTCCCGCGTCAGTGTCGTTGGCGACTTCAACGGCTGGGACGGCCGACGACACGTCATGCGCCTGCACCCGGGCAACGGCATCTGGGAAATCTTCGTGCCCGGCGCCCGCGGCGGTGCTTACTACAAGTTCGAGCTGCTCGACCAGGACGGACGGCTGTTGCCCCTCAAGACCGATCCTTTTGCCCGTTACTGCGAGTCGCCGCCGGGCAACGCATCCATCGTCTACGAGAGCCGGTATCGCTGGAAGGACGCAGCGTGGCTGTCCACCCGCCGCGTGGAACCGGCGCTGGACCGGCCGGTCAGCATCTACGAGGTGCATCTCGGCTCCTGGCGACGCAATCCGGATGAGGGCAACCGTTCGCTGACGTATCGCGAACTCGCGGACGAACTGGTCGCTTACGTGCTCGATATGGGATTCACCCATGTCGAGCTGCTGCCGGTTACCGAACACCCGTTCGACGGTTCGTGGGGATACCAGCCGATAGGCCTGTACGCGCCCACCCAGCGTTTCGGAACACCCGACGACTTCCGCTACTTCGTCGATAGCTGTCACCAGTCGGGAATAGGCGTCATCGTCGACTGGGTACCCGCGCATTTCCCGCGTGACGAGCACGGCCTGGGACGATTCGACGGCACCGCGCTGTACGAGCACGAAGACCCGCGCAAAGGCGAACACGCGGACTGGGGCACACTCATTTATAACTACGGCCGGCGGGAAGTGGCCAACTATCTTATCGGCAGCGCGCTCTACTGGATCCAGGAGTTTCACATCGACGCACTGCGAGTCGATGCCGTGGCCTCCATGCTCTATCTCGACTATTCACGCCAGCCGGGTGAGTGGACCCCGAACGCGCGTGGCGGCAACGAGAACCTCGAGGCCGTCGAATTCCTGCGCCGCCTGAACCACGAGGTCCACGCACGCGGCGCGAATACCCATGCGGAAGAATCGACGGCCTGGCCCGGCGTATCCCATCCGACGTACACCGGAGGCCTCGGATTTACTTACAAGTGGAACATGGGCTGGATGCACGACACGCTGGCATACATGCAGGAGGACCCGGTCCACCGGATGTACCATCACGACAAGATGACCTTCGGGCTCGTGTACGCCTTCAACGAGAACTTCATCCTGCCGTTGTCACATGACGAGGTAGTGCACGGCAAACGTTCCATAGTGGGCCGCATGCCGGGCGACGCCTGGCAGCGTTTCGCGAACCTGCGCGCCTACTACGGCTCCATGTTCTGCCACCCCGGCAAGAAGCTGTTGTTCATGGGCGCGGAAATCGCCCAGGAATCCGAGTGGGGCCACGACCGCTCGATCGACTGGCACCTGCTCGGCGAGCCGGCGCACCGGGGCGTCCAGTCGCTGCTGCGCGACCTGAACCGCGTCTACCGCGACACGCCGGCCCTCCACCAGGTCGATTTCAGCCCCGAGGGATTCGAATGGATCGACTGGCAGGACAAGGCGAGCAGCGTTTTTTCGTGGTTGCGGCGCGCCAGGGACGGCAAATTTGTGGTCTGCGTTGCAAATTTCACGCCGGTGATTCGCTACGATTACCGCATCGGCGTGCCGCGGGGCGGCGCGTACCGGGAACTCGTCAACACAGACGCCGCAGCATACGGCGGCAGCAACGCAGGTAATGCCGGCTCGATCACGGCCGACGAGTTTCCCTCGCACGGCAGGCCTCATTCACTGAACCTGACGCTGCCCCCGCTGGCGACGCTGATAATTGCGCCGGCCGACTGACCGCGCGCCGACAGACGGAGCAAGATGCATGGCTGTGCGCCCGGACGATACGAAAGGCATTGGCGATATCGAGTTATTGCAGTCGCCCCCGCTGCCTATGACGGCGGACGCGATACTCGAGGATTTCACGCATTATTTTGCGCGAACGCTTGGCCGCAGGACGATCCATACGCGCTCGCCCTTCCTGTACCAGTCGGTAGTGCTCGCGGCGCGCGACCGACTGATGGAGCGCTGGAACCGGACGCGTATTGCAAACGAACGCGACGATAACCGCCAGGTCGCCTACCTGTCGCTGGAATTCCTGATGGGCCGCCTGCTGCGCAATGCCCTTATCTCGCTGGGGATCGAGGGCGAGACGGCGGAGGCGCTGAACCGGCTCGGCCTGAGCCTCGAGAGCGTCTGCGAGCGGGAACGCGACGCGGGCCTCGGAAACGGGGGCCTCGGTCGGCTCGCGGCCTGCTTCCTCGACAGCTGCGCAACGCTGAAGCTGCCGGTCATCGGTTACGGCATTCGTTATCACTACGGGATGTTTCACCAGCGCATCGAAAACGGGCGCCAGGTCGAGGAACCGGATTCCTGGCTCCGCGAGGGCTTTCCGTGGGAGGTCGAGCGCACCGAAATCGCGCAAGTCGTCAGGTTCGGCGGCCGCAGCTCGACCTTTACCGACCAGGACGGAAGGACGCGTCACGGCTGGATCGACACGCACGACGTGCTCGCCATCCCTTTCGACGTACCGATTCCCGGGTACCGGAACGAAGTCGTCAACACGCTCAGGCTCTGGTCGTCGGCGGCAACCGACGAATTCGACCTCGAGGAATTCAATGCCGGCAGTTACGGGGACGCCGTCGCGGCGAAAAACGCCGCCGAAAACATCACGATGGTGCTCTATCCCAATGACGCCACCGAATCCGGCAAGGAACTTCGCCTGCGGCAGCAATACTTCCTGGCGTCCGCCAGCCTGCAGGACACGCTGCGGCGCTGGACGGAACGGCACGGCGAGAACTTCAACAGGTTCGCCGAAAAGCACTGTTTCCAGCTGAACGACACGCATCCCGCCATCGCGGTCCCCGAGCTCATGAGGCTCCTCATGGACGAATACGGCCTCGGCTGGGAGGGAGCGTGGGACATCACGCGCAACACGATGGCCTACACCAACCACACCCTCCTGCCGGAGGCCCTCGAACAGTGGCCGGTCGAGATGTTTCGCCGCCTGCTGCCGCGCCTTCTCGATATCGTCTACGAGATCAATGCACGTTTCCTGGCGGAGGTCAGCAATCGCTGGCCTGGGGACAACGATCGCGTCCGGCGGATGTCGCTCATCGCGGAAGGCAGCAGGCCGATGCTGCGCATGGCGTATCTCGCGATCGTCGGGAGCTACTCCGTCAACGGCGTCGCCGAATTACATTCGCGCCTGCTGCGCGAGGGGCTGTTCCGGGACTTCGCCGAGCTCTGGCCGGACAAGTTCAACAACAAGACCAACGGGGTGACGCAGAGGCGCTGGCTGGCAGCCTGCAACCCGGAGCTTGCAGCGCTGATCAGCGAACAGCTCGGAACCGGGTGGACGACCGACCTGGAGCAGCTGGAGCGCCTGCGGCCACTCGCCGACGACGAGCAGTTCCAGCAGCGGTGGCGCGATGTAAAGCACGGCAACAAGGCCCGGCTTGCCGACGGAGTGCGGCAGCGCACCGGGATCGAGATCGATCCGGCGATGCTGTTCGACGTGCAGGTGAAGCGCATTCACGAGTACAAGCGGCAGCTCCTCAACATGCTGCACGCGGTGCACCTGTACGACCGGATCCAGCGGGGAGAGGGCGACGGGCTGACGCCGCGCGCCATCGTAATCGGCGGCAAGGCGGCGCCCGGCTACGTCACGGCGAAGAACATAATCAAGTGCATCAACAACGTCGCTCGCGTGATCAATACGGACCCGGCGATGGCCGGCAGGCTTCGGCTGGTCTTTTTCCCCGACTACAACGTGTCGGCCATGGAGCTGATATGCCCGGCGGCCGACCTGTCGGAGCAGATCTCGACGGCCGGCAAGGAAGCCTCAGGCACCGGCAACATGAAATTCATGATGAACGGCGCGGTAACGATCGGCACGCTGGACGGCGCCAATGTCGAAATCATGGATGCGGTCGGCGCAGACAATTTCTTCCTGTTCGGCCTGACAGTCGAACAGGTCGAAATCCAGCGGCACGGCTACGACCCGGGCGGCATCGTCGAGGCCGACGAGGACTTTCGCCGCGTGATGAAACTGCTCGAGAGCGGCCACTTCAATCGCTTCGAGCCGGGTGTATTCGATGGAGTCATCCGTTCCATACGCGAACCCGCCGATCCGTGGATGACGGCAGCCGATTTCCGCGCCTTCGTCGACGCGCAGCAGCGCGCAAACGACGCCTACCGGGACAGCCGGCGCTGGACCAGGATGAGCATCCTCAACACCGCTACCTCGGGCCGGTTCTCGACCGACCGGACCATGCTCGAATACAACGCCGGCATCTGGCGCCTCGACCCGATCGAGCTGATCCGCAAATGATCCTGCCGGGCCGCCCCGCTCCGCTGGGCGCCGACTTCGACGGCGAGGGAGTCAACTTCGCGGTCTACGCGAGCCGGGCCGAGCGCGTCGACCTGTGCCTGTTCGATGCATCGGGGCGCGAAAGCGCCCGCCATCGACTGCAGGCGGGTAACGACGGCAGTTGGCACGGTTACCTGGCAGGATGCGGCACCGGCCAGCGTTACGGCTACCGCGTATTCGGGGACTGGGACCCCGCGCGCGGACTCCGCCACAATCCGGCCAAGCTGCTGGTCGACCCCTGGGCACGCGCGCTCTCCGGCGAGTTCCGCTGGTCGCCGGCCGTGTTCGATTTCGAGGCCGGCGACCAGGGCTGGCGCATCAACAAATCCGACAGCGCGGCCTTCGTCCCCAGGAGCGTCGTCGCCTCCGCCAGGGCGCCCGCCAGGCGAGGACCGCGAATTCCTTGGCCGGAAACAATCGTCTACGAAGCGAACGTCCGCGGCTACACGATGCGGCACCCGGAACTCAGGGACTCCGAACGCGGCAGGTTCCGCGGCATGAGCAACGGCCGGATACTCGCCTACCTCAAAGCGCTGGGCGTCACGACCGTCGAACTGATGCCCGTCGCCGAGTTCATCGACGAGGCGTTCCTGGTCACGCGCGGCCTGCGCAATTACTGGGGCTACAACACCATCAGCTTCTTCGCGCCGGCCGGGCGTTACGCCGGAGACGATGCAGTCGGTGAATTTCGCGAAATGGTCGACGCGATCCACGACGCGGGCCTCGAGGTGTTGCTGGATGTGGCCTACAACCACACCGGTGAGTCCGATACCCTCGGCCCGTCCGTCAGTTTCCGCGGACTCGACAATCTCTGTTACTACCGCACCGTGCCGGGCGACCCCGGCAGCTATGTCAACGACACCGGCTGCGGCAACACCGTCGATACCGAACATCCGCGCGTGCGCGAACTGGTACTCGCAAGCCTGCGCTACTGGTCAGGCGACATGGGGGTCGACGGCTTTCGCTTCGACCTCGCGACGATCATGGGCCGGACGGCGCGACGCTATTCGACGTCTCACCCCCTGTTCGCGGCGATCGAAGCCGATCCGGACTTGTCCAGGCTGAAGTTCATTGCCGAGCCTTGGGATCCCGGCCCGGGCGGCTACCAGCTGGGTAACTTCCCACCTTGCTGGGCCGAGTGGAACGACCGCTATCGGGATTCCCTGCGTCGCTACTGGCGCGGCGACCGCGGCGAGGCCGCCGAATTCGCCCGCCGGCTGCATGGCTCGTCGGATATCTTCGAGGGCAGCGGCCGTGGTCCCTGGGCGAGCATCAACTTCGCCACTGCGCACGACGGCTTCACGCTGGCCGATCTCGTCAGCTACGAGCACCGCCACAACGAGGCCAACGGCGAGCAGAACCGGGACGGGCACGCCCACAACTACAGCTGCAATCACGGGTTCGAGGGCCCGACTCCGGACGCGTCGATCGCCGAAATGCGGCGCAGGCACCGGCTTTGCCTGCTGGCAACGCTGCTGCTCTCCGAGGGCACGCCAATGCTGCTGGCCGGCGACGAGTTCGGTCATACGCAGCAGGGCAACAACAACGCGTACGCGCAGGACAACGAGATCGGCTGGCCGGACTGGTCGGGCCTCGCAGCCGACCCGGACTTCACGGAGACCGTGCGCGCGCTGATTCGGTTGCGCCGGCAATTACCGTTGTTTCGGCAGGGCCGTTACGTGCACGGCAGCGATCTCGGCGACGGGCTGCGGGACATCGCGTGGGTCCGGCCGGATGGCCTGCCCATGGAGACAGCGGACTGGGCCGAAGCCGGTCCGTTCTGTGTCAGCCGGGCGGCGCGCAACGGCGGGTCCGTGGCGGCACTGGCGCTGCTTCTGAACCCTGGACGGCAAACCGTGCAGTTCATCCCGCCGGCGCCGCCCGCCGGCCAGGACTGGCATCTCGACGCATCGAGCCCGGAGGGATGCGGGCGGAGCGGCGGGCTGGCCTGGTCCGTTCCCGGCCTGTCCGTCGTCTGCCTGGTATCGGCGCCTCCGGCCTGAGCGGCGGTAGCTTATTCGGCCTCCGCGCCATCCGCGGAATGCTGCGGCAGCAGCAGGTCCTCCAGGAAGAACGCCGACAGCGACGCGCGGCCCGGCAGCCCGGCCTTGCGGTACAGGGAGCGGGCCTGCTCGCGGACGGTGCGCTCGCTGGTATCGCGCAGGCCGGCCAGTTCCTTGTGGCTCAGCCCCTTCAGCAACAGGAGGCCGATTTCCGATTCCGCGGGCGTCAGCTGCCAGCGCATGAACTGCCGCTCGATGGCGGCGCCGAGGCCCTCGAGCAGGTCCCGGCTCTCGCCGCGCCAGCGCTCCGCCTGCTCCCGCGCCGTCGCCAGGTCCTGCTCCAGCACCACCAGGTCGGAGCGCGCCTGCCGAAAGCGCAGCCAGAGCACGAGCGCGCCGAAAGCCGCCGCTACCAGGACGAACAGTTCGAGACCCAGGTGGGCCCAGTCGCTGCCCTCGCCGTAATCGGCGGCCAGGTCCCAGCCGATCAGCACGAAGATCGCGGCAAACAATGCGATGGGCAGCACTACCTGCCGCAGATCGTCCCTGTCATTCGACATACACAAACCCCTCCGGACCCGCCTAGTTTGTTTGACGCATTGTAGCAATCGTCGCCCTGCGGCAAGTTGGAGCCTGTACCCGGCCCATGGCGACAGCCAGGGCGCGGGCCTTACTCGAAGGAGCCAAAGCAATGGACCAGCCTGGGAAAGGCAGCCTGATCAGGATCTGGGACCCGGTCGTCCGCATCGGCCACTGGATCATCGTCGCCGGTTTCTTCACGGCCTACCTCGTCGAGGACGAGTTCCTCACGCTGCACGTCTGGGCAGGCTACGCGGTCGGCGCCGTCGTCGCATTCCGGCTCCTGTGGGGCTTCATAGGGCCGACGCACGCGAAGTTCCGCGACTTCGCCTATTCGCCAGCGGCGATCGTCCGTTATCTCAGGGACCTGCCGCGCCGCAGGAGCCCGCGCTACCTGGGCCACAGCCCGGCCGGCGGCGCGATGATCTTTGCGCTGCTCGTCTGCCTGGCGGGCACGACCTGGAGCGGGCTCGAACTCTACGCCGTCGAGGAAGGCGCCGGACCGCTCGCCGCGCTCCGGGCGCCCGCAGGCTCCCCCGCCGCGGATCATCCGATTGCCGTCGACACGCTAGGCAGCGAACGACCGGACGACGACTCGGATTCGGATTCGGAGCATGCCCGTGCAGGCCGGGACGGCCAGCACGAGTTCTGGGAGGAAGTGCACGAGGTTTTCGCCAACCTAACGCTGTTGCTCGTGTCTTTCCACGTTGCCGGCGTACTGTTCTCGGGCTGGGTGCACCGCGAAAACCTGGTCAAGTCGATGTTTACCGGGATGAAACGGCCGAACTGAACGCGGGCGGCGCCGCGGGTGATCAGCGCTGTACGGCACGCCTCCGCTTCAGGAACCACTCGAGGCCTATGCCGAAAGCGGACGCGGCGTAGACGGTCGCGGCGATCTCGGCGACCAGCAGCTCCGGGCCGGTCGCATGGTCCAGGAACAGGCTTGCCGTCAGGACGAGCAGCGACACTGCCGGCACCACGATTCGCCAGCGGTTCCAGTACCGTATGCAGACATAGATGGCCGGGAGCCATGCGATCATCAGCGTGAATGCCGCGATGAACATCACCAGGATTTCGACGTTGTACATCCATTGGGGCACCGGCAGGCCCGACCCGGAACCTGCGAGTCCTGCGGCGGCGAGCCACTCGCCGGCGATGATCGGCAGCGTGACGGCACCCGAGACCAGGTACAGCAGCATGACGATGTCGTAGGTCGGCAAGCGGAAATCGACGTTCGGATGCGGCAGATGCAGCGTCGCCATGGGCGGCCTCCTCCCCGAATGATTCTTATTTATATAGGCAGCCGGGATATCGATATCGGGACATATACCTAGTCCAATTGCAAGCACCGGCCGGGGCCGCGGGTCCCGGAAGCCGGATCGACCCCGCTCTTCCTGTACACTGGCGCCCGGCTTCCTGGGCACAAATCGCATGGCCATCAGCGTATTCGACCTGTTCACGATCGGCATCGGCCCGTCGAGTTCCCACACCGTGGGACCGATGCGTGCCGCTCGCACGTTCGCATCGCGGCTGGAGTCGAACAATCTGCTGGAGCGGGTCGGCCGCGTCGTCGTGCGCCTGTACGGCTCCCTCGGCGCTACCGGCCGGGGTCACGGCACGCACAAGGCGGTGATGCTGGGCCTCGAGGCAGAGAGCCCCGAGGGCGTCGACGTGGACGGCATCCCGGCCCGTATCGCGGCGATCGAGGCCGAGCGCTGCCTCCGGCTGAACGGCTCACGGCGCATCGATTTCGAACCGGCGCGCGACCTGGTCTTCGAGAAGCGCGAGTCCCTGCCCGGGCACCCGAACGGCATGCGCTTCAAAGCACTGGCCGATGACGGCAGCGAGATACTGGAGCGCGTCTACTACTCGGTCGGCGGCGGCTTTGTCGTCAACGAGAAACGCACTGACGAACCGGTAATCGCCGAATCCAAGGTCGACCTGCCCTACTCCTTCGAAAGCGGCGAAGAACTGCTCGCGCTGTGCGAACGCCACGGCCTGTCGATCAGCGCGTTGATGCTTGCCAACGAACGGGCCTGGCGCAGCGAAGCGGAGATCCGCGCAAGAATGCTCGAGATCTGGGCGGCAATGCAGGCCTGCGTCAAGCGGGGCTGCAGGACCTCGGGCGTCATGCCGGGCCTCAAGGTGCGGCGCCGTGCCGCCGACCTTTACGAACAGCTCGCGGGCCAGCCGGAGGCGGCGCTCAGGGATCCGCTGACGATCATGGACTGGGTCAATCTCTACGCGCTGGCCGTGAACGAGGAAAACGCGATGGGCGGGCGGGTCGTCACCGCGCCGACCAACGGCGCGGCCGGCATCATCCCGGCAGTGCTGCACTACTACCGCAAGTTCTGCGCCGGCGCCAACGACGAGGGCGTGATCCGCTTCCTCCTGACCGCCGGCGCGGTTGGCCTGCTGTTCAAACGCAACGCGTCGATCAGCGGTGCAGAGGTCGGTTGCCAGGGCGAGGTCGGATCGGCCTGCTCCATGGCGGCGGCGGGGCTGACCGAGGTGCAGGGCGGCACGCCCGCACAGGTCGAAAATGCGGCCGAGATCGCGATGGAACACAATCTCGGGCTTACCTGCGATCCGATCGGAGGCCTCGTACAGGTCCCCTGCATCGAACGCAACGCGATGGCCTCGATCAAGGCGATCAACGCGTCACGACTCGCCCTGCGCGGCGACGGCAAGCACTTCGTCTCGCTCGACAAGGTGATCCGGACAATGCGCGAAACCGGCCACGACATGCAGGACAAGTACAAGGAAACCTCGCGCGGCGGCCTGGCCACGAATGTCATCGAGGTGCCCGTCAGCTTCATCGAGTGCTGAGGCCCGGCTGCGCCTTTACCTGCCGGCACGCGCCCGGCATCAGGTGGTCCCGGTATGGTCGGGAAGCTGCCGACCGTCATTTGCAGGTGCACACCCCATTGCCCGACGATGCCGCGGACGTATCATGTTCGGTACCGACTCTCGCTGAGTAGGTCGTGGCGGAGGACATGCTTGAAAGACGGCACGCGCACACGAGACCTGTCGCGCTCGATCTGTGAGGAAGCACTGGACGAGTTCAGCAAGTCCGACGACTCGCTGGCCCAGCTCGTCGCCGACGCACACCTCGAGGTCCGCGATTTCATGGCGCTGTCGCTGGTCTGCGACCAGTCGACGCTCAGTATCGGCCAGCTGGGCCGGGCGCTGGGACTGAGCCGGGAATCCGTCCTCCATTGCGTCGAGCGACTGGACCACGCGGGACTGCTGGAGTCGTCGACAGCGGTGCCTGCGCACGACGGCCATGACAGGACCAGCGACGGGATAGTCGTCAGGGCAACGGCCCAGGGCCGCAAGCTGACGCGGCGCATACTCGGCGCCGGCTGAACCTGTCTCCCGGGATCCGGCGCGTATCAGCGCTGACCCGGGACCTGCCACTCGGATACGGCCGTCAGGGCCGCATCGTCATCTGCATCGAACACCGCAAGAACGGCCCCCTTGGACACGAAGCGCTGGCCCGGAGCGAGGCTCATCCTCGGATAAATCGACGTGTAGGATGCGTTGTCCATCATGTGCTCGAAGTTTTCGAGGAAATAATCGCGCTTGAAATAGCCGCCGATGCGCACCAGCGAGCTGCCGGCCGATTTCAGTGTGAAATAGGCATTCGCCTGCTCCACGGGCCAGGCGTTGTCGATGACCCTGCGTACGCGCAGCCAGCCGGTCGAGCGGGCAAGCAGCGTTGCCCGGGCGTCCGGCAGTTCTGCGCTGTAAGCGATGCGTGCGCGCACTTTCAAGGACGGATCGACCGAGGCGTAGTCCCCGCCGAGCAGCGCTCCCGACAGGTAGACCGCCCTCAACGAGTCCTGCACGCCGGGGCCCGCCGCCAGTTGCGCCAGGCCGTCTGCGTCGAGCCACACGGCGGCCGCCGTCGCCTCCCCGCTCCATGTGGCGCCGGCGTTCGCGGCTTCGGCCAGGCTCACGCGTTGCACGGTGGATCCGTAAGCGCGCTCGAACGCGTCGGCTGCCGCCATGCTCCGGGAATCGCCCGGGTCATAGAGCTGCACGACGGCGTCCGCGCTCGCAGCGTGCAGGTCTTCCGCGGCCGCTTCCGCCTCCACCAGCACGCCGCGCGAGAAGTACATCGAGTAAAAGCTCTCGTCGTCGACGGGAAGGTCCGTGGTCGGAAACAGGCAGGGCAGTCGCTTTCGCTCGCAGAACTCGTGGATCGGCTGCCAGCTGCCGCCGGAGATGCCGTTCAGGACCGCGAAGACCGGCAACCCGGCATACAGCCGCTCGAGCTGGTCGGGCCAGGTGGCGCGCGGCCCCGCGAGCTCCCAGGTATGCAGCACCCACTTTCGGTAGGGCTTGAACTCCCAGTCCTTGTGCCACACGCCGCTGGCGGCGCGCTGGCTTTCGTTCCGCGTCTCCGTATTCTTCTGCTGGATGTACGCGTCCATGACTGCGAGCATCGCTTGTGCAGCGGCCGGCGCTGCGTCGTCCGTTACGATGGTTGCAAAGTGGATTTCTTCCGGCGTGACGCCCGGATCCGGCTCGAGATTCAGCGACTCGAGGTACCCGATCAGCGACTCCATGTCCTCGTCCGACAAGGGATAGCGCGGCATCAGCACGTCGAGCGGCTCACCGTCCGCACCGATCCCGTCCCGAATAGCCGCCACGAGTCCCGCGCGCGTATAGGCGGGCCGGAGCACCGGCGGTTCGGGCGGTTTGCTCGTGGGCAGCTGCAGCGGGTTGAAGAGGATTTCGCCGACGACCGGCGGTACTACCTCCTGGCCTTCGCTCGCGCCAAGACCGCTCTTGCGATGGCACTTGCCGCAAATGACCTGGTCACCGACGACACGGACGTCGCGGATGACTTCGGCCGTCAGCGGCTCGCCCGACGGCAATATGCCATCCATGTAGATCCTGCGACCGGCCTCCAGCATGGCTTCGTCGGCATGGCTGAGCGGACCAACGGCCGTGCACAGCAACATGCCGAGCGCCAGCGCGTGCCCACGCAACCTAATACTGCTTCCTGCCGCGATCATGTCGTCGACTTCAGCCGCTGGTATTCCTCGACGATGTCGGCGGCGCTGGCCATGCCCTCGAGCCGGACCCAGTCGGGCGACCCGGGCGCCCGCAGGAACGTCAGCGGCCTGTGACTCATCTTGCTGCCCATGTAGGCGTCGAACGCGACCTGGACCGCTATCATTTCATCGCTCGTTCCCGTCAGGAAACTCCATCCCTCCCCGGCCCCGAACTGCGTGGCGTATTCCCGCAGCCGCTCGGGCGTGTCGTGTTCGGGATCGATGCTGACCGACAGCATGAGCACATCCTCTGCTTCCGGTCCGAGGCGCCTTTGCACCTGGGCCAGCGTCGCCGTCTGCACCGGGCAAATCGTCGTGCAGGTGGTGAATATGAAATTGACGATCACCGTGCGATCGGTGTCGACCAGGGTATCCAGCATCGCTACCTTGCCGCTGAATTCGGTCACCGACAGCCCGGCCAGCTGGTAGGCGCTGACCGAGCGTTGCAGCGAATTCGCGGCCGTCGCCCGGTGCGCGGCGTGCGGATCGGCAGCCTGCTGTTGCGGCGAGTGGCCCGCATGCTCATCGGCCATGGCCGCCGGCGCCGTGAACAGGCAAACCCAGAGGGTCGTAGCAAGCACCGCGCGGCGCAGGATACTCCCGGCGCTCGCCGCGTTACGCAGCAGCAGGACTGCCAGCAGCCAGGCAGCGCCCGCCAGGCCGAATGCGCCGCCGCCCCCGCCGCCTCCGCCCGAAGGCCGGTTCACGTCGTTCTCCCGGATCGTCACGGTCGCCGCCGCCGGCGTACCGAGACTCGCGCCGCCAGAGGCGGACGTCAGGGCCACGGTGAAGTTCTCGTCGCCCTCCACTGCCGTATCGTCAATCATCGAGATCGTAATTCTCTGACTCAGTTCCCCGTCGGCGAAGTTCAGCGTACCTGTCGCGCCCGTGAAATCCGCGCCCGCCGTCGCACTGCCGCTACGCGTCTCGTAACCGACGCTGACTGCTCCGAAGCTGCCGCCG
Source organism: Gammaproteobacteria bacterium (assembly GCA_029884165.1). GTDB lineage: Bacteria > Pseudomonadota > Gammaproteobacteria > Steroidobacterales > Woeseiaceae > JAOUIH01. Next base: position 6,095 of record JAOUIH010000015.1, on the reverse strand, counting down.
CTGCGGCTGACCGTCAGCATGATCGACGCAGCCGCTTCAGCCACCGAGTAGTTCGCGCTGCTGAACTGCAGGCTGCCGGCCGCAGGCGGCAGGTCGTTGTCGACGATCGTGACGGTAGCCGCTGTCGGGCTGGCGAGCGTCGCGCCGACGGCGTTCGACAAGGCGACCCCGAGGGTCTCGTCGCCCTCGTAGAGCGCGTCGTCGAGTACCGGGATGCTGAAGCTCGCGCTCAGCACGCCGCTGCCGAGGCTCAGCGTTCCGGCGACGGCCGTGTAGTCGGCACCGGCGCTCGCAGTCTGGTCGGCCGTCGCGTAGTCGACGCTGACGGGGCCGAAGCTGCCACCGCTCCGGGCGACCGTGACGAGGAGCTGGGCCCCGTTCTCGGCGATCGTGTAGCTGGCTCCGCTCAGCGCCAGGCTGCCGGCCGGCGGCGTCGGATCGTTGTCGGCTATCGTTACTACCGCGGTCGCGGGCGCGCCGAGCGCGGCGCCGCCCGAGGGATTGCGGAGTTCGACCGTGAAATCCTCGCTCCCTTCGTAAGTCGCATCGTCGAGGATCGGGACGTTGACGGTCTGGCTGATCACGCCGTCCGCGAAGCTCAGGATGTCGCCGGAGGCCGTGTAATCGACTCCCCCTGCCGCGCTGCCGTCGGCGGTCAACCACACTACCGACACATCGCCGAAGCTGCCGCCCACGCGTTGCACCGTCAACGCCAGGGAACCCCCATCCTCCGCCACGCTGTAGGTCGGGCCGCTCCACTGCAGCACGCCGGCCGGCGGCGTCGGGTCGTTTTCCAGGATGGTCACGTCGGCCGTGGCCGGGGCGCCAATCGTCGCGCCGCCGGTCGGCGTCGCCAGCGCGACGCGGAAGACTTCGTCGCCCTCGTAGTCGGCGTCGTCGACGATCGATACGTCCAGCGTCTGGCTCAGGACGCCGTCGTCGAACACGAGGGTCCCCGACGCGACCTGGTAATCGCTGCCGGCGGCCGCGCTCAGGTCGGTCGTGCTGTAGTCGACGCTGACGATGCCGGCACTGCCGCCGACGCGCGTAACGGCCAGCTGTATGCTCGGCCCGGCTTCGTCCACGCTGTACGTCGCGCTCCCGAACTGCAGGTGACCGGCTGACGGGGGCGCCTCGTCTTCACGGATCGTGACAGCCGCCACGGCGGGCGTACCGAGCGAGGCGCCGCCGGTAACATTCGACAGCGCCACAGTGAACTGCTCGTCGCCTTCGTAGTCCAGGTCGTCCAGGATGCTGACGGTCAGCGACTGGCTCGCGACGCCGTTCGGGAAGCTGAGCGTTCCGCTGGTCGATGTATAGTCCGAAGTCGCAATTGCGCTGCCGTCAGTCGTCGCGTAGTCGACCGTCACGGGCCCGAAGCTGCCGCCGCTGCGCAGCACGTTCAGCGTGATACTGACACCGCTCTCGGTGATCTCGTAATTCGAGAACTCGAAGGCCAGCGTGCCGGACGGAGGTGCAGCGTCATTGTCGACGATAGTCACGCTCGCCGTCGACGGCGTTCCCAGGCTGGCCCCGCCTGCCGGGTTCGACAGCGCGACGGAGAATGTCTCGTCCCCTTCGTAGGAACCATCGTCGTGTATGACGATGTTGAACGTCCGGATCAGCTCCCCCTCTGCGAAGTCCAGCGTGCCGCTGGCGAACTGGTAGTCGGAGCCGGCACTTGCAGTTCCGTTGCTCGTCGAATAGTCGACGGACACGGCGCCGAAGCTGCCGCCGCTGCGCGTCACCGTCAGCATCGCGCTGATGCCGTTTTCGCCGACGCTGTAAGACACGGCGCTGAACTGCAGGCTGCCGGCCGGGGGCGCTGCGTCGTTGTCCGTGATCGTCACGGTCGCGATCGATGGCGCCACCAGGGTCGCTCCGCCGAGCGGGTTAGCGAGACTTACGGTGAAATTCTCGGCACCCTCGAACAGCGCATCCTCGAGGATCGGCACCGAGATCGTCCGGCTGGTCACACCATTGCCGAAGTTCAGCGTCCCGGTGGCTGCGGAATAGTCGCTTCCGGTCGTCGCCGTACCGTCGGCACTCGCATAGTCGACGCTGACTGCGCCGAAGCTGCCGTTGATGCGAGCGACGGTCAACAGCACGGACGCGCCGCCCTCGCCGACCGTATAGGTGGCGCCGCTGAATCGCAGGCTGCCCGCGGGCGGAGTCGCCTCGTTTTCGGTGATCGTGACCGTCGCCAACGACGGGGCGCCCAGTGTTGCGCTGCCAGTCGGGTTCGCCAGCGTGACCGCGAAGGTCTCGTCGCCCTCGTACACGAGATCGTCAATGATACCGACGTTGAATGAACGGCTGATCTCGCCGTTGGCGAAATTCAACGTGCCGCTCGCGGCGCTGTAATCCAGGCCCGCAGTGGCGCTGAGGTCGGAGGTCGAGTACGACACGCTCACGGCGCCGAAGCTGCCGCCACTGCGCGTAACGGTGAGCAGGACCGAGCCTCCGTTTTCCGCAATGGTGTAGCTCGCGCCGCTGAAATGCAGGCTGCCGGCCGGCGGAACGGCATCGTTCTCGTTGATCACGACAGCTGCGGACCACGGCGACCCGAGCGACGCACTACCGGTCGGGTTCGACAGGACGACGGCAAAGCTCTCGTTACCTTCGTACACGGCATCGTCGAGCACCGCAACGGGGAACGAGGCACTCGTGACGCCGCCGGCCAGGGACAGGGTCCCACTCGTCGCCGAATAGTCGCTGCCGGCCGCGGCGGATCCGTCCACGGTGGCATAGTCGACCGTGACCGTTCCGAAGCTGCCACCGCTGCGCGTCACCGTGAGCAGTACCGAGCCGCCGTTCTCTGCGACGCTGTAGGTCGCGCCGGAGAGCTGCAGGCTACCGGCCGGCGGCGTCGGGTCGTTCTCCTGGATTGTGACGGTGGCAAGCGACGGCGACCCCGGCGTTGCCCCGCCGGTCGCGTTGCTCAACTGGACGGTGAAGCTCTCGTTGCCTTCGTAATCGGTATCATCCAGCACCGGCACCGAAAATGCCTGGCTGGTGACCCCGTCAGCGAACGTCAGGGTTCCGCTCGTGCTCGTATAGTCGCTGCCGGCTGTCGCCGTGCCGTCCAGCGTCGAGTAATCGACGCTGACCTCGCCGAAACTGCCGCCCGTGCGCGTCACGGTCAGGAGGACCGAGCCGCCGTCCTCGGCGACACCGTAGCTCGCTCCCGAGTACTGCAGGCTGCCCGCAGGCGGCACCGGGTCGTTCTCCGTGATTGTCACGCTTGCGGCCGCCGGCGTTCCGAGGCTCGCGCCACCGACGGCGTTCGACAGCGTTACCGTGAATTGCTCGTTGCCCTCCCAGGCGGTGTCGTCGAGCATGCCGACGCTGAAGCTCTGGCTGGCAACGCCGTCGGCGAAATTCAGTGTGCCGCTCGCTGCCGTGTAATCGCCTCCCGCGGTCGCGCTGCCGTCGGCGGTCGAGTAGTCTACGGCAACCGCGCCGAAGCTGCCGCCGCTGCGCGTCACCGTGACCAGTACCGAGGCCGCGTTCTCGGCAACCGTGTAGCTGGTCGCGCTGAACTGCAGGCTGCCCGCAGGCGGAGTGGGGTCGTTGTCGGAAATCGTCACCGTTGCCGACGCCGGGGTACCGAGACTTGCGCCGCCCCCTGGCGCGGACAGGATGATCGAGAAGCTCTCGCTCCCTTCGTAGTTCGCATCGTCGATGATCGGGACGTTGAAGCCAGCGCTCATCACGCCATCGCCGAGTGCCAGGGTCCCGCTGGTCGCCTGGTAATCGCTGCCGGCCGTGGCGCTCCCGTCCGTGGTCGTGTAGTTGACGCTGACGGCACCGAAACTGCCGCCCGTGCGCGTTACTGTCACCTGCAGCGCCACGCCGTCCTCGGCTATCAGGTAGCTCCCTGCGCCGAGCTGCAGGCTGCCTGCCGGCGGCGCCGCGTCGTTCTCGCTGATCGTGATCGTCGTCGTCGAGACCGTCCCGACGGTCGCCCCGCCGGTCGGGCCCGACAACTGGATCGTGAAGGCCTCGTTACCTTCGTAGCTCGAGTCGTCAAGGATCGGCACCGAAAACGATTGGCTCGTGACGCCGTCGGCGAAGTTCAGCGTGCCGGAGGTGGCCGTGTAGTCGCTGCCCGCGGTCGCGTTGCCGTCGACGGTCGCGTAGCCGATGCTTACCGCGCCGTCGCTGCCGCCGCTACGCGTTACCGTAACGAGTATGGAACCACCGTTTTCCGCGACCGTGGCGGACGCGCTGCCGAACTGCAGGCTGCCGGGGCTCGGCGGAGCGCCGGAGGCGCTGAACGTGAAATAGTCGGTCCAGAACAGTTTCGTCTCGTTGCCGACCTCGTCAGCCGTGCTGACCACAACGCTGCTGAACGGGGTCGTGTCGACGAAGCCGAGGAACTTCCAGTCGAGCACCGTCAACTCCTCGCCGGTAAAGTCCACGCGGGCCGGGTCGCCATCGACGGTGAAGGCCATCTTCGTGTTCTGGCCGGTGAACCAGCCAGCCATCGCCCGGAACGTGATGCCGTCGCCGCTGACGGTGAACCCGTCCGGGATCGGGTGAGTCACCAGGTCCGGGCCGACGGCGTACATCTGGTAGGCGCCGTCCCAGGAATTGAAGTTGTTCGTCGTGATGCCGCCTGTCGGCTGCGACCAGGTGATGCCCTGGTTCGTAATGCTCGGCAGGCTGAACGGCGGGCGTACCTGGTCGAAAGGAGCCGCCTCAAAGCTCTCGTTGACGGTGACGCCGAGACCCGCGATGGCCGCGAGATATGCGGCCTCCGCGGTCTCGTCGCAGCAGTAGGTGACGACCTGTGCGCCGGCCTCCGCCGCGAGCGTCAGCACGGACAGCACAAGGAGACGGGCTATCGTTTTCATGGCTATGTCATCCGGGCTAGTTCATCCCGCTGGATTCACTGCCCTCCACGCCCGACACCGTCACGCTGACCGGGTCGGCGCCGTAACTGCGGCTGAAGCGGCGTATCTTGAGCTCCCAACGGCCGGACTTCGATTTCCAGGACATGCCCGCGCTCGCGGTGCTGCCATCGGCAAGCGTAAATGTCGCTTCGAGGGCGGCCTGGCTGTTCAGCGAACTCGTGGCGATGACCTGCGCGGTGTCGCTCGCAAAGCTGGCGTCGAGGATGTCTATGGTCAGGTCGTAGCCGTTGCAGTCCTGGTCGACGCCATCGTGCCTGGTCTCCACGGCGCCCGGATGTATCGCCGGGTCGGCGTCGTTGCAGTCGACGCCGGACGGGTAGCCGTCGCCGTCGGCATCGGTCGGTCCCGGTGCCGACTCGTTGTCGGTTATCGTGACGATCGCCGCGTCGGCCGTACCGAGCGTCGCACCGCCGGACGGGTTCGCAAGCCTGAGCGCGAAGGTCTCGTTACCTTCGTAGTCGGCGTCGTCGAGTATCGTGATGTCGACGCTCTTGCTCGTTTCGCCGTCGAGCAGGCTCAGCGTACCCAATGCGGAAACGTAGTCGGCGCCGGCCATGGCCGACTGGTCGGCGCTCGAATAAGTAACGCCAATGTCGCCGGCGCTGCCGTTGGTCCGGGTGACCGTTATCGTCAACGTCGCCGTGGTTTCGGCCACCGTGTAGGTCGATGCCGACAAACCCAGCTCGCCGGGGCTGCCGCCGGTGCCGCCACCGTTGGCCTGCAGCCAGTCATAGGCCGCGGCCAGGTCCAGCCGGCCGTTGCCGTACGTGTTGTCGGGACCGCCTTCGCCCAGGTCCAGCGCGCCGTTGATGAGCGCCGATTCCAGCTGGCTCACGGTGGCACCCGGGAACGCGCCTGCCAGCAGGGCCATGCCGCCGCTGACGTGCGCTACCGAGAACGAGGTACCGGACACGACGTTGTAGAAACCGGGCATCAGGTCGGTCGTAAGGATCCCTTCGCCCGGCGCAACCAGCTTCGGATAGACGCTGCCGTCGCAGGCGTTCGGTCCGCGGCTGCTGCTGCGGGCGATCTTCATGCCCTGATCCACGGAGCCCACCGAGAGCGATCCAGCATCGTTTGCCGGCGACGCGCTCGTGTTCGCCTTGAAGCCGAAGTTGCCGCCGGCGAAGACGACGGCGATCTCTGCCTCGCGCAGGATAGCGATATCGACAGAAA
>JAOUIH010000217.1 GCA_029884165.1 Gammaproteobacteria bacterium | reverse complement strand
CAGCCGGAAGCGCTCGTCCGGCGAGACCCCGGCACGCTCCATAGCATCCAGCATGCGCCGCACGCCGAGGTCGCCTATCACGTGCGCATTGACCTGGAAGCCCCGCTCCCGGGCATTCGCGAGGAATGCGCCGACCTGCTCATCAGCCATCTGCTGCAGCCCGCTGGTGTCCGGTGCGTCCGAGTACGGTTCGCTGAGCTCTGCGCCGCGCGCGCCCAGGGCGCCGTCCATCATGATCTTGAAACTGCGCACGGTCAGCAGGTCGTCGCCGAGGCCGACCTCGGGTCCCGTGTCGAGATAGTGCTGTACGGCGGGATGCCCGCTCGCCATCGCGTAGACGCGGATCGGCAGTTCTCCTGCCGCGAGCAGGTCCTTCAGGATATCGATTTCGACCAGGCTGGTGCCCGCGTCGTGCACGCCCGTCAGCCCGAAGCGGACGTAACGCTCGAACGCCAGTCGCATCTGTCGCTCGAGGACGTCGCGGCTGCCGGTCTGCGGCATGACCGCCGCGACCAGGCCGGTCGCCGTTTCGAGCAGCATGCCGGAAGGCTCCCCGGCATCGTCCTTCAGGATGCGGCCACCCTCGGGATCCGCAGTGCCGCGCGTAACGCCCGCGAGCGCGAGTGCCGCGGAATTAGCCCAGCCCGAATGCCCGTCGATGCGTTCGAGGTACACCGGGTTGTCCGGGCTGACGGCATCGAGGTCCTGCCGCGTCGGGTAGGATTCGACGTCGAAAAAGCCTTCGTCCCAGCCCCGGCCGACCAGCCATTCCCCGGGCGCACGCTGGCCCACCTGCTCCGCGACGGCCGCCACGATGTCCTGCTTGCGCAGGTTTTGCACGTTGAGCATCTCGAGCAGGCTGCCATAGCCGGAGATGTGAACGTGCGCGTCCACCCAGCCCGGCACTGCAACGCCAGGGACCGCGATGCGCCTGGCGGTTGTACCCGCCTGCGCCTCGACCTCGGCAAGGCTCCCCATGGCGACGATCACACCCTCGCGCACGGCCAGCGCTGCGACCTCGGGCCGCGCCTCGTCGAGCGTCACGAAGCGGCCGGTGAATATCGTGTCGCTCGCCGGAACCTCCGGCACCCCGGGTTCGCCGCAGGCAACGAGCAGCGCCAGGGCCGTACACAGGGCGGACAGTTGCTGAGCGGCGGTTCTGATACCTGTTTTCATACGTGTGCTCCTGGAGCTCCGGCTGGCTCAGATTTTTGCCCGGTTCAGCCGCAAAGCGTTCGTTATCACCGATACGGAACTGAAGCTCATTGCGGCGGCCGCGAGCATCGGGCTCAGCAGCACACCGAAGAACGGGTACAGCACGCCCGCGGCAACCGGGACTCCGAGTGAGTTGTAGACGAAAGCGAAGAACAGGTTTTGCCGAATATTCGCCATCGTGGCTTCCGACAGCCGGCGAGCGCGCACGATCCCCTGCAGGTCGCCCTTGACGAGCGTGACGCCGGCGCTTTCCATCGCAACGTCGGTGCCCGTCCCCATCGCGATTCCGACCTGGGCCTGTGCGAGCGCCGGCGCGTCGTTGATCCCGTCTCCGGCCATGCCGACGATTCGACCCTCATCCTGCAACGCCTTGACCTTTTCCGCCTTCTGTTCGGGCAGCACGCCCGCGATAACCTCGTCGAGTCCGAGCTTCGCGGCAACGGCGCGCGCGGTGGTTTCGCTATCCCCCGTCAGCATGATGATGCGCAGGCCCTCCGCATGCAGGGCCTGGATTGCCTCGGCGCTCGTTGCCTTGATCGGGTCCGCTACCCCTATCAGGCCCGCCGCGCGGCCTTCGACCGCAACGTACATCACGGTCTGCCCTTCGCCGCGCAGCGTCTCCGCCCGGCCGCCGAGCGCGCCGACGTCGACGCCGTCAGCATCGAGCAATGCCTTGTTCCCGAGCTGCACGCGACGACCGTCTACCGTGCCGCTGACCCCCTTGCCGGTATGGGAGCGAAAATCACGCGCCTCCGCGAGGACGATCCCGCGTTCGCGGGCCCCGCCTGTGATTGCCGCGGCCAGCGGATGTTCGCTGCCTTTTTCGAGCGTGGCGGCCAGGCGCAGCAAATCCGCCGCATCGAATCCCTCGGCTGCCTCGATGCCGGCCACCACTGGCCGACCCTCCGTCAGCGTGCCGGTCTTGTCGACGACCAGCGTGTCGACCTGCCGCATCGTCTCGATCGCCTCGGCGTCGCGGAACAGGACACCGAAAGTCGCGCCTCTGCCGGTCGCCGTCATGATCGACATCGGAGTCGCCAGGCCGAGCGCGCAGGGGCAGGCGATTATGAGCACGGCAACGGCGTTGATGACGGCGTAGGCCATCGCCGGCGGCGGCCCGAGCAGGGCCCACACGACAAAGGTCGCGACGGACACCAGGACGACGGTGGGCACGAACCAGCCGGCCACAACGTCTGCCAGTTTCTGGATGGGAGCACGACTTCTTTGCGCCGCGGCCACCATCTGTACGATCTGGGCAAGCAACGTGTCGTCGCCGACGCGACGCGCCTCGATGACGAGTCCGCCGGTGCCGTTGACGGTCGCACCTGTGACCCGGTCACCGCCCACCTTCTCTACCGGGATCGGCTCGCCGGTGATCATGGATTCGTCGACGCTGCTCGACCCGTCGGTCACGACGCCGTCGACCGGGACTTTTTCGCCGGGGCGGACACGCAGCCGATCGCCAACCTGCACCTCGGCCAGGGGCACGTCTTGTTCGCTGCCGTCGGCGCCGATGCGCCTTGCGGTCCGCGGCGCGAGCCCGAGCAATGCGCGGATGGCAGCGCCGGTGCGGCCGCGGGCACGCAATTCCATGACCTGCCCGAGCAGCACGAGCGTCACGATGACCGCCGATGCCTCGAAGTAGACCGCGACCTCGCCGTGAGGGTCGCGGAACGAGGCGGGAAACATGCCGGGCAGGACGGTCGCGACTATGCTGTACGCGTAGGCGACGCCGGTGCCGATCGCAATCAGCGTGAACATGTTCAGGCTGCGATTGACGATCGATTGCCAGCCGCGCTCGAAGAACGGCCACCCGCCCCACAGCACGACCGGAGTAGCCAGCAACAGTTCCACCCAGGACAGGCTGCGCGCCGAGGCGAGTCGCTCGACCGGCAGGCCGAGCATCGGGCCCATGGCAATGAGGAACAGTGGCAGCGTCAGCACGAGGCTGACGCGGAAACGTCGCGTCATGTCGAGGAGTTCCGGATTCTGCTCCTCGACGACGACGGACACCGGCTCCAGCGCCATGCCGCATTTCGGACAGGAACCGGGTTCGTCCCGCACGATTTCCGGATGCATCGGGCAGGTGTAACGTGTAACCGACTGTGGCAGCTGCACCGTTTCCGGCTCCAGCGCCATGCCGCACTTCGGGCACGGCACGGGTTCGCTTTCGCGGACTTCGGGGCACATCGGGCAGATCCATGCCGAACCGGTCGCGCCGGCCGGAACGTCAGCGGCGCCGCCGCCTCCCGCCGCCAGGTACTTGGCCGGGTCCGCTGCGAACCGGGTCCTGCAGCCGTTGCAGCAAAAGTAATACGTCTCGCCCGCGTGCTCGTACGAGTGCTGCGACTCGTGCGTCACGCTCATGCCGCAGACCGGGTCT
>JAOUIH010000083.1 GCA_029884165.1 Gammaproteobacteria bacterium | reverse complement strand
GCCAGGGCATCCAACACCGGACGGACGGGCCGGTCCAGCCGCAATGCGGCCTCGTGGAAGTGCGGTCCCGAAAAAATGCGCTCGACCCCGTCGATGGCGGTAAGGCGGCGGAGCAGCTCCGCGGTTCGCTCGTGCGAGGCGCGCGCAACCTGGGCCAGTCCCTCGTAGCCGAGCAGCGACATGTAGATGGTCGCCGCCGTGACCATCAGGCCCTGGTTGGTGCAGATGTTCGACGTGGCCTTCGAGCGGCGGATGTGCTGCTCCCGCGCCTGCAGGGTCAGCGTGAAGCCCTTCTTGCCGTCGAGGTCCGTCGTTCGACCGACGATACGGCCGGGCATCTGGCGCACCATCGACTCTTTGCAGGTCATGTAACCGAAGTATGGCCCGCCGGACGACAGCGGCACGCCGAGCGGCTGGCCCTCGCCACAGGCGACGTCAGCGCCCGTTTCGCCCCAGCGGCCCGGAGGCTTCAGGAGCGCCAGCGAAGTCGGGTTGCACATCCCGATGACGATGGCACCTTGCGCATGCGCCCAGTCGGTCAGGCGGTCGACATCCTCGAGCGTACCCAGGAAGGACGGCTGCTGGATCACTACGGCGACGGGCGCCTCGCCCGCCGCATCGAGCGCCGCCAGGTCGGTCGTGCCACTTTCCACATCGAGCGCCAGGCGATCGAACCGGAGACCCTGGGTGCCCGCGATCGCGTGCGCCACTTTCTGCCACGTCGGGTTCACGCCGGCGGCCAGCAGCACCCGGGTCGATTGCGAGCGGCGATTCACCCGGACGGCCATCAGCGCCGCCTCGGCCAGGGCCGACGCGCCGTCGTACAGCGACGCGTTACTTGCGTCGAGGCCGGTGAGTGCCGTAATCATGCTCTGGTACTCGTAGATCGTCTGCAGCGTTCCCTGGCTGGCTTCCGCCTGGTACGGCGTATAGGCGCTGTAGTACTCGCCCCGCGTAGCGATGTCCCACACGACCGTGGGTATGTGATGCTCGTAAGCGCCGGCCCCGATGAAGCACAGCGCCCCGCCGTCACGCGCGGCGCGCTCCCGCATCAGGCGCGAGATCTCCATTTCCGACAGCGCGTCCGGCACGCCCGTCAGGTCGTCGATCCGCAGTTCGGCCGGGATCTCGTCAAACAGCTCGGCGATGCTCGAGGCACCGATAGTCCCCAGCATCTCCCGAACGTCGTCTTCCGTGTGTGGGATAAATGGCATGTTCTATTCCAGCTGCGTGGTTCCGGAGGAGGCTCAGTCTTCCAGCTCGTCGAGAAATTCCTGGTACTCGTCCGGTGTCATAGTCTCCTCGGACTCACCCTCCGGGCGTACCCGGGCGATCCAGCCGTCGCCGTAGGGATCGGAATTGATCTTCTGCGGGTCGTCGGCCAGCTCGTCGTTGACCGCGATCACCTCGCCGGACAGCGGCGAATACACGTCCGAGGCAGCCTTGACCGATTCGACGACGGCCATCTCGCCGCCCGCGGTTACCTCCTGGCCGACCTCGGGCAACTCGACGTAAACCAGGTCGCCGAGCGCGGCCTGTGCATGGTCGGTGATACCGATCGTGATGCTGCCGTCATCCTCCTTGCGGAGCCATTCGTGTTCACTGGTGTACAGCAGATCGCCTGGCAATTCGCTCATCGTTCATCTCCCCGTCTTTGCGGTCAGCCTTGTTCGATTCAGACAGCTACCGTCGCGCGCCCGTTGCGCACGAACGGCGGTTTTACTATGCGTACGTCGAGCAGCTTGCCGCGTACGTCGACCTGGGCTCGATCGTAGTCCCCGGCCGGCACGCGGGCCAGCGCAATGGATCGTTCGAGCGTGGGCGAAAACCCGCCGCTCGTTATTTCCCCCTCACCGAGGCCGGCAACGACGACCTTCTGGTGGTTGCGCAATACACCGCGGCCCTCGAGCACCAGCCCGACAAAGCGCTGCAGCTTGCCGCTGCCGCGCTGCGCCTCGAGCGCCTTGCGCCCTACAAAATCCCGGCCCGCCGGATCCCATGCGATCGTCCAGGCAAGGCCCGACTCCAGCGGAGACGTCGTCTCGTCCATGTCGGTGCCGTAAAGGTTCATGCCGGCCTCGAGCCGCAGCGTGTCACGCGCGCCGAGCCCGCACGGGCGGATACCGGCCGCGACGAACTTCTGCCAGTAGGTGCATCCCTCGGAGGCAGGCACGACGATCTCCCAGCCGTCTTCGCCCGTGTAGCCGGTGCGTCCCACGAAGACGGCGCCGGCCTCGGCAGCGGAGAACGGCTGCAGCGCGAGCGCCTGCTCCCTGAGCGCCGCGGGCAGCGCCGAGGCTGCCCGCTCCCGGGCCCGCGGGCCCTGCACCGCGATCATCGCGGTATCACCCCGCTCCAGGACAGTGACGTCGAAGTCTTTTGCCCTGCTTTCGATCCACGCCATGTCCTTGTCGCGGGTGCCGGCATTGACGACGACGCGATATCGACCCGGTTCGAGGAAGTAGACGATCAGGTCGTCGACGATGCCGCCATCCGGCGTCAACATGCAGCTGTACAGAGCCTTGCCGCGTTGCTGCAGCCGGGCGACATCGTTCGCGAGGAGGTGGCGCAGGAAGTCGCCGGCGCCGTCGCCCTCGATATCGACCACCGTCATGTGCGATACGTCGAAGGCGCCGGCCTCGCGGCGCACGGCGTGGTGCTCGTCCAGCTGCGAACCGTAATGCAGCGGCATGTCCCATCCGCCGAAATCGACGATACGCGCGCCGGCATCGACGTGCAGCTTATATAGTGGCGTGCGCTTGCCCATGTCGGCCCCCGGCGTTCGGACTCTGCGTTGACGGTCTTTGCAAACGAAAAAAGGCGACCCGGCAGTCCCTTCCCACGGAAACCCGCCTGGTCGCCCCTCTGTCCAATAACCTGAGAGATCCGGCGACACGCGCCAAGGGCAAACGTGCCGCATACCCCTTCGGTGGGCCTGATGGCCGCTCTCCAGAGCCAATCAGGGGCCACAGTCCTTTTGCCTGAGCGTTTCCGAGCGAGTTGCGCCTTCGGCGCCTCCCCGGGTCTCGGGGAGGTCTCTTCTGTGGACCCTATCGATCAGTGGCCGCAATCATAGCCAAGTAGGTTTGATGTTGCCAGCAGTAGTCCCCGGCGTAACAATGCCGGCTCATTGACGGAGAAGGCCATGTCCGTACGCCACGTTTCCTGGTTGATGCTGCTGATGATTCCTGCCGTTGCCGCGCATGCCGACGCGACGGCCGACCTGGAGGCCCTGCTCGCCGAAGCCTGGGAATGGCGCATGGCCGAATACCCGGTCAACGCATCGCGCCTGGGCGACCGTCGTTACGACGACCGCTGGACTGATTTGAGCCTCGCCGCATTCGAAAGGCGCCACAGCGAGCGACGCGAATTCCTGCGCCGCCTGCAGGCGATCGATTCCTCCGGGCTGTCGGCCGAGGACCAGCTGAACTACGACCTGTTCCGGCGCGAGCTGCAGAATTCCGTCGACGGGCACCGGTACCTCGAGCACCTGATGCCAATGAGCCAGCGGGGCGGCGTGCAGTCGCTCGACAATACGGCCGAGGGCCTGCGCCTCGCGACGGTCGAGGATTACGAGAACTGGCTGAAGCGCATGGCCGCGGTCGAGACCGTGACAGAACAGACGATCGAGCTCCTGCGGGCTGGAATGCAGTCAGGGCACGTGCAGCCCCGGATCCTTATGGAGCGGATCCCGCCCCAGATCAGTGCGCAACTGGTCGAAACGGCCGAAGAGAGCCCGTTCTTCCGCGCCTTTGCATCGATGCCGGCCAGCATTTCGGAGAGTGAGCAGGAAAGGCTCCGTGCCAGCGCGAGGCAGGTGATCGAGGAATCCGTCGTGCCCGCCTACCGGCAATTCAGCCGCTTTTTCGAGACGACATATCTGCCGGCTACGCGCGACAGTATCGGCGCTTCGGCGCTGCCCGACGGTGCCGCCTATTACGAGCATCAGGCGAAGTCGTTCACGACGACGAGCATGACTCCCGACGAGATTCACCGGGTCGGCCTCGACGAAGTCGCCCGTATCCGCAGCGAAATGCAGCTCGTGATCGACGAACTCGAATTCGACGGCGATTTCCGCGACTTCCTGGAATTCCTCCGCAACGACCCACAGTTCTATTACGAGTCGCCGCAGGAACTGTTCGACGCGTACCTCGCGATTTGCAAGCGGATCGATCCCGAGCTCATCCGCCTGTTCGGGAAACTGCCACGGATGCCTTACGGTGTCCGCACCATTCCGGACAACATCGCGCCGGACACGACCACGGCCTATTACAACCGCCCGGCGGCCGATGGCAGCCGGGCCGGCTATTACTACGTCAACCTGTACCGTCCGGAAATGAGGCCCAAGTACGAGATGGAGGTCCTGTCCGTGCACGAGGCGGTGCCGGGGCACCATCTGCAGATCGCGCTGCAAATGGAACTCGAGGAGATGCCGGACTTCCGGCGGTACTCGGGTTTCACGGCCTTCACCGAGGGCTGGGGACTCTACAGCGAGCGTCTGGGCTACGAGATCGGCCTGTACCAGGACCCGTACTCGCACTTCGGCGCGTTGACCTATGACATGTGGCGCGCGGTCCGCCTGGTCGTCGATACCGGCATGCATTACAAGGGCTGGACACGGCAGCAGGCCATCGACTTCTTCAAGGACAATGCCGCCAAGACCGAACTCGACATCGTCAACGAAATCGACCGCTACATTTCCTGGCCGGGGCAGGCGCTCGCCTACAAGATCGGGCAACTCAAGATCCTGGAGCTGCGTTCCAAGGCCCAGGCGGCGCTCGGGCCTCGTTTCGACATACGCCGTTTCCACGACGCGCTATTGAGCGGCGGGGCACTGCCGCTCGAGGTCCTGGAGATCCGGATGAACCGCTGGCTCGCGGACGAACTCAGGCCGAAGTAGTCACCCTGCCGGAGGCGCCCGGAGCTTCGCCGCGAGCTACCGGATCTGCAACGCAACGGCGAGCAGCAGGACCACACTGGCAGGGGCAGGTCCGTGATCAGAATCGCCGGTCGGCGCGCTCGATGTACATCTCCATCTCGCCCTCCTCGAACATCGAGATGTAAAACGAGTCAGGATCGCAGGTGTAAGGGAAGATCTCCGCGCCGTCGTCGCGCTTCCACTGCCTGCGGCGCACCGGAGGCCGCTCGTAGTACTCCGGATCGTATACGGTGATGACTGCCGTCAGCGTGCTGCCGTCGTCGCTGAGCGTGTAACGCTCCTCTATCCGCGCGTTCTCCGAGATCAGCTCACCACGGAAGTCCCGGACCGTGCGCTCGAGATTGGTGGTGTCGATAACCAGCGTGTTTCCCTTCCAGCGCCCGTTCGAGTGACCCATGCGCGAAGGCGGCATGTAGTCGCTGGGCTGGCGCCCGTCCATCCAGACGCGGCGCACTTTTTCCTGGTACTCGTACAGGAAGGTAAGGCGATTTTCGGACGCGATCACCTCGAACGGAAACGTATAGGTCGCCAGCGCCGGCAGCCCGATAGACGCGCAGCGCACGTCCGGCTGGTCATAGTACGGCATGTAGCCCTCGAGCCACTCCTCGCCGGCAGGAGTAAGGGCCATGGTGTACTTGCGAAAATCGAGCGCCTGCGTCGCCGTCCAGGTACCACTGATCTCGAAGGGCTTCGGCGTTTCACTATCCGGCAGGGCCGGTTCATAGCGTTCGGCGCGCCAGGGTCCCCCCGATTCCCTTTGCGCCGCGGCGCCTTCCTGCTCGTAGCGACCGCTGATCGTCCCGCCGGCGAGGGAACCCTCCATGCGGCGATCGAACACGAAACCCCGGACATCGCGGCTGTCGGCCCACAGTACGATACGCTGGTCGTCGATCTCGACGCGAGCCGGCCCGCCCTCGAGGAATGCACGCCATTCCTCGCCGTGCTTCTCGATCTCCAGGAGGCCAACGAGTTCTCGCTTCGCATCGGTCAGCGTCAACGTCCACTGCCCCTCGAAATCCTCAGCGTCCGCCCGGGCTGTCATCGCGACGAGCAGGGCGGCAGGCAGACAGGCAAGCCTAGTAATCATCGGATTCGCTCGGGGCGTCTTCGGGAACGCGATCGATCAGCACGGTTCCGTCGTCCAGGGTCACGGTCATGATCGACAGCATCTTGCGGCCGTCCCGGCCGAGGTAACCGTAAAACGTGACCGTGTCGCCGACCTTGATCGAATCCTTCGTCCAGCCCTTGCGCGCGAGCCAGACGACCGGTGAGCCGCGCGCGTCCCACTCTTCCTCGACGCCATCTTCGCGGCGGACGCTGAACAGGTAGCGCACGTGCGGGTTGCGGAACCAGACCTGGGTCACCGTGCCCGTCATCGTCGCTGTCGCCTCAGCCGTGAACTCCGCTGAAAAGGAGTGGTGCCCGAGCGCCGCTCCGGCCGCCGCAAACATCAGGGCGGTTGCCGACAGCAGGCAGGTCACCCCGCCGATCGGATGTCGTCGTTTCATCTGTGTTGCTCCGCCAGCGTTGCCGTCTTGAGCGGTCAATTTATCACTATCGCGGCCGCACGACGCAGGGCAAGCCCTACAGCGGGATACCGAGCGCCACCTGGACGGCCCGACGGCGCAGGGGCGCGATGCGATTGAAGATGCGCATCCCGCCGGTTCGCAGCCCGGCCACAGCGCGCGAATCGGAAAGAAACAGGCGATTCAGCATATCGGTGAAATACAGCATCGTCTGATTGGCGCCTTTGCGGCCCCGCTCGTAACGTCGCAGCGTGGGCAGGTCGCCGGGATGCTCGCCGCCGGCAAGCGCATCCGCAACGGTCCGGGCCAGTTCCTCCGCATCGGCGATACCGAGGTTTACGCCCTGTCCGGCGAGCGGATGGACGCTGTGCGCCGCGTCGCCGACCAGGACCACGCCCGGCTGCGCGTAACGGACCGCGTGCTGCGCTTTCAGCGGAAACGCACCGCGCGGCCCGTCGACCGTCAGCTTGCCCAGTACCCTGTCGCTCGCGTCCGTCAGCCAACGACCCAATTCCTCGTCGCTGACCGCCAGCGCCTCTTTTGCCAGGTCGGGCGTCGTCGACCAGACGACAGAGACGCGCCCGTCCGCAAGCGGCAGCAGAGCGAGCGGACCGTCGACAAGGAAACGCTGCCAGGCGGTGTGCGCATGATCGAACTCCGGTCGCAGGTGCGTCACGAGCGCGGACTGCGGATACCGCCAGGCCTTCACCGGGATGCCGGCGGCGCGCCGCACGGTCGAGCCCGCCCCATCGGCGCCGACCAGCAGGTCGACCTTCGACGTCGTTCCGTCGCCGTACCCGAGCCGGCAGCCCGAACCCCGTGGCAGGGTTTCCAGCGTCGCTATCGGCGTATCGAAGCGGACATCGACGCCGAGATCGACGAGCTTCGATAACAACGCCTGTTGTATGAGCCCGTTTTCGACGATGTAGCCGAGTTCCGGCAACGCGAACTCGGCCGCTTCGAAGCGCAGCGCCTCCGGGCCGTCGACGGCGCAGCGGGCGTCCCAGACGTGCATGCGCTCGTAGCTGCAGGCCCGGACGCCGCGGATGGCGTCCCATACGCCGAGCTTCTGCAAGCCGGACACGGATCCCAGCGAGATAGCCGACACGCGCAGGCCGACGTCGCCACTTGCGGAGTAGGCGGGCCGCGCCCCTGCGTCGACCACGCTTACCTGCAGCCGCTTCGCCGCCGGGCCGGCCGCAAGCAGAGCGGCTACGCTCAGGCCGACCATGCCGGCGCCCGCGACAACGACCTCGTAGCGCTCGCTCATCCGAGCGGGACCCCGCGGGAGAGCCGCGGCAATCGGCCGGCGAGCCCCATCGTATGACGTGCAAACAGGCGGCGAACCCCGGGCAGCAGGTCAAAGCCGAGCATGCCGAGGTCGCGCAGGACGCTGACCGAACGCCGCCGGTCGCCGAAAAGCCGCACGAGACCGTCGGTAAAACCCACCAGCTTGCGCTGGTCGTCACGGCGCCAGTCGGCGTAGCGCTCCAGCAGCAGCGCGTCTCCGACGTCGGCACAGCCATCGGCAACCCGGTCCGCGATGCAGTCGCACAGGGCCGCAACGTCCCTGAGGCCGAGGTTGAAACCCTGCGCGGCGACCGGGTGCAGGCCATGCGCAGCGTTGCCCACCAGAACGGCGCGCTGGGCTGTCAGCCGGCTGGCCTTGCTGAGCGCGAGTGGATAGGAGGCGCGGACGCCGACACGCGAAAACCTGCCGAGGCGCCAGCCAAAGGCGTCCTGCAGCCGCGCCGTAAATTCGTCGTCCCTGGACTCGACCAGCGCATCGGCTTCGGCGTGCGGCAGTATCCACACAAAAGCGACGCGCTCCTCACTGACCGGCAACAGCGCCAGCGCCCCCGTTTCGGTAAAGCGTTCGTAGGCGTGATTGCCGTGCGGGCGTTCGGGCAACAGGTTGCCGATGATGGCGCGCTGACCGTAGTCGACGTGGCTGGCGCCTATGCCGAGCATCTCCCGCACCGACGAGCGCGCGCCGTCGGCAGCCACCAGCAGGGAGCCGGATACCGTACGCGCCTGCCCGCCCTCGTCGATGGTCGCCAGGACGCGATCGCTGTCGTGTTCGACGCCGACGATGCGACCCGGGCAGATCGAATCAATGCCGGGCAGTGCAGCCAGGGCATCCTGCAACACGCCACCCAGGACGCGGTTGATGACGACGTAGCCCAGTGCCTCGACGCCCTGCTCCGCCGCATCGATGTGGGAGAAACCGAAACGACCCCTGTCGGACACGTGAATATGCCGGATCGGCGTCGACGCGGCTTCGATCGCATCCCACAGACCCATCGCGGTGAACATCCGCTGGCTGCTGCGGGAGAGCGCCGTCGAGCGCTCATCGAAACTCGGCTGCCCTGCGGCCGATCGTGCGACCGCCTCGACGATGCCGACGCGCACGCCCAGCGGGGCCAGCGCGATCGCGAGGCTGGTCCCAATCATGCCGCCCCCGGCGACCAGGATGTCGTAGTCGCGTGCCTCGCTGCCGAAGCTCATGCCGCCGCCATCAGCTTCTCGATCTCGTCGGGTTCCTTGACCAGGCCCTTGCTGAGCACGTCGGGACCGGCCTTGGTGACGAGCACATCGTCCTCGATGCGCACCCCAATGTTCCGGAACTTCGCCGGTACCTTGCGGCTGGCCGCAAGATAGATGCCGGGCTCCACGGTCATAACCATGCCGGCCTCGAGCAGGCGCCATTCCTCGCCGACCTTGTAGTCGCCGACGTCGTGCACGTCGATGCCGAGCCAATGCCCGGTGCGGTGCATGAAGAATTCGCGGTATGCGCCATCCTTGATCAGCTTCGGGAGCGCGCCGCTCAAAATGCCGAGTTTCTTGAGTCCCTGCGTGATCGTCCTGACCGCAGCGTCGTGGGGGTCATTCCAGTGATTGCCCGGCCGCACCTTGTCTATCGCCGCGTGCTGCGCCTCAAGCACGATCTCGTAAACGGCCCGCTGTTCCGGCGAGAAACGGCCGCTGACCGGGAACGTGCGCGTGATGTCGGACGCGTAGTAATCGACTTCGCAGCCTGCGTCTATCAACACGAGATCGCCATCGGTCAGTTCCGCCGCATTGTCGACGTAATGCAGTATGCAGCCGTTCGCGCCACCGCCGATAATCGGGCTATACGACGGCACCGCGTTCGCAAGCCTGAACTCGTGGACGAACTCGGCCTCCAGTTCGTACTCGCGCATGCCCGGCCGCACGGTTTTCATCGCACGCGTGTGCGCCGCGGCCGCGATCCGGGCGGCGCGCCGCATGGCAGAGATCTCGGCCCGGCTCTTGTAAAGGCGCATATCGTGGAGAACGTGGTCCAGGGCGACAAATTCGTGCGGCGTGTGGACGCCGGCCAGGCCTCGCTTGCGCAGGGACCGCACCCAATCGGTGATCCGGGCATCGAAGTCGGCATAAGCTCCCATCGTGTAGTACACGCGGCTGCGGGACTCCATGATGCCGGGCAGGATGTCGTCTATGTCCTCTATGGGAAAGGCATCGTCGGCCCCGTACGAGGCAACGGCCCCGTCCGGCCCGGCCCGGTGGCCGTCCCAGATCTCGCGATCCCTGTCGCGCTCGCGGCAAAACAGCATGAATTCGCCGCTGCTGCGGCTCGGCGCGAATACTGCCACCGACTCGGGTTCGGCGAAGCCGGTCAGGTAGTAGAAATCGCTGTCCTGGCGGTATCGATATTCGACGTCCCGGCTGCGTTTTCGCACCGGGGCGCTGGGCAGAATCGCGACGCCTTCACTGCCCAACATCTGCATGAGCTGTTTGCGTCGCTTGGCGAATTCGGCTGGATTCATTTTCGTCTGGAGGGTCGTCCGGGCAAAACGGCAGGCATCAGTGCAAGGCGTCGGACACCGCAGCGGCAACCGGGTTGCGCGCCGTCCGCAGGTCCGTGAGCTCCTCAAATGCGAGCTGCACGGCGACCCGAATGTACTCGGTCAGCTCCGTGTAGGCTTCCTCGTTGGCCTCGTCGTCATCGTCCGCGACGCCGGCCCGGGTGATCTCGAGCAGGTCCCTTATCACGTCTGCAAGCGGCTCTTCCGCGAGTCGCTTGCGCAGTTCCATCGAGCCGCGCTCGGACACCAGGCCGTGCAGGAAGCCCTCGCACCAGTGTCCCATGGCGCTGGCCCGGATGGCGGCGTCCTCGGCATCGAGTGGCAGTAGCAACTCGAATTCGGACTGGCGCTCCGCCAGCTGCTGCCACGTCGCCTGGCACAGCGACTCCAGCAGCGACCGGCACTCGGCGGCGAGCGCATCGTCGGGGTCCGTTCCCGACAGGACCCGATTCAGCCAGCGAACGGCCCCCTCGGTTCCGAGGGTCACGATGAGGCCACAGAGCAGGCCATGCGCCTGCGCCGCATCCCAGTCCGACCCGCACCTGCGCAAAGCGGCGTCGACGTCATTATGATCAATCGATGCTTCTGTCACTTTTGTATACGCCGCAGGCCCGTTGAAGCGACCGGTCGATGGGCATGTGACCGGCTCGTGATGGACGCCAATCATCGCACGAGCATGGGAACGGCGTCACCTCTGCACATGCGGCGCAATTGATTATGTGCCCCGGCGGTTCTATATTGCCGGCATGGCTGACGACGTGACTGCAAGGTTCGAACAGGATCTCCGGCGCCTGGAGCAACGCCTGGACGCGTTGGTCCAGGTCTGCGATCAACTCAGGGAGGAGAACCAGTCGCTGCGGCAGCGACAGGACGCCCTGACGGCGGAGCGCGCGACGCTGTTGCAGAAGAACGAGCAGGTCCGTGCCCGTGTCGAGGCCATGATCGGCCGGCTCAAGGCCATGGAACAGGGCAGCTGAGGGCTCGACCTCGACCTGATCGCCGGCCCGCCAGGTTGACGTCCACTATCGAATAGCAAGCAGTATCGCAGTGCCACGCCGGGTTATTCGGGCGTAGGCGAACCGGAGTTGTCACGATGTCCGAAATGTATGCGCACCTGAACGTCAAGATCCTGGAGAAGGAATATCAGGTTGCCTGCCCTGCCAGCGAGCGCGCCGCACTGCTGGATTCCGCCGAACTCCTGAACAAGCGCATGCGGGAAATACGTGACAGCGGCAAAGTGGTCGGCCTCGACCGGATTGCCGTCATGGCAGCGCTGAACATGGCGAACGACATGCTGCAGGCGCAGGCCAAGGGCAAGGCTCTTGAAAACCTGCTGGGCGACCGCATACGGCAATTGTCGAACCGGGTCGACTCGGTCCTGACGACGACCCAGCAGCTCGATCTCTGACAGTAGTAGCCCTGCGCCAGCGACTTGTGGGCCCGGGCCGCCCTCGTAATTTCACGGCCCGGCTCGCGGTTTCCACTGGTGGCAATGCGGGAGCAGTTCCCGATAGAATGGCAGGGCAACCCGACGGATTCCTTATGGCGTCTCCTGCGGTGTTCGATACGGACCTGGTTTCCTTTCGACCCTAATTACTAACCTCGGGGTCGTCGTCTGTCGGCAGCATTTGAGCAGTACCACTACGTGTGGAAAGCCTGTTGCTGCCACGGCTGACCCCCCTTGTTGCTCTGGTTCGAGAGCGACGGTCTGTAACGGCACAGGCGGGAGACGCCTCTCCAACCCCGAGCACGATGTCAGCTCCTGCCGACCCGCGGACCGCGGGCCTGCTGCAACGAAACTGGATGATGAACACTGCGGACCCGAGCAAGCGAGAAATTCGCCGCGCCGCCCGGAAGGCGCGCCAGGTGCTCGAAGAGTCCGAGCGCACTTTCGCATCCGAAAAAATCTGCGATGCGATCGCGTCATCGTCATTGTTCCGGCGCGCACGTCGGATAGCCTGTTACCTGCCAACCGCCGAAGAGGTCGATACCTGGCCGTTGATCGAGCGCGCATGGCGCATGGAAAAGCGCATTTTTGCGCCGATCACAAAAAAAACCGGCCCACTTGTCTTTGCCGAAATTCGGCCGTCCACCGACCTGGTGAGGAGTAATTTCGGATTGCTCGAGCCCGCCGCCGAGCGGACGATAGCACCCGCGAAGCTGGATCTGTGCATCACACCGCTGGTTGCATTCGACCTGATCGGCAATCGCGTTGGCATGGGCGGCGGCTATTACGACAGGACATTTCACTTCCTGCGGCATCGCCGTAGTTTCCTGCATCCCAAACTCGTTGGCGTCGCCTTTGACTGTCAGCGTGTCGAAAAAATTCACGCAAGTGCTTGGGATATACGGCTTTTTCAAGTGTTTACGGAGTCTGGCCCGGCACTCTGATCCGAGCATGCCGCCTGTTCATCGATCCGTCAGCAGCTGTCGTAGTAATGCGACAGCACCGAAAATCGAATTCCAAAAATTCCCTCGACGAAGATCGCAGACCAACTTGCGCACTCGATCGGCAACTCGTGGAGAGACGCATCATGAATGTTCCGCGAGGATTTCCCGACGCATCGCTGTCCGTCGTCATGCGCGAACTGCAATTTTGCGACCTGGTTCTCGCGGGACCGAAATGTTAACCACGTCACTTAACTTGCTGGATTTTTGACTTTTGTTGTATATACTCAACGCCGGGTACCCGACACGGAGAAAACCATGGCTACCAAAAAGAAGTCCAGCAAGAAAGCGTCAAAGAAAAAGGCGAGCAAGAAGAAGGCTGCGCCGAAGCGTAAGGCTGCAAAGAAAAAGCCGGCGAAGAAGAAAGCAGCAAAGAAAAAGGCAAAACGTAAAGTAAAGAAGAAGGCCAAAAAGAAAGCCAAGAAGAAGGCTAAGAAAAAAGCCAAGAAAAAGGCTAAGAAGAAAGCCAAGAAGAAAGCTAAAAAGAAGGCAGCCAAGCGGAAGACGAAGAAGAAGTCTTCCAAGAAGGCTTCAGTCAAGAAGATGTAAGTCTGGCTGACTGTCTGGAAGACCGGCGCCCCGCCCGTCAGTCCAAGGTACCAACGGCTGATTGCTGAGTTTGAGGCGCCTCTTCCGAAACACGAAATATGCCCGCCTTGGCGGGCATATTTCTTTTCCGGCCTCGGTAATCGAGGCGTTTCAATGGCATACCACAGAGCTATCGGCTAAGCTGCCCGTCATCGATGGGGGGGCGGCGGAAACCCGCCGGTCCTTTCGACAGAACGAGGTAAAGGCTGACACCCAGATGGATCAGGCTCAGAAGAAACGAAATGCGGCGAAGGCCTCGCTGGAGTATATCCAGGACGGCTACATACTGGGGATCGGCACGGGCTCGACGGTGAATGCCCTCATCGAACTCCTCCCCTCCGTGCGCAACAAGATCGATGCGGTCGTTTCCAGTTCCGTCGCCACCACCGAAAAACTGGAACAGCTGGGTTTCGAGGTGGCGACCCTGAACGCGGTCGGTGACCTCGATCTGTATATCGACGGCGCCGACGAGGCGACCAAGCACATGCACCTTATCAAGGGCGGTGGCGGGGCACTCACGCGTGAGAAGGTTTTGGCCGGAGCCGCCCGCAAGTTCGTCTGCATCATCGACGATTCAAAGCTCGTGGGGATGCTCGGACGATTCCCGCTTCCCATCGAGGTCATCCCGATGGCCCAGTCCTTTGTCTCCCGCAGGCTCGTTCGCATGCGGGGACAGCCGATCTGGCGGGAAAATTTCGTGACCGACAACGGCAACCACATCCTGGACGTGCACAACCTCCAGATCACTAACCCGCTCGAACTCGAGTCCCGAATCAACCAGATCCCGGGCATCGTCTGCGTAGGGATCTTCGCTAACCGTCCGGCCGACGTCCTGCTCATCGCCGAGGACAGCGGCGTTCGGACCATTGGCGCCTGACCGGCCCGCGCCCTCCGGGCGCGCTCCGCGCGTCCCGAATCGCCTGCGGCGATTCGGTCGAACGAAGGCTCTCATCCAAAGGTCCCCCAGCCAAACAAAAGGGCCACCCGATGGGTGGCCTCGTGGATATCATCGCAAACCAGGATTGACGCGGGCCGTCAACGGCCCGCGCCCTCCGGGCGCGCTCCGCGCGTCCCGAATCGCCTGCGGCGATTCGGTCGAACGAAGGCTCTCATCCAAAGGTCCCCCAGCCAAACAAAAGGGCCACCCGATGGGTGGCCTCGTGGAT
>JAOUIH010000216.1 GCA_029884165.1 Gammaproteobacteria bacterium | reverse complement strand
GCGGCCAGCTCGAGGCTGTCGCCGGCCAGCGCATAGAGCTGGTAGGCGCCCTCCACCGACCAGGGGCCGCTGGCCTTCGAAACGTTGAGCCGCAGGTCGCCTTCCAGGTCGGCCGCGGTCGAACCGGTCGCTTCGCGAAAAATACTGCCCGCGGGATAGGACTCGCCCAGCACCCGGAGCTTCGTATGACCATTCCAGTCGAATGCGTCGTCCCCTGCCCCGGCCTGCCCGGCCCATGCCAGGACCAGCAGCGCGCAGACGCGCGCACCGGTCGCCCCGCAGGCGCCAGGTCGCTCAGTGCTCATGCTGCCGGATATCGCCGACGATGCGGCCGTCCAGCATCTTGATCAGGCGTTTTGCGTACGCCATGACGCGCTGGTCGTGGGTCGCTATGACGAAGGTCGTCTGGTGGTTCCGGTTGAGCTCGACGAACAGTTCCATCAGGCCGTCCGCGCTGTGTGAGTCCAAGTTCGCCGTCGGCTCGTCAGCAAGAACCAGCGCCGGCCGGGAGACGAGCGCCCGTGCCACGGCAACGCGCTGCTGCTGCCCGCCGGACATTTCCGCCGGGCGCCTGCCGTCGAGTCCCGCCAGGCCCACCTCGTCCAGGATTTCGAGCGCCAGCTTCGCCCGGTCGCGCGCCGGCACGCCTTGCACCTGCATGACGAATTCCACGTTTTCCTTCGCCGTCAGGACCGGTATCAGGTTGTATGCCTGGAACACGAACCCGATCTGGGTCAGCCTGAGCCGCGCCAGCTCCGACTTGCTCATGTTGTCGATACGCGTTCCGGCTATCCAGACCTGGCCACTGTCCGGAATGTCGAGACCGCCGATCGCATTCAGCAGCGTCGTCTTGCCGCCGCCCGACGGGGCCGACAGGCAGACAAAACCGCCGCGCTCGACGTCGAGGTCGACATGGTCCAGGGCCTTGATTTCCTGTTCGCCCTGGCGATAGGTCTTGCATAGATCGATACACTTTACGGCTGTCATGCTCAAACCTTGGTGATTGCTTCGACCGGCCGGTAACGGGATGCCCGCCAGGCCGGCGACAGGCTGGCGAGGATCCCGAGAATCAGTACGACGGCATCCGCGAGCAGCACGTCGGCCAGCAACAGCTCCGGATACAGCACGCTCGATGCCCCGAACATCTCGAGGCCCTCGCCGACGATGGAAATGTCGATTCCTGCCTCCAGCGGGACGATCGTCGCCCAGGCCAGCGAAGTACCCACGGCCAGCCCGATGGCCAGGAGCAGCAGAGACTCGAGCATGACCTGCGCCAGGATCGATACCGGGCGCATGCCGAGCGCCAGCATCAGGCCGATCTCGCGGACCCGCTCGAACACCGCCATCACCAGCGTATTCACGAGCCCGAAGGACAGCGCCAGGAAGATCACGACGGTCCAGACGAGCACGAATCCGTCCATTACACGCAGCATCGTCCCGAGGTAGGTGTTGAGCTCGGTCCAGGGCAGCACCTCGACGTCATCGTCGAGGATACGGGCGAGCTCCCGGCGGAGCGGCTCGACGTCACGGTAATCCGGTCCGACTACGGCGACCTCGGTGACGCGATCGCCGATGCGGAGCATTTGCTGGATCGTCCGCTTGCCGCCGAAGATCATCGTCTCCTCGACATTGTCGAGCTCGGCCTCGAAGACGCCAACGATTCGGAAGCCGCGATCGGCGATGTCGTTGTCGGGGTCCTGGCTCATCAGGACGACGCGCTTGCCGAGGTCCGTGTCGAGGTTCTCCAGGAGCTTGCGTCCCAGCACGAGCCCGTCATCATCGATGCTCTCGAGGTAGCGGCCGGCTGCGATCGAGTCCGCGACGAAGGTAACGTCGCGATCCCTGGCCGGGTCGACGCCGTACAGGGTGACACCACGCGACTCGCGCTCGCTCGTAATGACCGCCGGCACGTTGATACGCGTGCTCCAGGCCCTGAATCCCCGGTCCGCCAGCCGGGCCGCCAGTTCCGTGTCCGTCGCAGGTATGAGGTTGTTCACGCTGGGGTCGTCGCGAAAACCCGGGTGGTGCACCTGTACATGTCCCGGCAGGTTCTCGACGCCGCTCCGGATCATGTCGTTGACCATGCCCCGCATCAGCGCGGTCATGAAGATCATCGCCCAGACGCCGACACTGACCGCAGCGATCATGATCAATGTGCGGCGATGGTTGCGCCACAGGTTGCGCCACGCGAGGGTCCAGACGATCTGCAGCTGCTTCGTCATGCCGCCCGCATCGCCTCGACCGGCTGCAGCCAGTTGAGCCGCAGCGCCGGGTACAGCGCCGACACCATGCTGAAGAAGTAGACGACCAGCGGTCCTATAACCGTCGGCAGGAACGCAACCGGGGGGTAGACGCGCGACGGCAGGTTGAAATTTGCGGTCAGCTCGTCCATGCCCGGGTACGAGAACCCGTTCGCCGCGAACCAGCCAGTGACGAGGGCGCCGAGCACGGCTCCTCCGACGAACCCCATGAAACCCATCAGGGCAGTCTCCAGCAGCACGAGGCGCCCGAGGCGGCCGGGCGATATCCCGAGAGCCATCACGATACCGAACTCACGGGTGCGTTCCAGCACGGACATCAGCTGGGTGTTCAGCACGCTGAACGCGACCAGTATGACCAGTATCCCGTACATGAAAAACGCGCTGGACATGTCCGCCTTGATCGCCTGGCGCAAGCCCGGCTGCAGCGCGTCCCAGTCGTGCACGACCAGTCCCGGGTTATCCGCGACCAGCTCCCGGGTGCGCTCGGTCAGCAAAGCCGCCTCGTCCAGGTCCCTTGCCGCTATGACGACCTGGTGGCCGGCGCCCTCCATGAAGAAAACGTCCTGGAAGAAGCCCAACGGTACCTCCGCGAGCCCGCGGTCCAGCTCCACGACGCCTGTCTCGAAGATTCCGCTGACCGTCACGACGGCGGCGGCGAACGACCCGTCCAGCCCGGAGCCGAGCAGCGTCACTTCGTCGCCTGTGCCGACCCTGAGGTTGCGCGCGAGTACGCTGCCGATGACGATCTCGGCCGCGTCGCCCGCAGCGAGGTAATTGCCCGTACGAACGAGGCCCGGGATGCTCGACACGAGCGATTCGCGCGCCGGGTCGACGCCCGCGATCTGCAGGCCGTAAGTACGATCGCTGCTCGATGCCAGCGCGAAGGCGAGCGCGCGCGGCGCAACCCGCTCCAGCTCGAGGTCGCGACGCAGGCTGGCGGCCAGCTCGGCGATGTCCGGCACCGTCTGCCGCATCTTGTGCTCGTCCTTGTAGCCCTCGGCCTGCACCTGCAGGTGGCCCGTCATGACACGGAGCGTGTTGTCGATCATCATCCCGTACATGCCGAACTGCAGCGAGATCATGAACACGAGCAGTATGTTGGAGAACGCCATCGCACCGAGCGTCAGCCAGGTCCGGCGCGAATGCCGCCACAGGTTGCGCCAGGCCAGTCGGAGCGTGATATTCAACGCATGGCTCCGCTCAGTTACGCGGGTTACGGAGACTCGAAAGAGTGAACAGGTTGTCGCTCAGTTCGACGTCGTATTCGACCGCGTCGAGGCGTATTTCCGTCCACTCGTCGTCGACGTCCACCTTCTGCATGCGCTGCCGTATTGCGACGGTGCGCCCGCC
>JAOUIH010000082.1 GCA_029884165.1 Gammaproteobacteria bacterium | reverse complement strand
GGGCAGCCGCCGCCGCTTCGACAAGCAGGGCGAGTATTTCTACGACCAGATATCGGCCCTGCACAAATCCATACGTGGCTCGGATCCCGATGCGTCGCTCTACTGGCTGATGCGCATGCTGGACGGAGGTTGCGAGCCCTTGTACATCGCGCGTCGGATGATCCGCGTCGCATCGGAGGACATCGGTAACGCCGATCCCCGCGCGCTGGGTATCTGCCTCGACGCATGGGACGCGCTCGAGCGGCTCGGCAGCCCCGAGGGCGAGCTGGCGCTTGCGCAGGCGATCGTGTTCCTGGCCTGTGCGGCGAAGAGCAATGCCGTGTACACCGCGGCAAAGGCCGCCGCCGCTGACGTGGACGAATTCGGCACGCTCGAGGTGCCGATGCGCTTGCGGAATGCACCGACGAAGCTGATGAAGGGTCTCGGCTACGGGGAGGGCTACCGCTACGCGCACGACGAGAAGGATGGTGTCGCCTGGGGCGAGCGCTATTTTCCGGACGACATGCCGGACCGGACGTATTATCATCCCGTGCCGCGCGGCCTGGAGCTGAAGATCCGCGAAAAACTCGAGGAAATTCGCCGCTCCGGTCGCCGGGACAAAACCTGAATCACCACCCCCTTGATGCCGATATCCGCTCATGATCGATCCGAAACTGTTGCGGCAATCCGCCGCTGACGTCGCCACGAATCTCGCTCGTCGCGGCTTTAATTTCGATACCGAGGCCTACCTCGCGCTGCAGGAGCGCCGCAAGGCGCTGCAGGTCGAGACTGAGTCGCTGCGGAACGAACGGAATTCGAGTGCGAAACGCATCGGCCAGGCCAAGGCCAGGGGCGAGGACATTGCGCCGCTGCTCGCGGCGGTGCAAAACCTTGGGGCCCGCCTCGAAGCCGCCGATGACGAGCTGCAGGCGTTGCTGGGCCAGGTTCAGGACATCGAGCTCGGACTGCCGAACCTGCTGCAGGACGATGTGCCGAACGGCAGGGACGAGAACGACAACAAGGAAGTGCGGCGCTGGGGCGATCCGGCGGCGTTCGAGTTCGCTCCGAAGGATCATGTCGACCTCGGAGCCGGCCTCGACATGCTGGACTTCGACGCGGCCGCTCGAATCTCCGGTTCGCGTTTCGCGGTGATGTCGGGACCGCTGGCGCGCATGCACCGTGCGCTGATTCAGTTCATGCTCGACACGCACACGCGCCTGCATGGCTACCGGGAAATCTATGCGCCTTACCTCGTGCAGGCGGCGGCGCTGACCGGTACCGGCCAGCTGCCGAAGTTCGAGGAAGACCTGTTCAAGACCACGGGCGAGGTGCCGTTCTACCTGATCCCGACGGCCGAGGTCCCGGTGACCAACCTGGCCCGGGAGGGCATCCTCGAGGCGGAGCGCGTTCCACTGCGTTTCGTCGCGCATACGCCTTGCTTCCGCTCCGAGGCGGGATCCTACGGCCGCGATACGCGCGGCATGATCCGCCAGCACCAGTTCGAAAAAGTCGAGCTCGTGCACATCGTTGCGCCGGACCAGTCGGGCAAAGCTCTCGAGACGCTGACGGGGCACGCCGAGGCCATACTGCAGCGGCTGGGCCTGCCGTACCGGGTCGTCGCGTTGTGCAGTGCCGATATCGGGTTCGCCTCAGCGAAGACCTATGACCTCGAGGTGTGGCTGCCGGGCCAGGACAAGTACCGGGAGATTTCCTCCTGCAGCAACTGCACCGACTTCCAGGCGCGGCGCATGCAGGCGCGCTGGCGCAATCCGGAGACAGGCCGGCCGGAACTCGTGCACACGCTGAACGGATCGGGTGTCGCCGTCGGGCGGGCGCTCGTGGCGGTCATGGAGAACTACCAGGCAGCGGACGGCAGCATCCGCGTGCCGGAGGCCCTGTTGCCGTACATGGGCGGCATTGAGCGGATCTCCGCTACTTCCGCGTAAGCAGTTCCTGCAGTTCGACCAGCGCGTTCTGCCAGCGCACGACCGAGCGGTTGTAGTCCTCTTCCCAGTCTTCGGTGGCCGGAATGCCGGCGACCCGCACGGTCAGCAAGGTCTGGCCTTCTCGTTCGCGCAGCGTGAATTCGACCGTCATCGGCCCGGTCGCCAGTGGCTCTTCACCTTCCCGCGGCCCCTCGACGAGGCGCATCCGGTAGGGCGGCACGAAAATGTCGATGTGTCCGCGGCGGCGATCCCCATCCTTCAGTTGCAGGTCGTAGGCGCCACCGATGAACGGGGAGAACGTGCCCTCGGCGCCCAACCAGGTCTTCATCGACTCGATGTCGGTCAGCGCACGCCAGACGTCGCGTATGTCCGCCGCGATCCTGGTCTCGTCGCTGTGGAAGCGCGTAATGACCTCGAGCTGAGGCAGCGATCGTTCCGTCTCCTCCGGAGCCGGCGGCGGCGCAACAGCGGCTTCCTTGCCGGCGCCGAAATCGGGGTATGAGCGGATGTGGAGATCGCGTTGCGGGAACGGGATCTCGATGTTCTCGGCGCGAAACCCCGCATTGATCGCGAAATTCATGTCGCTCATCACCGTGAAGCGACGGTCGATCCGGTTGACTCGGCAGCGGAGCTCGAAATCCAGTGACGAGTCGCCGAAGCCCATGAACAGCGCCCGCGGGGCAGGCGCACGTCCGTCCGTTATTACCTCCGGGTGCTCGTTCGCAATGCGCTCGAGGATATTGCGGACTTTCTCGACATCGGAACCGTAGGCGACGCCGACGAACAGGCGTATGCGCCCCTGCGTGTCGTGCAGTACCCAGTTCGTAACGCGCCCGGACACCAGTTCCGAATTGGGCACCATGACGTTTTGGTTATCGAGCGTCTCAATCTCGGTCGCGCGGATGCTGATTCGACGGACGAAGCCTTCGGTGTCCCCGACCGTGACGAAGTCCCCGGAGCGAATAGGTCGTTCGAACAACAGTATCAACCCGGATACGAAATTGTTGGCAATCTCCTGCATGCCGAAGCCGATGCCGAGTGCGAGCGCACCGGACACGATAGCGATGCCGCTGAGGTCGACACCCGCCTGGGTCAGCCCGATCAGCAGCGCGATCACGAAGCCGACGTAACCGAACAGCGTGATCAGCGCCTCGCGGGCGCCCCGCTCGGCGACGATATGCTGCAGCCAGCGCCGGTCGATCCAGCGCTTGAGCCAACCGATCAGCACGAGCAAGCCGGCGAATACGAGCACGCCGCCGATGATTTGGGCCGGGATCAGCCGCAGGTTGCCGACAGTCCCGCCGAGTATCACCAGGTCCACGAGCCGGTCGATCGTGGTGCCGGACTCGTCCCAGACGTAGATGAGGTAGACGATCGCGCCGATCCAGAGTACGAGGTCCGCGACCAGCTGCATGAAGCCGAGGCCCGTACGCGTGGCGCTCTTGCCGAGTCCGAGGTTCTCGCGCGCTCGCTGCGCGGCCGGTGTGTCGTCGCGGATCAGGTAGTCGAAGGCCCGCGAGATGAGCCAGAACAGGATCCACAGCGTGAACAGCGCGAGCGACGTGCGGGTGACACCATGTATCAGGTAGCCGGCGAAATTCTGGTACCCGACGAGGACCGCGGCGATCGCGACAATCAGGGTCAGCATGGCGAGGTAACGCAACACGCGCAGCCGGTGCCGCAGCCCCGGGATACGGCGCAGGTAAGCGAACACGTTGAACAGGCAGAGGGCGACGACCAGGATCATTGCTGCCCGGCCGGTAACGTCCGGGTCGACCAGCCGGATGGACAGCCAGTTCGTGCCCAGCAGGATGAAGCTCGCCACCAGTGCAAGGATCAGGATGCGCAGGCGGCGCCGCAGCGGCTTGACGTGATCCGGGATCAGGCCATTGACATCCGCGGACGGCGACAGCGGGCCGGTAGCCCAGTCGATGACCACGCAGCCGAGACCGAACAGCAAAACCCCCAGCGCGATGCGCATGACGACAAGTTCGAGTGACGGTTGCTCGAGCGCGTAAACGAGCGTGGCGACGAACGCCATGCCACTCAGCATGGCGGGGGCGTACTGCGCGAGGGGTTTCGGGAACAGCAGGCGCAGCTGCGGAATGGCATCGTCTCCGCCGGCCTTTTCGTACCAGGCGGCGAAGCGGTGTCGCAGGAAGATGCCGAGGCCGGCGGCAAAGATGCCCGCCGCGATCAGGTACCAGAACAGCTCGACGGCGTCGATGCCGTTCACCAGCTCGGGCCGGTTCGCGTTCCGGATCCGCTCGGGCAGGCCACGTAGCCGGTCGGGTGTTTCCGTCAAGGCGCTCAGCTGGTCTTCGCTGCGATAAAACAGGAACTGTTGCGACAGCCGGGTTTGCGTCCCGGAGATTGCCGCGATGAGCGCCGCCGCGTTGTCGCGAACGCCGATGCAGGCGGTTTCCCGTGCGATCGCTTCGTCGAGCTGCCGGCGGATCTCGTTGCGCTGGTCGAATACGGCAGGCGCCACGTCCGCATCGACCTCCCTGAGCGGCTCGTAGCGGGCTTCAAGGCGGACGCGCTCCGCGCCGCTCTGCGCTGCGCAGCCTTCGGCGGTCGACGATACCTGCAGGGCGCGCGCTCGCGCCTGATTCAGGAACTCGTTGTCGACCTCGTTCGTGCCAAGGCCCGCCCGGAGGCTCTCGAGTTCCGCGGCGGCCGCGATCGGGTCGAAGGCCGGCGCATCCTGCGCGATCAGCGCCGGCGGCGCGGCCAGCCACAGCACCACCGCGGCAAGCCGCAGCAGGCCCGGCAGGGCATTCATGGCAGTTCTGGAACCCAGGCGCGTGTCCTCGACGTGAGCCGGCGCGATACGGCGGCGAGTATACAGTGGCGGCAGGGCAGGCAAATAGGCGGAAACCGGGGCGGCCCGGTTTCCGCCTGCGGGATGCGAGCTTAGTCGCGGCTCATGAACAGCCGCAGGATGTACCAGAACATCAGCGCGATAGACGCGAACAGCGCCATCGACGCTGCGACGTAACGATCCTGTGGGTAGTGGTGCATGATGTTCGACGTGTCATAGAGCACCGCGGCGCCGGCAAAGCCGATCATCGCGACCGAGAACCACGTGCCCATCTCGAAGCCGAAGATCATGCTGGCGACAATCGCGACCAGTGCGAGCACGAAGCCCCAGACCAGCAGGCCACGCAGGAAGGAAAAGTCCTTGCGCGTCATCATGGCAACGGCGACCAGGCCGACCGAGCCCATGATGGTCACGCCTGCCGCACTGTCGATGACGCCGGGTTGCATGACGCTCGCGACGTACAGCATGGGGGCAAAGATCAGTGCCTCGATGAAGACGAATGCCGCGAAAGCCGCGTACTGCGCCTGCTTCGACTCGACTCGGTGCGCAACATGCGATGCGCCCCAGCCAACGAGAATGAACGCGCCGAAGACCATCCACCAGTTGTTCAGCATCGGGCCGGCGATACGTTGGGCGACCCCGGACTGGAACAGGTAGACCTCGATGGCGGCAAACGCGAGGATTGCGGCCACGACATGCGCGTAGCATTTCCAGATGAAGGTCGAGCGGTCTGCCACGCCCATGGCGGATACCGGGCCCAGGTAGTCGACGTTATGGCTCATGCGAATCGTCTCCAGCTCATTGAGTAGCGCCGGATTCTAGCACTGGCGCCGGCCGGTGTCGGCGCCAAACGCCCGGGCGCGCCGGCGAGCAGGGCGGCCGTGGCGGCCGCCCTCACTCAAGTCATTGAATTAACGTGCTATTTGCGGGCGTATTTGCGGAGGGTGCGGGGACCGACCTCGGCGCCGTAGATATTGCCGGCGGCGTCCACGGCGACTCCCTCGGCGGCGCTGGTCGCCGAGTTGTCCTGGTCCGGTTCCGGGTCGGGGATAAAGGCGCTGACGAAGCCGTCGATCGCGCTGCCGATGCGGATGCCGCGCTTCCAGCCGCGATTGCGGCGGGCATTCGACTCCGAGTCCGCCGAGTAGAGCACGTCGTTCGAGTCGATATAGAGTCCGCTCGGGCGCCCGAACTGGGTCCAGGTCTCGAGATGCTTGCCGTCCTGGTCAAAGATCTGGATGCGGCTGTTGCCACGGTCGCCGACAAACAGGCGCCCCGTCGAGTCCATCGCCAGTGCGTGCGGATCCTGGAACTGGCCAGTGCCTGTGCCGGTCTCGCCCCATTCGCCCAGGTAGCTGCCGTCGGCTGCAAACTTGACAATGCGGTTATTGCCGTCCGCATCGTGCCCATCGGCGACGAAAATGATGCCTTGCTTCGTGACAAGCACATCGGACGGCTTGTTGAACACGTCGGGCCCGGTGCCGGCGACGCCCTCCTTGCCGAGCACCATGAGGAGCTCGCCATCGGGACTGAATTTCTTGACCGTGTGGCCGACGCCCGCGGGTACCGGCGCATAGCCAACGGCGTCCGCGATCCAGACGTTGTCCTCGTGATCGACGAATATTCCGTGCGGCCAAACGATCTGGCCGGAACCGAAACTCCGCACGAGCCTGCCATTCGCATCGAACAGGAGCACCGGGTCCAGGTCGCTGCCGACGCAGAGGTTTGCGCCGCAGCGCTCGGCTACCCAGAGGTGCTGGCCGTCGTTTGCGGGGAATACCGCGCTGGTTGCGCCCCAGGTCCGGCCCTCGGGCAGTGCCGCCCAGTTATCGACCGTCATGTACGGATTGGGCGCATGGTTCTGCGCCGCCGCCATACCGCAGCACAGGGAACACGTGGCGAACGTCACGAAAATTCGCGACATGGAAATTTCTGGCATGCTTTTCTCCTGCTGTCAGCGTCCGTCGACGATGTGACTGCGCAGTACTCCTACGCCTTCGACCTCGATCTCGATCACGTCGCCGGGTTGCATGGCGCTCGTCGAGCCCGGCGTGCCGGTGTAGATGATGTCGCCGGGATACAGCGTGACGGTCTGGCTGACATGACTGACGATGGCCTCGACGTTGTGGATGAGGTCCCTTGTTCGCTGCGATTGCTTGACCTCTCCATTGAGGCGCGACTCGACGAGCAGGTCGTTGTGGTTCAAACCGGTCACGATCGCCGGCCCGAGCGGACCGAAGGTGTCGGATGCCTTGGCACGGAACCACTGCAGGTCGTTCGCCTGCCAGGCTCGCTCGCTGACGTCGTTGCCCGCCGTGATGCCGAATATGTACTCGCCGGCCTGTCCGGGCGACACCTGCTTCGCCGTTTTGCCGATCACGACCACGAGTTCGGCCTCGTAGTGCAGGTCGGTGGCGCCGGCCGGGTAGACGACTGCCTCGTCCGGGCCGATGATTGCCGTCGGCAACTTCAGGAATATCGGTGGGTGCGCCGGCAATTCCCGGTCGCCCCGGTGACTCTTGTAGTTGTAGCCGACCGCGATGACTTTCGAGGGCTCCGCCGGCGCCAGCAGGCGCACATCGGCGCGCCGTACCGTCCGGCCGGTCGCCTGGCCGCCGTTCCAGGGGGCGGCGCTCAGCTGCCGCACGGAGTCGCCTTCCTCGATCCCGTAACTGACGGCGTCGCCGTCGGCATAACGCACGTAGCGGACCACGTCGGCGCGCGCCATGTCAGCCAGCCCGCCGAGTGCGAGCAAGTAAACGGCGCTGACCCATATCACACTCCTCATGCATACCCCCCGTCTGTCGTTCCGATCCGCCGTGGCCCGCGGTGACGCGGCCCGGTCGGAGGAGGCGTGATACTCCGAATCTTCCGGATCCTTTGCAAGCTTCCGTTGCGTCAGCCATGACTCGATCGGCCCGCAGCGGGCGGTAACAGCGTTGTATTCGCCCTGCAAAACCTGCATCGTTGCGATGGGTCGAGAGCATCGGACGGAGGACGGACGGCGATATGGACTGGGGTCTCATGTCCCTGTTGCCGCTCGTGGCTACGCTGGTCATCGCGTTCCTGTCCCGATCGGCGCTGATCGCAATGCTCGTCGGCACATTTGCCGGGACGCTCATGATCGGGTCTGCGCCCGGCGTCGGGCTCAATGAACTCTTCCAGTCGTCGCTCGGCAACCCGGACTTCATCTGGATCTGCGAAATCGTCCTGCTGATCGGCGTGCTGTTCGAGCTCTTTCGGCAGTCTGGCGTGCTGTCTGCACTGGCCCGCCGCTTTTCCGCGGCGCGCGGCGACCGGCGCAAGGTCGAACTGTCGGCCTGGGCCATGGGCTTCGTGATCGTGGACGATTACTTCAGCCCGCTGCTGACGGGCGCCGTCATGCGCCCGATGTCGGATCGTGCGCTGATTCCACGGGAGAAACTCGCGTTCATCCTGGATTCCACGACGGCATCGGTCTGCATACTCGTGCCGTTCACCGCGTGGGGCGCGTACGTTTCGAGCCTGATCGCAGCCCAGGGAGGTCCCGTCGGCTCCGTCGAGGAGGGCCTGGCGGTCTTCATAGGCGCGATCCCCTACAACTTCTACCCGATACTGCTGATCCTGTTCACGCTCCTTGTCGCCGCGGGCGTCGTGCCGGATTTCGGCCCGATGAAGCGGGCCGAGCGCCGGGCTGCCAGCACGGGCGCCGTGCTGCGTCCCGGCGGCAGGCCTTTGTCCTCGGATGCGGATGCGGTCGATCCGGACCACGTGCCTGACGTGCCGCCCTCCCTGTTGCTCGAACTGCTGCTGCCGATCCTGCTGCTGTTCGCGGTGGGGACCTGGTCGCTGGTCGCGACTGGCTCCGTCCGGATCGTCGAAGCCTTCCTGCTGGCCGATACGTGGCTGGTGCTGGTGTTCGCGGTCCGCGGACGCTTCGCGCGCGTCGCCGATGTCGGGGACGTGATCGTCAATGGCGCCCGCAACGTCGCCGCGGCGCTGTTGATCGTCGCGCTCGCCTATTCATTGAACGCGGTCACCGCCCAGCTCGGTGCCGCCGACGTCATCATCGCCCACTTCGCGGACGACCTGACGCCGAATACGCTGGTGGCTCTTGCCTTCCTGCTGACCGCGGCAATCTCTTTCGCAACCGGCACGTCCTGGGGGGCCTATGCATTGATGCTGCCGGTCACGCTACCGCTCGCATTCGAATTCACGGGCGGCGAACTGGCGCCACTCGTTCACCAGGCGGTCGCCGCCGTCGCGGGCGGCGGAATCTTCGGCGATCACTCGTCACCGGTGTCCGATACGACGGTCCTGTCGTCCGTCGGCGCGGGCAGCGACCACATCGACCACGTTGTCACGCAGCTGCCGTACGCCATGCTGATCGCTGCGCTGACGCTGCTGGCCTACGCATTTCTCTGAGGAATTCCTGCATGTCGCAGTTCGACCGGATCATCAACAGGCGTGGCACGGATTCGTTCAAGTGGGACGGGAACCAGGTGCTGTTCGGACGGGGGGACCTGCTGCCGTTCTGGGTGGCCGACATGGATTTCGCCACGCCGGCGCCGATACTGGACGCGATCCGGGCACGCACCGGTCACCCGGTGCTCGGCTACGAGATACGCTCGGACGAGTACTTTGGCGTGCTGGCCGACTGGCTGCGCAGGCGCCACGACTGGTCGGTGCCGCGGGAGTGGCTGATGTTCTGCCCGCCGAGTTCCATTGTCGGCATATATGGCGTCATCACCCAGTTCACGATGCCGGGCGACGGCATCGTCGTGCCGTCGCCGAACTACGGCCCGCTGCTCAAACTGGTGCGGGATACGGGCAGGCGCCTGGTCCGCAATCCGCTTCGCGAGAAGAACGGCCGCTTCGTACTGGATACGGAGGCGCTCGCCGCGAGCGTCGACGCGGGCACGCGCATGATCATCATCAGCAGCCCGCACAACCCGACCGGGCGGGTCTTCACGCGCAGCGAACTCGAGGCGCTGGCCGCCGTCGCCCGGGCGCACGATCTCGTCGTCGTATCGGACGAGGTACATGCAGACCTGGTGCTGCCGGGGCACAGGCACATACCGTACGGCAGCATCGACGCCGGGCGCTCGGTGACCGTGATGTCGCCCAACAAGACCTTCAATACGGCCGGCCTGCCGCAGGCAACGCTGGTCATGCCCGACGAAAACATGCGGGCACACTTCAAGGCTTTCCTGGATACGACGCAGCTGAACCACGACAGCACCTTCGGCGCGGTAGCCATGATCGCCGGCTACCGGGACTGCGAACCGTGGCTCGACGAACTGATCGAGTATCTGGCGGGTAATCACTGGCTCGTGGCCGATTACCTCGAACGGCACGTCCCGCAGGTTCGAAAGGTACCGGCGGAAGCGACCTACCTGGCCTGGCTGGACTGCCGCCGGCTCGGCCAAAGCGAGGCGGACATCATGCGGCTGCTCGTCGACAAGGGCGGCGTAGGGCTCTATGGCGGGCCCGAGTTCGGGCCGGACGGCGAAGGATTTTTCCGGATGAACATTGCCTGCCCGCGCGATACGCTGCGGCAGGGACTGCAGGGCATACGCCGCGCGCTGACCTGAACTCCCGTGCCCGGGCGCCGCCGCCGCGGGCCGCGAGATGACCGGGCCGGGCCGATCGCGTTCAGCGCTCGTCGTCGTCCACGAGCAGCACGCGGCAGCGCAGCCCCTCGAACAGCGTGTAGGCGGGTTGCAGCCGGAACTGCGACGACGCGATCACGAGTCCCTGCTCGCCGGCCAGCAGGTCCGCGAGCAGCGCCGGCGTGGCCTCGCGCAGCACCTCGAAACGCAGCCTGAGCCGGGCCTCGGCCGCCATCCGCTCGATATCGCGCCGCGTCCTCGCTGCGGCCTCGCGACAGATCGCTTCCGCGCGCTCGCGGGTGAACGCGAACGGCGCGGCGGACAGGCGGGAGATCTCGAGCGTGCCGGGCAGTTCGGCGGCCCGGTACCAGCGCTCGTCGACGACGAACAGCGCGGTGAGCTCGGCCGGGGACTCGCGCAACTGCTCGAGGGCCGCCTGCCACAGGCGCGGCACGGGACAGGACTCCGTGAGTGCGATGAACACGCGGCTGTGCTGTTCAGTTGCCGGCGTCATTCGGCTCCTCCTGTTTGGCGAACTTCTTGCGCTGCTCGGCATAGGCGAGCAGCTGTTCCTCGACGCGGCGATTGACCGAGCCCTCCGGGAATTCGCCGTCATCGCCGCGCTCGCCGGCTTCGACGCCGGTCAGCAGGCTCACCGCCTCGTCGATGTAGCGCACGCCGTAGACGTGGAACTCCCCGCGCGCCACCGCCTCGGCGACTTCCTGCCTGAGCATCAGGTGGCCGACGTTTTCCAGCGGAACGATCACGCCATGGGTACCGTCGAGACCGCGCTTGCGGCATACCTCGAAGTAGCCCTCGATTTTCTCGTTGACGCCGCCGATGACCTGCACGCGCCCGTGCTGGTTGACGGAACCGGTGACGGCCAGGTTCTGCCTCACGGGCAGCCCGGATAGCGAGGACAGCAGCGCGCAGAATTCCGCGACCGAGGCGCTGTCGCCCTCGACGCCGCCGTAAGACTGCTCGAACACGACGCTCGCTCGCAGCGACAGCGGCGAATCCGTCGCGTAACGCGCCGACAGCGCAGACGACAGGATCAGCATGCCCTTCGAGTGAATCGCACCGCCCAGCTCGACCTCGCGCTCGACGTCGACGACCTCGCCCGAACCGAGGCGCGTCGTCGCGGTGATCCTCACCGGGTGGCCGAAGCGCAGTTTGCCGAAGTCCACGATCGCGAGCCCGTTCACCTGGCCGACCCGGGCTCCCTCGGTGTCGATAAGGACGAGGTCACGTTCGATGGCTTCCAGCAGCCTGGTCTGTGCCCGGTCCAGGCGGCGTATTCCCTGCACGATGGCCTTGTCGACGTCTTCGCGCTCGACCAGATCCGACTTGCGCTGGCGCGCCCAGTGCTGCGCCTCGTCGAGCTGGTCGTCGAGCGATTGCATGTGGGTCGACAGGCGCTCGCCGTCTTGTGCCGTGCGTGACATCTCCTCGATGACGCGTTCGAGCGCCGGGCGCGCAAAAGGAAGCAGGCCGCGCTGCCGGATGCGGTCGGCGGCAACCAGCGCAAGCGCCGCGACATTGTCGGCGTCGCGCTTCACGTCGTCCTCGAGATCGGCGGCGACCTTGAACAGCTCGCTGAACTCGGGATCGTAGATGCTCAGGAGGTAGAACAGCAGGCGCTCGCCGATCAACAGGACCTTGATGTTCAGCGGTATCGGCTCGGGCTGCAGGGTCGAGGTGCTCGCGAGGCCATAAGTCTCCTCGGGCGATTCGATGCGGATTTCGTTCGTCAGCAGCGCCTGCTTCAGCGCCTCCCAGGCAAACGGGCGCCCGAGGACTCGCCGGACATCGAGAATCAGGAAGCCGCCGTTGGCCCGGTGCAGCGCCCCGCCGCGCAGCATGCGGAAGTCGGTTACGAGCGCGCCCATCTCGACCCGGTACTCGATCTTGCCGAGGATGTTGTGATAGCTGGGATTCGGTTCGTAGACGACCGGGGCGGAACCGTCCGCAGCCGTGCCACGGATCAGGTTCACTTCGTATTGGGCGAATGAGCGGGCCTGGCCCATCGCGGCGAACGGGCCTGCGGCCTGCTCGGACTGCAGGAAGCTCCTCGCATTGTCGATGATGTCGGCGGCGACCTCGTCGAGGTAGCCGACGACCTCATCCAGCGCCGAGTACTTGTTTTTCAGATCGGCGAGCAGCAGGCTCACCGCGTGCGAGATGACGGTGCGATCGAGCTCGCGCACCTGCTCGCGGTGGCGCTTGTGCAGGCGCGGCACCTGTTCGAACTGCTCCTGCATGCGCTGGCCGATTCGGCGGATCGCCTCCTGGATACGCTCTTTTTCCTCGTCGGGTAGTTTGCGGAAGTCCTTCTCGTCGAGGACCTTGCCGTTCTTGATTGGCGCGAGCACGTAGCCGGTCGGCGTCTGCATGATGCCGATCTGCTCCTTTTCGGCTTCACTCTCCAGTTCCTTTGTGAGTTCGGAGGCGGCCTGCTCGGTGCCGCTTTCGATCGCCTTCAGCTGGCTGCGGTAGTCATCACTTTCGAAGGCCGCGGGGATCGCGAAGCGCAGGTCTTCGATCAGCGCCCGCATGTCATCCTGGAAAGCTTTGCCCTGGCCGGCCGGAAAGGCCATGGCGCGCGGCTCCTTCGGGGCCGCGAAGTTGTTGACGTAGACCCAGTCCGGGTCCGCCGGTCGCCCGACCGCAAGCTCAGCCGCAATCTCTTCGGCGAGGCCATGCCGGTGGCTGCCCGGCGGGCCGAGCACGAAGATGTTGTAGCCTTCGCTCGCGATCTGCAGTCCGAAGCGGATGGCGTCGATGGCCCGCTCCTGGCCCAGGTGCTGGCGAAGTTCGC
Source organism: Gammaproteobacteria bacterium (assembly GCA_029884165.1). Taxonomy (GTDB): domain Bacteria; phylum Pseudomonadota; class Gammaproteobacteria; order Steroidobacterales; family Woeseiaceae; genus JAOUIH01. The sequence continues at coordinate 1,478 of JAOUIH010000082.1, read as the reverse complement.
CGAGTTCGTCGCTGCGCTCGAAGTTCATTGCCGACAGGTCGCAGGTTCTGCGAAGGTCTTCTACCCGGACTTCGAAACTGTTCTGTGCCATATCCATACCTTCCGCGGACGGCTCTGGTCGCAGGACCATGTAAGCACAGGCACTTACTGCATTATCAGTAGCATTTTCCGCAATAGGGCTGCGGCGATTTCCGGTCGCGGGCAGGGGAGCCGGGTGGCGCGACAGGGCGGACAGGCTACCCTCTCTCCGCCCGGCGTCGCCGGCTACGGCTGCGGGGATCCCGTGGCCGGGCGGTCCGCGGCCGGAACCTTGCCGGGGTTGTCGGCCAGGAACGCTTCCCAGCGGCGGTTCACGCCGGCATCGGTGGGATTGTCGGCCAGCACGGACTCGACATACTGGGTAAAGCTGTCGGTGAAACCGGCGGGCCGGTGTTGCCACCAGACCTGCACGCCGGGAAAGCTCAGCCACCAGGCGATGGTGGTTGACCAGCGCCTCCAGACCTCGTCCGGCAGTTCGCCGGTCTGGTGCGTCTGGAACATGAACTCGAAGGCATCGAACGCCTCGTACGCCGTCCACGTAAAGCGGATTTTCTCCAGCGCCGTCAGTCTCGAGGGGTCCTGCACCCCTCTGGAGTAGATCAATGACAGCTCGGGATCCTGGCCCAGCGCGGACTGCACCGCCGACAGCCGGTCCAGCGCGCGGGCATAGTTCTCTGTCCGTTGCGCCCGCGTGCCCTGGCGGACCTGGACGGCGAGATAGAGCAGGGAAGCGACGACTGCGGCGGCACCGACGATCTCACCCAGGTTTGCCAGTGATTCCAGGTTCATGGCGACTCACCCGTTAAGTGACCAGCGCCGATGGTAGCGGAAGCACGGCGCCAGCTGTTCAATCAGTGAGCCCGCGGCATACGGGCGGTGGCAGTCCGGGCGAGCAGCGAGAAGCCGGGTGGCCGTTGTCTGGCGACGCGATTTCGCGGAGCCCGCTTGCCCGGAAATAGGTAATTCAATCAGGCAGATATTGCCAGAACCTCACGGCAGGTATCGGCCCAGAACCAGCCCAAAGTCACTAACCTATTCTTCGGGATACTCCGCTTCGATCACGTCAATGATCGCCTGCGCCGAAGCCAGCAGTCCGGGAAGCTCGTGGTCGGGCCGAGGATACAGGTCATTGCGATAGGAAATGAGTATGTTGACCATTTCTTGAACTTCACGCATGTCTCTGGCTATCGGTCCTGGATCGTTCTGCGCGATGCGTTGATAAAGTCCCGTGGATGGAAACCCGAGAAACGATTCATGAAAATGTTCGGCGTTCGAGGCCGTATCAAAATATTCGTCTACGGCGACTCTACCAGGAAAGTTCCTATTCACGACTTTGTTGGTCGCGAGATAGGCATCGCGCGCATTACGGGAATCGGATGTCTGGTCTTCTCCGACGTGGTATGTCAGGCCCTCATACTCTGATATTTGCCGCGCCAACT
>JAOUIH010000215.1 GCA_029884165.1 Gammaproteobacteria bacterium | reverse complement strand
GCTGGCGGCTGCGCGCCGGCACATGGACGCGAACGCATTGAAGCTGCCGTTCGAATAACAGGCCATTGCTTCGCGGAACAGGGTCTCGGTCTGTTTCGGCAGGTAGGAAAACGGAAACTTCTCTTTCGGGCGTTCCAGTTCGATGAAGCTCTGGAACAGCTCGATGCCGGTGTCGCGGTATTCCTTGACGCCGAAGCGCAGGAAGACCGGGGCATTACAGGCGTCGCACTGATAGACAAGCCCGACGTGCTTCGGCCGGTGGCGATAGAGCGCCTCGACGTCGGGTACGGACTGGGGCGACATGTGGGCGTAAATGCCGCAATACGGGCACTCGAGGCCGAACTGCGCCTCGGTCGGCTGCACGAGTCCTCGTTCTCGCTCCAGAACTATTGCCATCGCTCATTCAGTTCTATTTCTAAGCCCTTAATTTAACAACGCTGAGGCCCTCGTGGCCAGCAGAATCGGGCTCTTGTCTGACGGCGAGGTCGGTTGAACATAATACGGCCGTAGCCGCTGTTCAGTTCCAGTTGCCGACAGCCTCCCTGGCGGCTTCATTGGCGGGCCGCGCGACGAGGGCATCGCGGCTCAGGCTCACCTCGTAGCGGGCGCCATCGGCCATCGGCAGGTAGGTGGCGCTGCCGTAATAAGCGTCGACGCCGGGCGCGAGGAATGGGTAGCGCCGTGCGACACGCCACAGGTCCAGCGCCGGCGATGGTGACAGCTGGTAGGCAGTGCGCGGCTCGCTTCTCTCGCGATCGACCTCGGCATAACGGCCGCCCAGGCGGTCCAGCCGGTATATCGGGTCGAGCCCGAGTATCGTCGCAGGCGGTTGCCAGCTGATCACGCGCGCATCCAGCTGCCATTCGTCGCCCGTCAGCAGGAAGAACCGGTCGCGCCCGGCCGGCACCATCAGCCGGGCCCGGAACTCGTACGGCGCGACGCGCGTGAATTCGAGTTCGGCGACGACCTGTTCCGCGGTCAGCCGCTGGTAGCTGACATAGCTGTACAGGAGCAGCGCGAACGCCAGCGCGATTCCCGCGGAACCAATGCAGCCGGCAGAGGACAGCGTGGCCCGGCCGAAGCGCCGGCGTCGCAGCGAGCCCAGCGTCCTGCCGACGAACAGTAGCGTCAGCAGCGCAAACAGCAGGCCGCCAGCGATGAGCGAGCTCATCAGGTCTCCAGGCGCCTGTACTTGATGCGATGCGGCTGGTCGGCATCCGCGCCGAGGCGGCGATGCCGGTCCTCTTCGTACTCGGCGTAATTGCCGGCGAACCAGGTCACCTGGCTGTCGCCCTCGAACGCGAGGATGTGGGTCGCAATGCGATCGAGGAACCAGCGATCGTGTGAGATGACGATGGCCGAGCCCGGGAATTCCAGCAAAGCCTGCTCCAGCGCTCGGAGCGTCTCGACGTCCAGGTCGTTCGTCGGCTCGTCGAGCAGCAGCAGGTTCCCGCCCGCCTTGAGCGTCTTCGCGAGATGCACGCGGTTGCGTTCGCCTCCAGACAGCAGGCCGATCTTCTTCTGCTGGTCTCCGCCCCGGAAATTGAATCGTCCGACGTACGCACGCGATGGCGTCTCGTACTTGCCCACCGTGATGATGTCCTGGCCGCCCGAGATCTCCTCCCACACGCTCTTGTTGTCATCGAGGCTGTCACGGCTCTGGTCGACGCTGGCCAGCTTCACCGTCTCGCCGAGCCGTATCGTGCCGGCGTCGGGTTTCTCCATACCGGTAATCATCCGGAACAGGGTCGTCTTGCCGGCACCGTTGGGCCCGATCACACCTGCAATGCCGCCGGGCGGCAGCGCCAGCGACAGCGAATCGATCAGGAGCCGGTCGCCGAAGCCTTTCCTGACGTTGTCGAGTTCGAGCACCACGTCGCCGAGGCGGGGCCCTGGCGGGATGTAGATTTCGTTTGTTTCATTGCGCTGCTGGTACTTCTCGGAACTCAGTTCCTCGAACTGCCGCAAGCGCGCCTTCGATTTCGCCCGCCGCCCCGACGGGTTCTGCCGGACCCATTCGAGTTCCGACTGGATAGCCTTCTGCCGTGCGCGCTCAGTCGCTTCTTCCTGGGCCAGGCGCTGATCCTTCTGCTCCAGCCAGGAAGAGTAATTGCCCTGCCAGGGTATGCCGTGGCCGCGGTCGAGCTCGAGAATCCAGCCGGCTACGTTGTCCAGGAAATAACGGTCGTGGGTTACGGCAATAACGGTACCGGGGTATTCCTCCAGGAAGCGTTCGAGCCACGCGACCGACTCCGCGTCCAGGTGGTTCGTCGGTTCGTCGAGCAGCAGCATATCGGGTTCCGACAGCAGCAACCGGCACAGCGCAACGCGGCGTCGTTCGCCGCCGGACAGCCGGGAAACCTCGGCGTCCCAGGGCGGCAGGCGGAGCGCGTCGGCGGCAACTTCGAGCTTGCGATCGATCTCCCATCCGCCAGCCGAATCGATCGCGTCCTGCAATTTGCCCTGTTCCTCGAGCAACGCATTCATATGCTCGTCGTCCATCGGCTCTGCGAACGCCATGCTGATTTCGTTGAAGCGATCCAGCAGCCTCTTGACCTCGCCGAGCCCGTCCTCGACGTTGCCACGAACGTTCCGGGCGGCGTCCAGTTCCGGCTCCTGCGGCAGATAGCCGATGCGGATGCCCGGCTGGGGCCGGGCCTCGCCTTCAATCTCCTTGTCGATGCCGGCCATGATGCGCAGCAGCGTGGACTTGCCCGAGCCATTCAGGCCGAGCACGCCGATTTTCGCGCCCGGGAAGAAGGACAGCGAAATGTCGCGCAGAATGTAACGCTTGGGCGGTACGACTTTCGCCACCCGGTTCATTGTGAATATGTATTGCGCCATGCTCGCCTGGTTGGTGTGGGAACAAACGCGGCATTATCCGGTATGCTGCCGAAATAGAAAACCAGTAGCCCGGCCGGGCGGGTTGGCAGCCATGACGCAACCGGTGTTTGTCTACAGGGGGGAGGCGCTCGCGGGCTACGGCTTCGGCGAGGGGCACCCGTTCGGCCCGGACCGCCACGACGCGTTTCACGCGGAGCTCGAACTGGCCCGGCTCGACGGAGCGATCGAATATGCGCATCCGCGGCGGGCCACGGTAGACGAACTGGTGATGTTTCACACGCCCGAGTACATCGACCTCGTGTCGCGGATGTCGGTGCAGGGCTCGGGATTCCTCGACCAGGGCGATACCCCGGCCTTTCCCGGCATTTTCGACGCGGCGTCGGACGTCGTGGGAACGACGCTGGCGGCCGTCGACGCGGTCATGGGCGGGCAGGCGGGGCGCGCGTTCGTGCCGATTGCCGGCCTGCATCACGCCGGCCGCGGCCATGCCGCGGGCTTCTGCGTCTTCAATGACTGCGGGGTGGCGCTCGAGTACCTGCGTCGCAGGCACGGGCTCAGGCGGCTGGCCTATGTGGATATCGATGCCCATCACGGCGACGGCGTTTACTACGGCTTCGACGATGACCCGGACATCATTTTTGCGGACATCCACGAGGATGGCCGCTTCCTGTTCCCCGGGACCGGCGGGGCGGATGAGACCGGCCGGGGTGCCGCAAGGGGAACCAAGCTCAATCTCCCGCTGCCGCCGGGGGCCGGTGACGAGGATTTCCGGGCGGCCTGGGAGCAGGT
>JAOUIH010000081.1 GCA_029884165.1 Gammaproteobacteria bacterium | reverse complement strand
CCAGAAGGAAAAAGGCCAGCACCTCGTCCGGGCCGTCAGGAATTCGGGAGCCGAGGGCGTGATTTTCGCCTGCCCGAGCTTCTGCGACCCGGCACTGCTCGACAGGCCGATCCTGCAGCATGTGCTGTCGGCCGAAGGCATCAGCTACATCGCATTCAAGTACGCAGAAAATTCCGGGCAAATGCAGCCGATACGCGAGCAGGCAGGGACATTCGCCGACTCGATCAAATTATGGAGCGGACAATGACCACGACACCGAATTCTGCAAGAGCCGCAAAAGACGTCGAAAAAGATGCTTCCATGCGGAAGCAGAAAGCAATGATGGCTGCTCACTACGATCGCCTGACGTCCGCCCCAGAAACGGGCGAGAAAGTATGTGACACCTTCGTGCCCGGCAACCTCAATGAGCTGATCCGGTGTTTCGACCTGGTCAACAACCTGCCCGAGGTAAACGCGATCCAGAGCGGGCTTCGGCGACTGTCCGGCGGCTACGTGATGGAGGCGGAGAAGATCGGTCACTCGGAGGACGTCTGTACTTACGTCAAGTCCGATATCGGCATGATGGCGAAAGGCAACCTCGCGCCGAATGGTAAACCGTTCCCGGTGCCGGACGTGCTGCTGTTGTCCTACACGGGTTGCTTCACGTTCATGAAATGGTTCGAGCTGCTCCGGGAGCAGTACAAGTGCGAGACGATCATGCTGCACACCCCGTACATGGGAGACGGCAAGATCACGCCGAACATGATCGAGTATATGGTCAAGCAGTTAAAGGACGAGGTGATACCCAAGCTCGAGAAAATTTCGGGCGTGAAATTCGACATCGATCGCCTGCGCGAATACCTGAAACAATCGGCAAAGGCCGAGGATGACCTGGTACACGTACTCCAGACCGCGAAAAACAAGCCGTCGCCGATCGATTCGTACTTTGGGGGCATTTATTACATTGGTCCGATATTCGGCGCCTTCCGGGGCACGGATGACGCAGTGGACTATTACCGGTTCCTGCGCGAAGAGGTCGACCAGCGCCTCGCCGAGGGCAAGGGGCCGGTTACCCCCGACGGTGACATGGGCAGCGAGCGCTACCGATTGGTCGTTGAGGGCCCGCCGAATTACACGAATTTCCGCCAGTTCTGGAAGATGTTTTATGAGGAGGGGGCGGTTGTCGTCGCATCCAGCTACACGAAGGTCGGCGGTGTATACGATTTCGGGTTCCGGCACGATCCTGACAAGCCCCTGGAAACGCTCGCCGAGTACTGCCTCAACGTGTATACGAACCGCAGTTTGCCAATGCGCATAGACATGTTGCTCAATTACCTGGACGAATACCAGGCGGACGGCCTGCTGATTAATTCGATCAAGAGTTGTAACAGTTTCTCCGCCGGGCAGTTGCTGATGATGCGCGAAATCGAAAAGCGCAGCGGCAAGCCCGCAGCATTCGTCGAGTCCGACCTGGTAGACCCGCGTTACTTCTCGGCGGCAAACATCAAGAACCGGCTGGAAAGCTACTTCCAGATGATCGAACAGAAACGCGCGAACTCCCGCGCTGTTGCCTGAGGCCCACGACCATGCAGACATTTGTCGGTATAGACCTGGGATCGACAACCACCAAGGCTGTCATTCTCGATGAGAACCGCGAGGTCCTCGGCAGGGGCATCACAAACTCGCGCTCCAATTACGGTACCGCTGCGCGTGTCGCCGGGGAGGAAGCCAAGGTAGACGGCCGGTTTACGCTCTTTCGCAGAGCTCTGACGGAGGGTGGGACGCTGCGAGGCCATGTGGGCGATTTCATGGGGGCGCTGGAGCGAGCTTTCCGGCTGGAGCAGTTCCTGGAGCAGCTCGATGACCTGGAGAGGACCTGCGAGAGCCAGTTCAAGGGAGGCAAGTTCGCAGCTCTGGAAAGCCAGGTTCGTGATGCGCTGGGAGAGGTCTGTAAGCGGCTGCGCGATGAGGCGCCCGAAATGTACGCGCCGGGCGCGAACCGAAAGTCCGACTTCTTTCGCGATATCGCAGGGTCACGCTATCACGTACATGCGGAAGACGTGTCCCGTGACGCAATGCTCCCGTACGAGTTGCTGCTTAACCTGTATGACAAGTCGATTATCGAAGTGGAGAATCGGCCGCCGTCCGCGGGTCTCAGCGACAAGTTCCTGCGCGCATTGGCACGCGTGTTGGCGGAGGATCCGACTTTCGGCGCCGAGGCGGAGGACGTCAAGGCGACGATCGAAAGCACACTCGACCTCGAGCTCGAGGAGTGCTACCTGATCGGTACTGGCTATGGCCGGGTCACGCTGCCGTTCTCACACGAGCACATCCGATCCGAGATCCTTTGTCACGGCCTCGGCGCGCACATGATGTATCCGAATACGCGAACCGTGCTCGACATCGGCGGGCAGGATACGAAGGGCATCCAGGTCGATCCGAAAGGCATCGTAACGAATTTCCAGATGAACGACCGTTGCGCGGCTGGCTGCGGCCGCTACCTGGGCTATATAGCAGACGAGATGAACATGGGGCTGCACGAACTCGGGCCGATGGCAATGAAGTCGGATCGCCCCGTGCGCATCAACTCCACTTGTACCGTGTTTGCAGGCGCAGAACTGCGAGACCGCCTCGCCCTGGGCGAGAAGCGAGAGGACATACTCGCCGGGCTGCATCGCGCCATCATACTGCGCGCTATCTCGATCATTTCCCGCTCTGGTGGGGTCACGGACGAGTTCACGTTCACCGGCGGCGTTGCCAAGAACGAGGCGGCCGTCAGGGAACTCGACAAGGTCGTCCGCGAAAACTATGGTGACGTAACCATCAACATAAATCCGGACTCCATATATACAGGCGCTCTGGGCGCCTCGGAGTTCGCACGGCGCGCCTACATTGGAGGCGCGCGACCGGAGGCCAGGGCATGACCATCGCGGCAGGCATAGACGTAGGTACCGGAGCCGTCAAGGCGGCGCTGTTTCGGGTCAATGGCGATGAGACCGAGTGGCTGGCACGCAGCACGCTGCGAATCCGGCAGCGGGATCCACTCGAACTCGCGCGGCTGGCTTTCGACCAGGTCCTCGAAGACGCAGGCCTGAACGAAAAGGAAGTCGACTACGTGGCCACGACCGGCGAGGGTGAAAGCGCGGAGTTCCATACCGGGCATTTCTACTCGATGACCACGCATGCGCGCGGAGCCATTTACCTGGACCCGGAGGCGCGGGCTGCACTGGACGTCGGAGCGTTGCACGGACGAGCGATACTTTGCGACGAACGCGGCAAGGTACTGAGCTACAAGATGACCAGCCAATGCGCGTCCGGATCCGGCCAGTTCCTGGAGAACATCGCCCGTTATCTCGGAATTGCGCAGGATGAGATCGGCAGGCTCTCGCAGCAGGCCGATAACCCGGAAGTAGTTTCGTCGATATGTGCGGTACTGGCCGAGACGGACGTTATCAACATGGTGTCGCGGGGCATTACGTCGCCGAATATCCTGAAGGGCATCCACCTGTCGATGGCAGGAAGGCTTTCCAAGCTCCTGAAGTCCATCGGGGCAGTGAAGGGTGTCGTGCTGGTGACCGGTGGCCTCGCGCTGGACGACGGCCTGGTCGCGGCAATCCGCGAGGACATAGAGGGTATTAAGACGATGGACTCCGAAGTCCGGAGTCACCCTGACTCTATTTATGCCGGCGCGATCGGCGCAGCGTTGTGGGGTGCCTTCCGCTATGAGAAGCTGTTGGCACGCGGCGAGATAACTCAGGCCGCCTGAGGGCGGGAGGAATGACCTATGGCATTGATGATTACGAGTGACTGCACGGCCTGCGACGCATGTGAGCCTGTCTGCCCCAACGAGGCGATCAAAGCCGGAGATCCGATTTACGTAATTGACGCCCTGAAGTGCACCGAGTGCGTGGGAGCTGAGGACGAGCCGCAATGCAAGCTGGTCTGCCCGCCCGAGTGCATAGTGCAGAACCCGGATTTCGTCGAAAGCGAGGAAGAGCTGATGGAAAAATACCATCAGCTGCACGGCTAGAGAAACGCAGGTCTAACGCGGTCGGTATTCGAATGCCAGCCGCGTCGAAGGCCTGAAATCGCATTCGGCTAGGAAGGCGATCAGGCCTCGCTCTTTCCAGTCTACTTCCGTCAGCACCTTGTCTATACGCAGGCTCGACAGGTTGGCGAACAGCTGAGACATCAGCGCACGACCTACGCCTCGGTCGCGGAAGCCCGGATCGACGCCCAGCGTGTCGAGCACGGCTGCCGGCTCCAGCCGGCCGAATTCGCCCAGGTCCACGCGCGCCATGATGAAGCCAGCGGCCGTACCGTCGATGTCGGCGACCAGCGAGACACGGATATCCGTCTGGTTCAGCGCCTCGTCGAGTTTTTGCCCCAGGTATCCGGCTCGGTCACGCCCGGTAATGCGCCTGTCGATAGCGACGATAGCCATGAGGTCGCCCTCGGTCATTGTGCGAATCGGCACGCGATCGCGGTCGAGCGGTCCAAAATCCATTGCGGCGCTGCTGTAGTCGATCTCGCTTGGACGGCCGAGATTTTCCGGAATATCAACTCGCTTCTTGTTGGCCATAGAGGTCTCCAGGGCTCAGTCGTCGATCGAATCGAAAAAGGGCATAGAGGTCGATCGCTCCAGTATCAGGCGCGGAGCCAGTTCGAATCCGGCCCCCTCGAAGAATCGGAGCAGCTCCGAGTTCTTCCATTCTGCCTGCGAACGCAGGCTGTGAATCCGTGCTTCGCTCAAGGTGCTGGCAATTCCCTGCAGCAGTGAGCGACCGTAGCCGCGTCCTGCCTGTGTCGGGTCGACACCGATTACGTCGAGGGCAGCGACCGGCTCGTCGCCGCCGAATTCGCCCCTCAAGACCCGAAGCAGGGCGAAACCGACGAGTTCGTCGTGAGCCTCGATCCCCAGGTGGATGAAGCCGTCGGGGTGTGAGCCGGCTGCGTCGAAACGCTTCTGGAAAAACCGGCGGCGCGGACGGCCGGCATGGCGCCCGTCGATCTCGATTACGGTCTCCAGGTCGCCTGCGGCCAGCGGCCTGATCCTGGTGTCCGCGACAGCACTCTGTTTGCTCATCGTTGGTCCTCAGCTGTTCTCAGTATAGGCCTCGAAGAGGCGAGTTTCGGTGGCCGGGTCCATCGCTTCGTCGAGCAGCGGTAGCAATGCCATTTCCTCCTTCTGGACGTGCGTCAGCATGCGCTCCGATAACTCGGCTCCGATTCGCCGAAACTCCGACCAGCTTGCGTCGTCGAAGCCGCTCTGGGCCGCGGAACGCGCAAGTTCGGCCAGCCTTCGCCCCAGGGGTCGCATCGATTCGTGTTCACTCGCGAGGTGGGCGCCGATGGCTGCGTCACCCATGTCTTCGAGATAGGTAAACAGATGCTGTTCCTCGAAATCGAAGTGCGGGCTGACCTCCAGCTCGACGTTGTCGGCTATGCCGCGCAGCAGCATCGAGTCGGCATCGGCACCGGTCGGCGGAGCCCCACGGTGCCTGGCGATCAGCGATTCGAGGCGCTCCATGCTGGTCACGGTAGCCGCGTGCTCGTCGTGCAGTCTCTGGCAGATTCGGTTCCGGAACATCATCGGGCATCCTGGTGTGAAATTGCCGGCGTGTGCGGCGAAGGCAGCAGGCCGCGAATTACATTCGCGGCAAAAAATGCGAAGGCGAGAGATCCGGTCAGGCCGATCCAGGCAGCCAGGACTGCCGGGCCGGGCTCATCGCGCACGATCGCGAAAACCAGCAGGCCGAAAGCCGCCGCATGGCAGACCGCGTGCAGCTTGAGCGGACTGTCCGATGCGAGTTCGGATACGCGGGCCGGCGTGCCGGAGCGGGCGGACGACGCGTGCATCGTGGCCAGGAACGGCAGTATCCGTTGCAGGATGCCGAGCAGGAAGGTGAGCAGCCACCCGACGAGCAGCAGCAGACCGAACAGGGCAGGGCCGTTCGGTCCGGCGTGCCCGTAGTATGCGGCGAACCCGGCCAGTATGGACGCCGGTAATGCAATCCAGGCTGCGCGTACGAGTATGAATGACAGGCCCAGTCGCCTGCGCATGCCGGCCTTGAGCGACCGAACCATGAGCGTCAGGTGCAACGCGACAGCTCCCAGTCCGAGCACAGACGCGACCGTGACGATCCCGGGCAGATCGCCGATCACGCCGATCGCCGCGAGGACTACGGCGCCGACCGCTGCGACGAATCCCGCGAACGCGGCCCGTCGGCCAGGCGCCGGGGATAGCGCGAACATGGGTACCAGTACGTGGCTGAAGCCCAGCGCCAGCATGCCCATGAACCCATAACCGGCCACGATCGCGTGGGCGCGGGCATAGACCTGGTGCTGGTCGAGCACGTGGGTCAGATAGTCCAGCGACAGCGCCGGTCCGAGCAAGGCCGTCGCGACAAGCGCGGCGAGTGCGGCCCACCCGAATGCGGCGACGACCGGCAGACTCCCTGCACGACGCAGGTTGTCGGCGAGTATCAGGGCGAACGTAAGCAGCCCTGCCGCGGTCAGGACGGCGCCTGCGGCGACCAGGCGTGTCTTCACGAAAAACATGCTGATGCACATCAGGGTTATGCCGGGTATCAGCATCCAGAACACGAGGCGAACCGGCCAGTGAGCAGCAAGTGCTCGTCGCGTTGCCACGGGCAGCAACTGGGCGGCTGACCCGACTGCCGTCGTGACCAGTACGCCGAGCACAAGCAGATGCAGGGCGCTTACAGCCGGGCTCAAGCCGCCTCGATAGCGGATGAGCTGCTCCGCTGTCAGCAACAGGACCAGCCACGCGGCAACATGAAAGGCAGCAGCCGCGCCGAAGAATCGAAAGGTGATCGACGCCGGCAGCAGCCGGCCGCTTGCGCCGCCCAGGAAGCTTGCTGCCAGCGTCATGGTCCTCGTTTCTCAAGGCGCAGGCGACAGGCGTCATGCCCGCCATCGTCCTGCAAGAGCAGCCGCTCGTGGCCCCAGCCCCTGGCCTCCAGTTCCGGGTACAGGAAGAACGGTTCCTGGTCGAGGTCTACGATCAGTGCGTCGCCGGCCTCGCCGCGGTCGATGAGCCCCAGTATTTCAACAAGGGGATCCGGGCAGTCCAGGCCGCGGACGTCGAGGTATACGCCCTCCGGTCGCCGATGCAGGCGGGCAGCCAGCCTGTCGCTGCGTCCGCCTCCGCTCACGATACGCTCGCGTTACCTGTCGCAAGCGAGTCGGTCAGGCGGCGCGCGAGACCGGCGGCAGCGAGGCGCCGATAATTCGCGGAAGCCAGGGTCGTGCGTACCGGCTGGGCCTGGCGCTGCACGAGTTTGTCTATCGATTTGAGCAGTGCCTCGTCCACCGGTTTGCCCAGCAATTCGTCCGTGCCCTGCAGCAGTACCGGACAGGAGTTGGTGCCGGTGAGAGCGACGCGCAGCGCGCGGAGCGCCCCGACGTTTCCGTCGAGTGCTACGGCGACCCCGGCCAGCGGAAAGTCCATCGCCTTGCGGGTCCGGACTTTTGCATAGCCCGAACGAAGGCTTTCGTGTTTCAGGTGTACGCCGACGAGGATCTCGTCGTCCGCCAGCGTAAGATGGGCGCGGCCATCCTCCCTGTAGAGATCCGCGAGCGGCATGCGGCGCCGGCCACCGGAACCGGCCAACTCGACTTCGGCTCCGTGCACCAGGAGCGCAGGTGCGAGATCCCCGCTGAAGACGGCGTGACAGCGGTCGCCCTGGGGCGCCACGTGGCAGACTTCACCGCGATGCTTCAGGCAGTAGCCATTCGACGCACGCCACCACTCGCTCTGGTTATAGTAGATACAGCGAGTATCCAGGCACAGATTGCCGCCTACCGTCGCGAGGTTGCGATGACTCGGCCCGGCGATGGTCATCGCTGCTGCGGCGAGCGCAGGAAATTTCGCCGCCAGTTCCCGGTCGGCCAGGACCGCAGCGATCGTAACGCCGCTACCGATTCTGGCGCCGTCCGGTGAAACGAACGTCTGGCCGATTTCCTCGACCCCGTCGAGGCTTATCAGCACCGACGGGCGACCAATGCCACGCCGCAGGTTGACGATAAGGTCTGTTCCACCGGCGACGATGCGGCTGTTCTCGTGCATGGAGCGCGCCTCGATGACGGCGTCCACCGATTGGGGCCGGAGCAATCGAAAATCGTGTATGGGGCGAGTCATGGTGCCACCTTCCTGGTTGCTTCCCGGCGCGCCCGTCGGCGCCTTTCGATCAACGCATCCATCATGCGGTCGGGCGTGACCGGAAGCTGGTCCAGGTCGATGCCGGTTGCGTCTGCGATTGCAGCCACGAGCGCGGGCATCGCGGAGGCAAGCGCACCTTCGCTTGCCTCCTTGGCACCGAAAGGTCCGTTGGGATCGTTTGTCTCGACGATGTGTACGTCTACTGGCGGTGACTCGTTACTGGTCGGGACGCGGTACTCAAGCAGGCTCGCGTGTGCAGGCAGCCCGTCCAGGTACCTGGTCTCCTCGCTCAGCGCCTGCCCCATGCCCATCCACACTGAACCCTCGATTTGGCCTTCGACCGCCAGCGGATTGATGGCGTGACCGCAGTCGAGTGCGACCCAGACCTTGTCGACCGTCACTTCGCCGGTAACCTCGTCGATGCTGGCCTCGACGACCTGGGCGGCGTAGCTGAATCCCATAGTCGAGCCGACGGCGCCGCCCCTGTGCTTGCCGCCCTGGGCCTCCGGCGGGCACGTGAACGTCCCCTTGACGGTAATCGTGCCCTCGTTTACCAGCGCTTCCCGAACGACATCGATGAATGGCAACACTTGCTCAGGGCTACGCGCGTTCCGGAATGATCCTTTCGCACATTCGACGTCGTCCGGCGATGCCTGCAACTTGCGCGCGGCAGCATCGACAAGTATTCCTTTCAGTTTCCTTGCCGCATCGATGGCCGCATTGCCGACCATGAACGTAATCCGGGACGAATATGCGCCATTGTCTTTCGGAGTGACCTCGCTGTCGCCACAGATTACGCGTAGCCAGTCCGGCGGAATGTCGAGCGTTTCGGCGACCGCAATTACGGCCATTGTCGACGAGCCCTGGCCGATCTCGGGTGCGCCGGTCAGGACCGTCACGACGCCGTCCCAGTCGAGCTTGACGTTGATGACCGCGTGCGGTTCGCCGGTCCAGTGCACGGGCTTTGCAGCACCGCTCACGTAGTGTGAGCATGCCATGCCCAGGCCCTTGCCCGGGGCCAGTTTGCCTCGCCGCTCTCGCCAGCCGCTGGCTTTTTCAACCCATTCCAGGCATTCGCCGAGGCCGTAGCTGTTGATCATCAGATCGTTCAGGGTTCGGGTCGGAGCTTCGAGCAGGTTGGCACGGCGCACGTCGAAGGGATCGAGTCCGAGCTCCCGGGCCATTCGGTCGAGCAAGACCTCGAAGGTATGTCGCACATTGACCGCGCCGTGGCCACGCATGGCGCCACAGGGCGGAAGGTTGGTGTACACGCGGTAACCGTCGTATTTGACCGCCGGTAGGCGGTAGAGGCCCTGCAACAGGGCTCCCGCGTAAAGGATCGTGACGATCCCGTAGCCCGCATAGGCGCCGCCGCGCTGAATGACTTCGCATTCACAGGCCGTCAGGCGACCGTCTTTCGCCATGCCGAGCTTGAGCTTCGTCGTGGTCTGCGGGCGTGCGCGGTGTGTCAGGAAACATTCTTCACGCGTGAGTTCCGTGTAGACCTTGGCCTCCGCGACGCGTGCCAGCAGTGCAGTGATGACTTCGAAATTCAATGCCTCGACGCGCGCCCCGAAACCACCGCCGATGAAGGGCTTGATCATGCGAATGCGCGATTCATCCATCTCGAGGCAACGCGCCAGCATCAGGTGCAGGTAATAGCCCACCTGGGACACGCTTTGCATGGTGAGCCGGCCGGTTAGCGGATCGAACTCCGCAAGGGCCGCATGAGGTTCGATTTGAGCGTGATTCACCTCCGCACAATCGATACTGACTTCGCGAACAAGGTCTGCTTCGGCGAATCCGGCATCGATATCGCCGAATGCATGATGGACGGCTCGCTCGAGATTACCTTCCTTGTTTTCATGCAGCAGGACTGCATCGGAGGCGCGGGCCTCATCGGACGCGAAATAGGCTGGCAGTTCGCGGACCTCCAGGGCGATGAGTGCCAGCGCCTGCTCCGCGGTTTCCGCGTCGACCGCGGCAACGGCTGCGATCGGTTCACCCCTGTACCGGATGCGATCGCGCGCCATCGGGTATTCGTTCATTGCCACCGGCAGGACGCCGTATGGATGCGGACAGTCGTCACCGGTGACGACTGCGATGACGCCGGGCAGCGCTCGAGCCCTGGAAACGTCCAGCCGCAGGATCTCGGCATGGTTGACCGGGCTCCGGTAGATCCTGCCGACCAGCGCGCCGGTACGGTCGAGGTCGGCCGTATAGCGGGCCTTTCCGGTGACCTTCTCAACGCCGTCGACCAGCGGAATTCCGCGCCGCGCGTTTGCAGGTGTGCCTGGAACACTCGCGTTCATGATCCGGCCTCCGCGGCGATCTGCACCGCCTTGACGATTTTTACGTAGCCGGTGCAACGGCACAGGTTGCCCGACAGGGCACTGCGGATCTCGGCCTCGGTCGGCTTCGGGTTCTTCCGCAACAGGGCCTCGGCGGCCATGATCATGCCCGGTGTGCAGAACCCGCATTGCGCGCCGAGCTGTTCGTGAAACGCCTTTTGCAGGCGATGCAAGCGGCCTCCCTGCGCCATCCCTTCGATCGTTTCAACCGAATGCCCGTCGCAACGGGCCGCGAGCGTAATGCAGGACGGTACCGCGACGCCGTCGACTAGCACCGCGCAGGCGCCACATTCACCGCCGTCGCAGCCCGTTTTCGTGCCGGTCAGCCCGGCTGTTTCACGGAGGTAGTCGACCAGCAGTGCGTGGTCTGCGACCGCGTCCTCTCGCCAGCGGCCGTTCACGCGCATCCTGACGATCTGTTTTCTTGGCGGCGGCTGGCTCGACATGCGTTTTCTACCTCCCGGAGGGGCGGGGCACGGTGTCCGATCGGCCGGAAAGCCCCGGCAGGCCTCGGTTTCCGGCCCGGCCGGAAATTTGTCAAGCATTATAGTACCTAAATACCGGTTTTTCATCTACAATGCGGATATCGTCGTCGGGAACCCGCCGGCAGCATCCGCTGGGGCCGTCGATGGGCGACTTCGAGGGGGCAAAAAAACGCATGCACGAAGACCTACCAACCTCGTCCGCGGCTCAAGGACCGCATCGCACCGGCTCACCCGGCTTGCACATACGCCCGGCAACCCGGGCAGATCTCGACCAGGTAATTGCACTGGACGAGGAGGTAACCAACATCGCAAAGCCGGACTACTGGCGGAGTCTCCTGGACAGGCGCCCCGGTCCAGAACAGTTCTTCCTGGTCGCCACGGAGGCGGGCGCGTCCGCAGCCAGGATCCTGGGATTCATGCTGGGTGAGATCCGGGCGTGGGAGTTCGGCTCCGAGCCCTGCGGCTGGGTCTACACGCTATCGGTTCGGGAGGACGCCCGGCTGCACGGCATAGGGCAGGCACTGTTCGATGCAATGAGCGACGAATTTCGCAAGGCGGGTGTTTCGAAGGTGCGGACCATGGTCGGCCGCGATAGCCGATTGCACATGCTGTTCTTTCGGGCGCTCGGCATGATGGCCGGTCCATACATAGAGCTGGAAAAGGAGCTGTAGTGAATCCGGCGCAACGTCCAGACGACCGCACGCTTTCGTGCACGGAGGTGAGCCGGTGAAGTTGCAGATCTCCAGTCAGCTCGCGGTCTTCGCCGTACTCGAATTGTACGCACGGCGAGAGGAGCAGCTGTCCGTGGCCGAAATCGCATCGAAATACGAAGTGTCGCCGCATCACCTGGCCAAGGTAATGAACGTGCTGGGTCGGTCCGGGCTGGTGCGCTCCGTGCGTGGCGCGGGTGGCGGGTACCAGTTTGCCGGCAATGCTCGCAGAACGACGCTGCTGGATATCGTCGAGTTGTTCGAGAATGCCGGACCGGCCGCGCGGAACGACGAGGAACTCGCAGAGAGGACCGGCGAGGGCCGCGCGCTCCTCCAGGTGATGAAGGAAATCGACGACATCGCGCGCTCGACCCTCGGATCGATCACTATTGCAACGATGAAACGGCTGGTCGCTCAGCACGAAGTGCCAGGTAAGACGGCCAGTGCGCTCGGAGCCGGGAGAGGCTAGTTTCCGATGGCGGCCGGGCTGCAATTCACAGCAGAACCGCGGAACAGGCTGGCACCGCTCGGCGACCCGGCCGGATACAACGCGGCGGTCGACTTCGTCGACCGCAATATCGAGGAAGGCCGGTCTGACAAGACTGCGTTCGTGGATCCGTCCAGGTCCATCAGTTACGGCGAGCTGTATGACGCCGTCGTCCGTGTCGGCCCGATGCTGCGCCGGTTCGGGATCGAGCGGGAAAACCGCGTCGCGATGGTCATGCTGGATACGGTCGATTTTCCAGCCGTGTTCTGGGGGGCGATCCGCGCCGGCGTAATTCCCGTCCTGTTGAATACGCGGCTGACGGTCGACCAGTACCAGTACCTGCTGAAAGACTCGCGCGCGAAAGCGGTGTTCGTATCGCCAGCCTTGTTGCCGCAGATCGAGTCGGCCGTCAAAGGTGCACCGAATATCCGCAAGATCGTGGTCGCAGGGGGTGGCCCGCAGTCTTACCCGCGACTGGACAAGCTGCTGCAGGACGAGGATCCGGGCGAACCAGCCGAGACATCTGCTGACGAAGTCGCTTTCTGGCAGTACTCGTCAGGGACCACAGGCCTTCCCAAGGGTGTGATGCACGTTCACTCGACGCCGCGATTTGCGGCATGGCACGTAGGCGAGCAGCGCCTGGGTATCTGCGAAGACGACGTGAGTTTCTCGAGCGCCAAGATGTTTTTCTCGTATGGCCTCGGCAACTCGATCATCTGCCCGATGGGCGTCGGCGCCACGACGGTACTGTACCCGGAGAGACCCACGCCGCAGACCGTATTCGAAATGCTGCACGCGTACCAGCCGACTGTATTCTATGCGGTGCCTACGCTGTACGCGTCGATACTCGCAGATCGCCGCTGCACTCCCGACCAGGGCTCGGGCCGCCTGCGCCTCTGCATGTCGGCCGGAGAACCGCTGCCGTCACATATAGGCGCAGCCTGGAAAGAGCGATTCGGCACAGACATCGTCAACGGAGTAGGTTCGACCGAGTTGGCACACATGTTCCTGACGAGCATCCAGGGAGCGGTCGAGTACGGCACCTCGGGTGTCCCGGTCGAAGGCGTCACCCTGCGGCTGGTCGACGATAATGACCGCGACGTGCCCGATGGCGAAATGGGGGAACTGCTGGTCCGCTCGCCCACGGCAGCGGCCGGCTACTGGAACCAGCGCGCAAAGACGCGCCGCACGTTTCAGGGCGAGTGGACGCGGACGGGCGACAAGTATGTCCGGCGTGCGGACGGCGTTTACGTCTATTGCGGCCGCACGGATGACATGTTCAAGACGAGCGGCATCTGGGTGTCGCCGTTTGAAGTGGAGGATGCGCTGCTCAGCCATCCGCTGGTCGGCGAAGCCGCCGTAATCCCGGCGGAAGACGTTGCCGGCCTTGTAAAACCGAAAGCGTTCGTGGTCCTGAAGGATTCGGGCGCCGGTCAGCCCGGGCGTGCCCTCTACGAGGAACTCAAGGTGCACGTAAAGGTTTCCATCGGCCCATGGAAATATCCACGCTGGATCGAATTTGTCGAAAGCCTGCCACGAACCGCTACCGGCAAGGTCCAGCGGTACAAACTACGGGAATTGCAGAACAGCGGACTGCTGGACGACGACGATGACGGAAGTCCGGAAGGGCGGGATGCGGCATCCGGGATACGGAAGTGATCGAGTTATCCGTCACGGACAGGATCGCAACGCTGACGCTGTGCCAGCCGCCGGTCAACGCGATCAGCGATGCATGGTTGGTGCTCATGGACGAAGCGCTTGACGGACTTGCCGTACGCGACGACTGGCAAGTCCTGCTGATCCGGTCCAACCAGAAAGTGTTTTGTGCGGGAGCTGACCTCAACGAAGTCGCTGACAGGATACATGCGGCCGACGGCGCGGACCGGACGCTCGCATACGTCGTGTCGATCCAGCGAGTCTTCGCGCGAATCGAAGCGCTGCCACAGGTATCGCTGGCAGAGATCGGCGGCGCCGCCATCGGCGGGGGCCTCGAACTCACTCTGGCCTGTGACCTTCGCATTGCGGCAGACGAGGCGAAGCTCGGATTGCCGGAGGCCCGCCTGGGCCTGCTGCCGGGCGGTGGCGGCACCCAGCGGTTGACCCGAATCTGCGGTCGGGCGGTAGCTTCGCGCCTGATTCTGGGAGCAGAGATCGTCGATGGCAGGGCCGCCGTAGATCTCGGCATCGCAAACTGGAGCGCGCCGCGCGCAGAAGTACCGGCGCGTGCGATGGAAATCGCTGCACGAATTGCCGAGCTGCCGGCATCTGCCCTGGCGGCGTGCAAAACCTGCATCGCCGCTGCTTGCGAACCCGGACACGGCGGATTTTCCGACGAACAGGAATACACGCGTCGCCTCCTGACCGACCCGGAAACGCGCCGTCGGGTAGAGGCATTTCTGGCTGGCAATCAGTAAATAGAAATTTTCAGACCGAGGAAGAGATGATGAGACTCGACGGGCAAATCGCGCTGGTTACCGGGGGCGCCTCCGGTATCGGCAAAGCTACCGTTCTGGCGCTGGCCGGAGAGGGTGCAACGGTCGTCTGTGCCGATGTGGACCAGAAACGAGCGAG
>JAOUIH010000214.1 GCA_029884165.1 Gammaproteobacteria bacterium | reverse complement strand
GTCCCCGGAACTCCCTCACAGGAACTTGTCGACCGCGAAGACGATCACGGCGATGGCGAGTATTGCGATGACGATCCGGTCGAAGCGGCGATCGTGCCGGGCCGGGGCGGTGCCCGACCGCCGCAGATCCTTCTCGCGCTTCAGGCCTTCCGGCGTCAGTTCGAACGCCCACGCGAGCAGCAAGGCGATTGGCAGGCCGAGCGCGATGAACGCGATCAGTAGCTTGCCGGCCCAGTTCGGAAGCTCGAGAAAGTCGAACAGGATCTCGGCGACCTGCAGGATCAGCCAGGTGACGACCGCGTAGGCGACGCCGACCCGGAACACGTTGCGACGCTTGAGTTCGGCCAGGAAGCCGATGGGTGGCGCATCGTCTTCGCCGGCAGGTATCGCGGGCGATTCGGCCGTGGCGGCTACCGGCACTTGCGCCTCGTCGTCGGGCGCGGGCGCTGCCTCCATCGACTGCAGCCAGTGACGGAAGAAATAGTTCGGCAGTGCGTAGCGACGGCCCTCGCCGCCGAGCACGATGCCGAGGTTCTCCAACCGGCGCAGGCTGCCGTCGAGTACGTCCGGTGCCAGCTCGAGCTCCGCCCGGATGGCATCGCTGGTCGCCTCCGACTGCCAGGCGATGTAGCGGACGATGTCGCCCTCGGTCTCACTCAGCATCTCGAAGTCGACCGAGAAGAAGTAGCTCACCATCCGGTCCGTCGCGACCTGTTCGATCGCGTCGTCCACGCCGCCCGACTCGAGGTAGCGTTTGCACACGAGCTGCAGCAGGTAGGGATGGTTGTCGCAGTGCTGCCGGATCGCCTCAATGACGTCGGCGCCGAATCCCGGTCGCTGGCCCGGGTCGAGGTGCGACTGCTCGATCAGCGCCCGCGTCTCGTCATTGGTCAGCCGCTCTATATATAAGGGTGGCGCGAAGCCGTGCAGGAACGGCGAGGTGTCCTCGCGGTGGTCCGCGAGCGCCCACAGTCGCACGGTCGACGCCAGCACCGTGCGGATGTCCTCGCGGCTCTGCATCGTGTGCCTGAGTTTGCGCAGCAGCGACGGATCCTTGCGGTGCAGCTCGATCAGTTCCTCGACCTCGTCGCACAGCAGCAGCAGCTTCATGTTGCGGGCGCGGAGCAGACGCCGCAGGCGCTCGAGCGAGACGAACAGGTCCTCCGACTCGACCTCCTCGAGGCGGACGCCGATGCGTTCGAGACGCTCTTCGGCATCGAGCAGCGCGTCGGCGAAATTGAGATGCAGCTCCGCGGGGGTATCCGCGCCCTGGAAATCCCAGAAGATCGGCAGGTAGCGGCTGCCGCGCGCGGTCTCCGCGATGTACTCGACCTGCTTCAGCAGTGACGTCTTGCCGATGCGGCGCGTGCCGAGCAGCCAGATGCAGTTGCGGTGCCCGTCCAGGATCTCCGCGATCTGCGCCGCGCGGCCGTAGAAGCGCTCACCGCGCACCCACTGGCCGACGACGAACGGGTTGACCCGGTGCTCCGCCGATGCCGCCGGCCACGGCGCCGCGGACTCGACGCTCTCGACGGCGGCGAGCAGGCGGTAGCCGCGCTTCGGCAGCGTCTCGATGGGCCGGAACCCGGACGATTCGGACTCGGCGCCGACCTCGACCAGCCGGTGGCGCAGCTGGTAGATGCAGCGGCTCAACGTGTGCTCGGTCACGACGACGCCGGGCCAGACCTCCTCCAGCAGCTCGTCCCGCGAGACCACGCGCCCGGGGCGGCCGGCCAGCGCGAGCAGCACGCCCATCACTTTCGGCTCCAGGCGGACGGTGCCGCCCGGGCCGCTGACCGTGCCCTCGCGCGGGTCGACGGTGAATCGCGGGACCGTGTCTGCCTGGCTGTGCAATTCGGCCTGCCCTCCAAAACCGGCAGCGGCAGAGGCCACCGCCCGCGCCAGAGCTATCACGCTGGGTGGGGTGCAGCAAGCCGGGGATGTACGTAGGCAACGCGGTTTCGCGGTCCCCGAGAAAGAAATCAAACCGATATAACGCCGCCATCAAGCGCCCGCACGGCGTTCCGCGTTGAATGAATCCTGCGGTGGCCGGGGCGTGAGCCGCGAGCCACCCGCGAGAAAGCAACCAAGGAGGTGACGTCATGAACACGAAAAACCTTGCGTTCCGGACACTCGTCGCGACCGTGCCGGTCCTGCTGACCGCCTGCTCCGGGCCGGATCTCAGTTACGAGATCTCGGGTCCGGGCGCGGGTCCGGGTCTTGTGCCGAACTGGCAGACCTTGACCGACGGGCCCATCACGGCCTGGGGCATCAACACCGGCGACGGCCGGTTGGTCCTGAATGACGTGGCATATACGAGCCAGGATGCCATCGTGACGGTGAACGGCCGGCCGGCCCTGCCGGCGGAGCTTCGCCCCGGCCAGGTCGTCCTGCTGCGGGGGCAGATCGATAGCGGCGGCCTCACGGGCAGCGCCGATCGCATCGACCGTGATGCGCGCCTGCTGGGCCCCGTCGAGACCCTCGACGCCTCGAACGAGCGCCTCGTGGTGATGGGCCAGGCCGTGCAGGCCGGCGCCGGCACTGTGTTCGCCGCCGGCATCGACCCGTCGAGTTACGCGGGACTCCCGATCGGATCGAATGTCGAGGTCAGCGGCTACGCGCGTGCCGACGGCACCGTGCTGGCAACCCGTATCGAACCGGCAGCGCCGACCGCCCCGCTGCGGCTCGTCGGGGACGTGCACGATCTCGACCTGTCGTCATTCCGGTTCTCGGTCGGCAGCCTCACCGTCGACTACAGCCAGGCGCTGGTCATCGACCTGCCCGGCGGCGCGCCGGGGATCGGTATGCCGATCCGGGCGACCGGCAACCTGGCCGGCGGCCGCTTCGTCGTCGAGACGCTGGCCGCCGCACCGGCGCTGCCGGTCACGACGGGCCGCCGCCTGCAGGTAGCCGGTGTCGTCACGCGCTTTGTCTCGTCGACCGACTTCGACGTCAACGACGTGGCCGTCACGACGGCTGTCACGACATGGTTCAACCACGGCGTCAGGAACGACCTGGCGCTCGATGTCGAACTCGTGATCGACGGCCATGCGGCATCGAACGGGCGCATCACGGCCGAGCGCGTCACCTTTGGCCGCTAGACGGCAGTGCACCACGATGCACCCGGGCCCCTCGGAAATTTCGTATTGCGCGGCCGGAAGCGCTGTGCAGTAGTCCGCAAATGACAGCGTCACGCATTTTCGCTGTTACACGCCCCGGCCGGGCGCTCCTTTGCCCGGCCTTCGCGGCGCTGGTGCTGCTCGCGCAAGCGGCCGCCGCGGACACCTGGTACGAACACTACTTCCGCGCCGAGCGTGCGCTCGAGGGCGAGCAGTGGGCCCGCGCCGTCGAGGAACTCAACGGGGCGCTCGGCAACAAGGGCGACTCCGGCGCGCGCGTGCGGAGCTACGGGATGAACGTCGTCGCGTACTTCCCGTACCTGAAACTCGGCATCGCCTACTACCACCTGGGCCAGCTCGACGCGGCGCTGCAGGCCTTCGAGACCGAAGCCCGGCTCGGCGCGATCGCCGACTCCAGTGACGCGAGCGCCGAGCTCGATCGCTACCGGCAGCTCGTCGCGGCGGCCCAACAGGAGGCCGCTGCCGCGGAGCAGGAGCGGGCTCGCCGCATCGTGACCGACAGCCTCGCCCGCGCAGGGGAGCTGG
>JAOUIH010000213.1 GCA_029884165.1 Gammaproteobacteria bacterium | reverse complement strand
CGCCGCCGGATGCGCATCCGAAGCTGCAGGCCTCCCAGTCGATAAAGGCGGCGGACACGCTTCTTGTTCACCGGCCATCCCTCGCGACGGAGCATTACATGAATCCGCTGGTAGCCGAAGCGTGGTCGCGCGTAGGCTATCTCGCGGATCCGCAGTCGCAGTGACGACTGGTCTTTCGCCTGGCTCTTGCGGTAAAACGTCGACCGCGAAAACTGCGCCAGATGACAAGCCTTCGACGTGCTCACCCGGTATCGCTCCTTTATCCAGCCGGCCAGCGCACGGCGCCTGGCCGGCTTCAGAGCTTTTTTCGAACCACCTCGCCGAGGATGTGCTTGTCCAAAGTCAGATCGGCCACAACCCGCTTCAGCCGAGCGTTCTCGTCGCGTAGCTGGCGCAGCTCCTTGAGCTCCGTCAATCCGAGCTTGCCGTACTTCTTCTTCCACACGTAGAAGCTCGCTTCGCTGACGCCCAGCTGGCGACACACATCGGCGACCGGTGTACCGCTCTCTGCCTGTCGTAGTGCGTAGTTGATCTGCTCCTCGGTAAATCTCGACCTCTTCATGTCCTCGTCTCTCCGGTTGGAGGACCCGAAAAGGCAGCTTAGTCCAGTTCTAAACTGCTGTCGAAAACTGGGACAACGTCAAAATAACGACCGGCCGCTTCGGGTTGCGGCGATCAATTGAATCCGCAACCCAAATCGGCCGGTCGACGGCATGTGCTGAGCGCGACCGCACGATTCGCTGGTAGAGGAGTTACCTTGTTTATCGTTTCTATAACTTACACATCGGCTCTCGAGAGAATTGACCAGTTTATTCCGGCGCATATCGAATTCCTGGACGAGCAATATCGGCAGGGTCATTTTCTGCTATCAGGGCCCAAAGTGCCGCGCACCGGCGGCTTCATCCTTGCTACGGTCGAAGGTCGGTCGCAGCTTGATGAAATACTCGCGCAAGACCCATTTCGGCGCGAGAGCCTTGCCGACTACGAGGTCATGGAATTCGCGCCGACCAGATCGTCTCAGTCGCTGGCTTTCCTCGTTGGGGCATAGGCGCCTATTGAATTACCCGAGCTAAGTGCCCGCCACTGGCCGCAAAGAGTTCTTCGAGATCGGGAATATCGGCCGGCCCGAATGACCGCTCCAGGGCATTGCGCTCATTCGCCTCTGCGCATCGCCGTCGTCAGGCGAGCAGCACGATGCAATAACCGATGACCGCGGTGACCGACGCGTAGTACAGGAACGGGAAGAACGTTCGCCGTATGACGACCCCCTCGCGGCCGAGCATGCCGACAACCGCGGAGGCTGCAACGACGTTGTGCACACAGATCATGTTGCCGGCCGCCCCGCCGACTGCCTGCAGCGCCACGATCCAGGTCGGGTCGAAGCCGATGCGCTGGCCGACGCCGAACTGGAACGACGAGAACATCATATTGCTGACGGTGTTGCTGCCGGCCACGAAGGCGCCCAGCCCGCCGATGAAGGTCGAGAACAGCGGCCAGGCCTCGCCGGCCAGGTCCGCGACGGCGTCGGCGAGCACGATCGGCATACTTTCGAAGCCCGTACCGCCGCCGCCGGAGTTGATGAACACCTGGACCATCGGCACGGTGAATGCCAGCGCCGTCGATGCCTGCAGTGCGGCTGTGCCGGATTTGCGCAGGGCGCGGCCGAGGTCCGCCGTCTTCATGCTATGGAAGAAATACGTGAACAGGACGGCAACCAGAAATACGGTGCCGGGCAGGTACAGGGGCGCCACGCTTGCAGTGATGTGCGTCCCGAACAGGTTGGGGACCGTGAGCGCCACGCCCTGCAGCAGCGCCTTGAACGGCAGCGTATCGAGCCGCGTCAGCACGAGCAGGATTGCCACGACGAGGTAGGGCGTCCAGGCGGCGACAGCACCGATGTTCCGGTTCGCGATCTCCTCGGAACGTATATCGATGAGCCCCGACCACTCGCGGTGCCAGGTCGACCGGTCCGCGAACTGCCAGTCGTCGCGGGGCGTGAGGAACCGGTGCCGCGCTGCCCAGACGACGATCATCAGGCCACACAGCCCGCCGAGCAGGGACGGGAATTCCGGGCCGAGCAGGATTGCCGCCAGCAGGTAGGGAACAGTCATTGCGAATGCGGCGAACAGTGCGAACTTCCAGGCGCGCAGCCCGTCGACGAACGAGCGTCTCTCGCCGAACAGGCCGGTCATCATCGACACCACGATCAGCGGAACCAGCGTGCCCGCGGCTGCGTGCAGTATGGCTACCTTGACGGCGACGAGATCCAGCAGGGCCCCGAAGTCGGCCAGCCCGGCGCCCTGGACGAAGGGGCCGACCGCCGGGTCGTTCGACAGCCCGGTGGCCACGCCGACGAGTATCGGCGTGCCCGCCGCACCGAAAGACACCGGCGTGCTCTGGATGACCATGCCCGCGATGACCGCCGCCATCGCCGGGAAGCCGAGCCCGACGAGCAGCGGCACGGCGACGGCAGCCGGCGTGCCGAATCCGGCCGCGCCCTCGATGAAGGAGCCGAACAGCCACGCGATGATGATCACCTGCACGCGCCGGTCCGGCGACACGTCGCTGAAGCCCGCCCGGATCGCGTGCAGCCCGCCGCTCTCCTGCAACGTATTGAGGAGCGCGATGGCGCCGAAGATGATGAACACGAGTGTCGCCGCCACCACGATGCCGTTGACGCTTGCCGCCGCGACCGTGGCGACAGGCACCTCCCAGACCAGCAAGGCGAGCGCCGCGCAGGCGAGGTAGGCGATCGGCATGGCGCGGCTGGCCGGCCAGCGCAGCCCGACGAGCAGCAGGCCGACCACGGCGATGGGAAGTATCGACAGCGAGGCGAGCACGGCCTGGTTCATCGGCGCAAGCATAACCCAGGCCCTGCGGGAATTCGCCGTGCGCGTGGCCGCAGCTCGGAGGGCCGGCGGCGTGACAAGTCCTTTCCCTTCGTGGTATCGGTAGCGACGTGTCGTAACCGGTCGGCCGTGGAGAGTGCATCACGTGAACCCGCACGCAGCCCGGGCCATCTCGCTCGAGGACAAGTACACGCTCACAGAGGGCCGCGTGTTCGTAAGTGGCGTGCAGGCGCTGGTGCGCCTGCCGCTGTTGCAGAAGGAGCTGGATCGCAAGGCGGGATTGAACACCGCCGGCTATATCACCGGCTATCGCGGCTCGCCGCTGTCCGGGCTGGACGCGGAACTCGAAGGCGAGCGCGCGCGGCTCGAGGCCGCCGACATCGTGTTCAGGCCCGGCACCAACGAGGACCTTGCGATGACGGCGATCTGGGGTACCCAGTTGCTGAAATCGTTGCCAGACCCGAAGTTCGACGGCGTGTTTGCATACTGGTATGCGAAGGGCCCGGGCGTCGACCGCTCCGGCGACCCGATGAAGCACGGCAATCACCAGGGCACGAACGCGAATGGCGGCGTGCTGATCGTTTACGGCGACGACCATCCCGGCAAGTCCTCGACGATCTCGCACCAGAGCGAGCAGGCGCTGGCCGCGAACCTGCTGCCGTCGCTGTATCCGTCGGGCGTCGCCGAGTTCATTGAGTTCGGCCTGAAGGGCTGGGCAATGTCGCGTTACGCCGGCCTCTGGGTCGGCTTCAAGACCGTCAACGAAACGATCGAGCAGACTGCCACGGTCGACCTGGATCTCGATCGCTTCCATATCGAG
>JAOUIH010000212.1 GCA_029884165.1 Gammaproteobacteria bacterium | reverse complement strand
GACATCCACTTCCTCGGGGAGCTGGCCCAGCAGCGAGCGGACCAGCGTCGTCTTGCCGGTTCCGACCTCCCCGGTCAGCTGTATGAAGCCGCCGCTGTCGGTGACGCCGTAGATCAGGTGCGCGAGGCCTTCGCCGTGGCGCTCGCTGAGGAACAGGTAGCGAGGATCCGGCGTGATCGAGAACGGTTTCTCGTTGAGGCCAAAAAACTGCGTATACATCGGTCGCGGTATTCCGGACGGCAGGCCGGACATTCTAGCAGGCCGTCGCGGCGGAACCGCCGCCCCGGGGCCGGGACCGGGGCCTAGCCCGTCCGTTCGGGGTCGAGGCTGCGGGCCCGGGTCAGCGAAGCGGCGCCGAACCGGGCCCGGACCTGGTCGGCTGCCCGGTCCAGCTTGTCGTTGCCGCGCGGGTCGTCCTGCCCGAACAGATCGGCCTGGGTGGCCGGGGCCAGCTCGCTGCCACCCACGCCCAGCAGCCTGAGTTTCGCGCCGGGGTGCCCGGCGAGCCAGTCGCCGAGCAACTGGCGTGCGGCCGCGTACACCTGGTCGGTGCCGGCTGCCGGCGGATGCATGGTCTTCTGGCGCGTGAAGGTCGTGAAATCGGCGGTCCGAATCTTGACCTGCACCGTACCGGCCATCAGCGATCTGTCGCGCAGTCTGCGTGTCGTCCGTTCGACGAGCTGCAGCAGCTTCCGCTGCAGCTCGGCGCCGTCGGCCAGGTCGACCGCAAAGGTCTCCTCGGCGCTGATCGACTTGTCGGCGCGATCCGGGACCACCGGCCGGTCGTCGACGCCCCCGGCGCGCTCTCGCGCTCGGGTGGCGAAACGGCCAAAAATCGCCTCGAGCGTGCCATCCGCGGCGAGGCGGAGATCGACGACGCGCCGGATGCCATGCTCGTGCAGGCGCGCGAGCGTCACCTTGCCGATTCCCGGGATGACCTGGACCGGCAACTCGTCCAGCGCGCCGGGCAAGTCTTCGGGGCGGATCACTACGAGGCCGTCGGGCTTGTCGAGATCGGATGCGATCTTGGCGACGAGCTTGTTCGGTGCGACGCCGACCGACGCGCTGAGCCGGGTGCGCTCGCGGACCCGATCCTTGACCGAAAGGGCGATCGCCTCCGCGGAGCCGAACAGGTTCAGGCTGGCGCTGACGTCCAGGAATGCCTCGTCGAGCGACAGCCCCTCGACCGTCGGTGTGAATTCATGAAAGATCTCGAACACCTGTTCTGACACTGCCTGGTAATGAGCCATGCGCGGTTGCACGCAGACGAGCTGTGGACAGCGACGCCGCGCTTCGCGCATCGGCATGGCGGACCGGACCCCGTAGCGACGGACCTCGTAACTGGCCGCGGCGACGACGCCGCGACTTCCGTCGCCGCCGACGACCAGCGGCTGGCCGCGCAGCTCCGGCCGGTCGCGCTGCTCGACCGACGCGTAAAACGCATCCATGTCGACATGCAGGATCTGCCGGGTCGTCGTCACGCGGACCGCTCGACGATCAACCTGGCCAGCCACAGCAAGGACTCCGCCCGGTCGCCGAAAATGCCGAGGCTCGCGCGGGCCGCGTCGAGCAACTCGGCGCAACGAGCCCTGGATTGCTCGACGCCGAACAGCGCCGGCCACGTCGGTTTACCGAGCGCGGCGTCCGCGCCGGCCCGCTTGCCGATGACATCCGTCGCCCCCTCGACATCCAGCAGATCGTCGCGGATCTGGAACGCGAGGCCGATATGACGCCCGAAGGCATCCATGCCGTTCGTTTCTTCGTCGCTGAGCGCGTCCGCGACGCAGCAGGCAGACATGACCGACGCATGGATCAGTGCGCCCGTCTTCATCGCATGCATCGCCTCGAGCTCTGCCGCCCCCAGCAGGGACCCGGTGGCGCCGACGTCGATCGCCTGGCCGCCGGTCATGCCGAGCGAACCGCAGGCCTCGGCGATGAGCCCCGCGAGGGCGACCTTTTGCGGGGCGCTCAGTTCGCTCGCTCCCGCGATGACCCCGAACGCCAAGGGTTGCAGCGCGTCGGCCGCCAGGATCGCGGTCGCCTCGTCGAAGCGCCTGTGGACAGTCGGCAGGCCGCGGCGCAGGTCGTCGTCGTCCATCGCCGGGAGGTCGTCGTGCACCAGCGAAAAGGCATGAATCAGCTCGATAGCCGTGGCCGCCGGGTCCAGCTGGCCGGGCGAGGCCCCGACGCACTCGCCGGCCGCATAGACGAGCATGGGCCTGACCCGCTTGCCACCGTTCAGCACCGCGTAGCGCATCGCTTCGTGCAGGCGAGTCGGCGCGAGGTCGGCAGGCGGCAGCGCGCGGTCCAGGCAGCGTTCGACACGGTCCACGTAAGCCGCCGCCCTGTCTCCGAAACTGCCGTCCACGCCCGCGCTCCGCCCCGTGCAAAGAGGCTCAAGCCTACACCGATTCGGCAGCAGCCGTCGCGGCGCGGCCCGCGGCCGGATTCTGCGTATAATCGTCGGCCCGTTTACCGACCTGGACCAGGGCAAGCCGACGATGCGGGCGATCTCGCAGGCGCAGCCGAACATTGCGCTCATCAAGTACTGGGGCAAACGCGACGCCGGCCGTAACCTGCCGGCCGTCGGCTCGCTGTCCGTGACGCTCGAGACGCTCTGGACGAAGATGACCGTGAGCTTCCCCGGCGGCGTCGCCGCCGACACGCTCCGCGTGAACGGTCGCCCGGACGAGGCCATGCTGCCGCGCGTCTCGCGCTGCCTCGACGACCTGCTCGGGACAGCGCGCCGGCCGGCTGTCGTCGCCAGCGAGTGCAACTTCCCGATCGCCGCCGGGCTGGCATCGTCGGCGTCGGCCTTCGCGGCGCTCGTCGTGGCGGCCAGTGCCGCGGCCGGTGAAACGCGCGAGGTCCTCGACCTGGCGCGGGCCGCGGGCCGGGCGTCCGGTTCGGCGGCGCGCTCGCTGTACGGCGGGATCGTCGAGCTGGAAGCCGGGGCCGACGACATCGGCCTGACGGCGTTGGCATCTCCGGCCGACTGGCCGCTCCGGGTAGTCGTCGCCGTGACGGAGCGCGGTCCGAAGCCGCTCGGCTCGACCGAGGGCATGGCGCGCAGCGCGGCGACCTCGCCGTTTTATGCCGACTGGGTCGGCAGGCAGCACGACGACCTTGCAGTCGCGCGCGCCGCGGTCGCCGCACGCGACTTCGAACGCCTCGCCGCGGTGGCCGAGCACAATTGCCTGAAGATGCATTCGGTGATGTGGACGTCCCGGCCGTCGATCGTGTACTGGAACCGGACGACGATTGCGTGCATGGAGGCCGTCCGCGACCTGCAGCGAGGCGGCCACGCGGTATTTTTCACCATAGATGCCGGCCCGCAGGTCAAGGCCGTCTGCCTGCCGGAGAGCGAAGCCGCGGTCAGGTCGGCGCTCGCCGGGGTCGCGGGCGTGCAGGAGCTCCTCGAAACCGGGCTAGGCGAAGGCGCGCGCCTCCTGGAGCGCG
Organism: Gammaproteobacteria bacterium; assembly: GCA_029884165.1. Lineage (GTDB taxonomy): Bacteria > Pseudomonadota > Gammaproteobacteria > Steroidobacterales > Woeseiaceae > JAOUIH01. Next base: position 221 of record JAOUIH010000212.1, on the reverse strand, counting down.
CGTGACCTCGATCGAGGCGAGTGCACCGGGCAAGGTGGTGATCTCCGGCGAGTACGCGGTGCTCCATGGCGGTGCTGCGATCGCCGCGGCCGTTTCACGCCGGGCGCGCGTGACCGTTACGCGAAACGGCGCCGACATCGTTTCGGTAACGGCGCCCGGCTACCTGCCACGAACGATACGGGGCCAGCCAAACGACGACGGCCGCCTGCACTGGATCGACA
>JAOUIH010000211.1 GCA_029884165.1 Gammaproteobacteria bacterium | reverse complement strand
TTCGAGCACGGCGGCGACTTCGGCGAGGCTGAGTTCCTTCACGGCGAGCATCACGAGCAGGTGGTAAACAAGGTCGGCCGCCTCCCCGAGTTGCTCCTCGCGGGTGCCGGCGACTGCCGCCAACGCAAACTCGACGCCTTCTTCCCCGATCTTCTGGGCGATTCTTCGATCGCCGGAGGCCGCGAGCGCAGACGTGTAGCTGGCCGGATCTCCGCTCGCCAGCCGCTCGCGAATGATGGCCTCGAGGCGAGTCAGGAATTCGATTCCATGATTCATGTTCACTCCGGTTTCGACACGGGTCGAATATCGATTTGCCGACCGGACAGAAACGCCTTCAGATCCGGAATACGGATTTCGCCGCTGTGGAATACGCTTGCGGCCAGTGCTCCGTCGACGCCCGCACGGTCGAATACGTCGGCGAAGTGTTGCATGCTGCCTGCGCCGCCCGAGGCGATCAGCGGCACGTTACAGCGCCGGCGCACAGCAGCGAGCTGACCGCAATCGTAGCCCTGGCGGACGCCGTCCTGGTTCATGCAATTCAGCACGATCTCGCCGGCGCCGCGCTCCTGCGCCTCGACGATCCAGGACACCGTCTCACGTGCCGCGGACGCCATCTTGGTCGGATCGCCGGTGTTTCGGTAGACCTCGTAGCGACCTTGGAGCTCGTGGCTGTCAACGCCGAGCACGACGCACTGGGAGCCGAAGCGGCGCGCCAGGCGTGTAATGAACTCCGGATCCTCGAGCGCCGGTGAATTGATCGAAATCTTGTCCGCGCCCTGGTTGAGGATCTCCTCGGCGTCGGCGATCGTGCGAATCCCGCCGGCGACGCAAAACGGAATATCGAGCACGGCGGCCACCCGGCTGACCCATGAGCGGTCTACGGTGCGCCCGTCCGGACTGGCAGTGATGTCGTAGAAGACGAGTTCGTCCGCCTGGTCCGCGCAATAGCGTTCAGCCAGCTCGATGATGTCGCCTACGATCCGGTGGTCGCGAAACCGAACGCCTTTGACGACTTTGCCCTCCCGCACGTCCAGGCAGGGGATTATGCGTTTCGCAGGAATGCCACGATCTCCTCTTGGGTTATCTTGCCATCGAGCAGCGCCTTGCCGGTGATGGCCGAGTCCGCGCCGATGGCCCGGAGGGTTTCGAGGTCGCCGATATGGCGCACGCCGCCCGATGCCTGCAGACGAATATCCGGGTAACGCTGGCAAAATGCGCTGTACAGATCGACGTTCGGCCCGGCCATCGCGCCGTCCCTGCCCACATCGGTACACAATACGTGGCAGAGGCCTCGCTCGCGCATGTCGTCGACGTATTCCCACAAGCTGGTGGCCGATGTTCGGGTCCAGCCGTGCGATGTAAGGCGCGGTGTACCGTCGGCGTCGATGCGCACGTCGAGTGCAAGCACTATCCGGTCGGCGCCGAAGGATTCGATCCACGCGGTAACGCTGCCGGGATCGGTAATGGCGACGCTGCCGATGACGCAGCGTACGACCCCGGCGCCGAGCCATGCTGTAACGGTGTCCCGGCTCCGGATACCGCCGCCGAGTTGTACTTCGAGTCCCGTGTTCCCGGCTATCGACCGGACCACGTCCTGATGATGCTGCGTGCCTGACCGGGCGCCGTCGAGATCGACCACGTGGAGGCTGCGAAACCCCATTGCCTCGAACCGGGTTGCCACCGCGAGCGGATCGTCGCTGTAATGCGTCTCCCGGTCGAATTCGCCTTGGTACAGGCGGACGCAGCGCCCGTCCTTCAGATCGATCGCGGGTATGACTTTCATGCCGGCAGCCTGAGAAAATTAACCAGCAGCCTTGAGCCCGCGACAGCGGATCGCTCCGGATGGAACTGGGTCGCGACGAAGTTGGCGCGCGCGAGTATTGCCGTGAACGGCCCGCCGTGATCGGCGGTTGCCAGAGTGTAGTCGGCAACCGGCAGGGCGTAGCTGTGCACGAAATAGAAATAGTCGCCGGAGCCAATGCCATCCAGGAGTGGGTGGGATCCGCAACAACGAATCGGGCACCAGCCCATGTTGGGTACCGGCGTTTCCGGCGTCGCGGCGAGTTTGCCGGAGGTACCCTCGATGATTCCGAGGCAAGTCGCCTCGTCTTCTTCGGAGGCGGACGCGAGCAACTGCATGCCGAGACATATTCCGAGCACCGGCTGTGTCAACTCACCTATCAGCGCATCGATTCCTGTCGAGCGCAGCCGCTCCATTGCGGCGGCCGCGGCACCGACACCCGGCAGGATCACGCGATCGGCGTCCCGGATCCGTGCCGGGTCGGAGGTCAGAACCGAATCGGCTCCGATCCGCCGCAGGGCATAGCGCAGCGACGCGATGTTGGCGCCGCCGCTGTCGATGATCGCTACGGCTGGACGCGTCATGTCAGTCAAGGCTGCCCTTGGTCGAGGGCAGGACCGTGCCCTCGCGCCGCAGGGCCTGGCGTAGCGAGCGCCCGACCGATTTGAAACACGCTTCGACCATGTGGTGCGTGTTGCTGCCGCGAACTTCTACATGCACGGCGGCGCCGAGGGCGTCTGCGAAGGACTGGAAGAAGTGCGGCACGAGTTCGGTGGCGAGCCCGCCTACCTGTTGCCGCGGGAAGTCGCCATCGAAGACCAGGCAGGGTCGTCCCGACAGGTCGATGGCGGCGCGCGCCTCGCTCTCGTCCATCGGCAACAGGAACCCGTAGCGGTCGATACCGCGCTTGTCGCCCAGCGCCTGGCGCAGTGCGGACCCGAACGCCAGGGCAGTGTCCTCGACGGTGTGATGTTCGTCGACGTGCAGGTCGCCGCCGCATTGCACGCTGAGACTGAAGCCGCCGTGCCGGGCGATCTGCTCGAGCATGTGGTCGTAGAAGCCGATGCCGGTCGATATCGCGACCGGATCCGCGTGGTCCAGGTCCACCGTGACGCGTATGTCGGTCTCCTTCGTCCGGCGCGCCACAGTGGCGCGGCGGGGCATACTCTCGAGAGCACGGCGAATTCCTTCCCACGAGTTCTCGAACGGCCCGCCGGGCTGGTACAGGAGGCCGCGTATGCCGATGTTGCCGGCCAGGTCGATATCGGTCTGGCGGTCGCCGACGACTGCCGAACGGCGCATGTCGAGGTTAGTGGAAGCCAGGAACTCGGTCAGCAGGCCTGTGCGCGGTTTGCGGCAGCCGCAGTTGTCGTCGGGTCGGTGCGGGCAGACGAAGATCCGGTCGAAGCGGATCCCCTGCGACGCGAACAGGGCGAGGACGTGATCCTGCACGCGCTCGAAGTCCTCGCGTGGGAAACTGTCAGTGCCGAGGCCGTCCTGGTTGGTAACCATGATGAAGCGAAATCCGGAAGCTGCCAATGCGAGCAGCGCCGGAATGACGCCTTCAACGAGCGCTACCTTGTCGAGACGATCGACCTGCTCGTCGGGCGGCTCCACGATCAGCGTTCCGTCCCGGTCCAAGAACAATATTTTTTCTTGCATGCTCTTTCCTAGATGCTGCGCAGTGCGTCCAGCAACAGATCGTTTTCCGTCGGCGTTCCAACTGTAATCCTCGCGCAGCCCGCGAGTTCGGGACGATGCGCGTATTCCCGGATCAATATGCGGCGCTCGCGGAGTACCGCGCGAACAGCCTCCGGCTCGCGAAATCGCACCAGTATGAAATTGGACCGGCTGGGCCAGATGCGGGTCACGGCCGGAGT
>JAOUIH010000001.1 GCA_029884165.1 Gammaproteobacteria bacterium | reverse complement strand
CCCGCCCAGGACCCTCGCGTCAGTCATACCGCAACGCCTCCGCCGGGGACGTCTTTGCGCCCCGCCAGGCCGGGTAAATAGTCGCCGCGAGCGCGAGCAGGAGCGCTATGCCGCTGATCGTGGCGACGTCCGAGATCCTGAGCTCGGCCGGCAGATCACTGATGAAATACACGTCCGCCGCGAGGAATTTGATGCCAAAACTTGCTTCCATGAATCCCACTATGCCCTCGAGGTTCAAAGTAATGAGTACGCCCAGGACGAGGCCGGCGACAGTGCCGACGACGCCGATGATGCTGCCCTGGGTCACGAAAATCTTCAGAATGCTCGACGGCCGGGCACCGATGGTTCTCAGGATCGCGATATCCGACTGCTTGTCCTTCACGACCATGACAAGCGTCGAAACTATGTTGAAAGCTGCGACCGCGACGACCATGAGAAGAATGACAAAGAGTATCGACTTCGTGATCTGGATCGACCGGAAGAAATTGACGTGTCGCCTTGTCCAGTCACTGACCATGACGCCTCCGCCGGCATCCAGCGCGACGTTTCTCACCGTCTGCCAGGCCGAGTAGATGTCGGCGACGGCAAGCCGCACGCCGCTGACGCGACCTTGCATGCGGTATAGTCGCTGCGCATCCTCGAGATGCACGAACGCGACGCGGCGATCGAATTCGTACATGCCGACGCGATAGATGCCGCTGACGGTAAAGCGGCGGCTGCGCGGCAGCAGCCCGGCCGGAGTCACAACTCCCTCGGCCAGCGTAATCGTCACCTTGTCCCCGACCCGCGCATCGAGTTCGGCCGCAAGTTCGTTGCCGAGCACGATGTTGAACTCGCCGGCCTGCAGCGTATCGAGCGAGCCCTCGGTGACAACCCTGTCCACGCCCGACACCCGGCTTTCCATGCCGGGATCGATGCCGCGGAACTCCGCGCCGCTGAGCCGCTGGCCGAACATCAGGAGTCCCTGCCCGGTCACGTATGGCGCCGCGGCCCGAACCTCGGGGTCCGCCAGCGCAATATCGATCAGTGTGCGCCATTCCGACAGGTCGTTCTGGGCTGCCTCGATATTCGCGTGCCCGCTCATGGCCAGCAGCCGCTCCCGCAGTTCGCGCTCGAAGCCGTTCACGACCGACAACACGATGATAAGGACACCTACGGCGATCGCGATGCCGAGCATCGAGATCGCCGATATGAGCGACACGAAGCTGTTCCGGCTCTTCGAGCGCACATACCGGTTACCTATCCAGAATTCGAAAGCAGCCATCCGCCTACTCGTAACGCAGCGCGATCGCGGGGTCGACCCGCGCGGCCCGTCGCGCCGGATACAGGGTGGCCAGCGACGTCAGGATGAAAGCGGCGATTGCGATGACCGCGACGTCCTCTCCTTCCAGCTCCGACGGTATCTGGCTCACGTAATAGACGTCGCCGGGCATGATCTGGAATCCAAACACCTGTTCGAGCCACGGCACGATCACCGGGACATTGAGCGCGAGAACGACGCCGGCCAGCACGCCGAGCAGCACGCCGAGCCAGCCGATCATCGCACCCTGCACGAAGAACACGCGGACGACGCCGCCGGGACCCATGCCGAGCGTTCGGAGGATCGCGATGTCGCCGGTCTTGTCGGTCACGACCATCACGAGACTCGCGACGATATTGAATGCGGCGACGCCGATGATCAGCGACAGGATCAGGGACATCATCATCTTTTCCAGGCGGATCGCCCGGAAGTAGCTCGCGTTCTCGATCGTCCAGTCGCTGCCTCGGTAGCCCTGGCCCAGCTTCCGGGCGGCGGCCGCCGCGATGCGGGGGGCCGCCATGACATCGTCACCCAGGAAGCGCACGGCCGTGACCTGGGACGTGTAGCCGAGCAGGGCCGCCGCATCGCCCGCATGCACGAGCGCCAGGGTCGCATCGTGGTCCTGGACACCGGCTTCGAAGACGCCCTGCACCGTGAAGCGCTCCAGCACGGGTTCGAGCTCGCCCGCCGGACCCGGGCGCGGTATCAGCAATACCACGCCGTCGCCGAGGCGAACGTTCAGGTCGATCGCCAGCAACCTGCCAAGTACGATGTTCCGCGAGCCCGGCTGCAGCACGCCCAGTCCGCCGACGACGAAGTTCATTGTGCGCCCCGCCACCTCGGCTTCCATGTCCGGGAATATGCCGTTGACGAGCACGCCGCGCAGCTCGCTGCCGGTGCGTAGCATGCCTTCCATGCCGACGTAAGGCGCAGCGGATACCACGCCGTCGATCGCGAGCAGCTCGTCCCGTACCCGCGGCCACTCGTCCAGCGCGCCATCGGCGCTGCCCACGTAGCCGTGCGCCGTCATGCTCAGGAGCCTGCCGCGCAGCTCGCCTTCGAAACCGTTCATCACCGACAGGATGACGATGAGCGCCGCTACGCCGAGCGCGATCCCCGCCAGCGAGATCGCTGTAATGAATGAAACGAAGCGGGTGCGCCGCTTCGCCCGCAGGTAGCGTAGCCCGACAAAGAGTTCCACGGCCCTGATCATGCGGCGCATTAAACCACATCGACCTCGGCCAGCGTCAGCGCACTACCGGGTCCCGGCCTGGCCACGCAAACGTGACCTGCTTCACAGTTTGCCCGCTGCTGTGCATTCCCGGCACTCCGCGCGGGAGCGCAAGGCGCGCGGGACCCGCAATACTGAGAACCACGTCCTTAATGGCAGCCGGCCCGGCGTGTACAAAACCCCTGACCGGCGCTCGTTTTTCGGGCACACAGGCCGGTGCTATAGTGGCCGCAACACGATCTGGAGTAGCGCCAATGACCAAGTTCAGAGCCCTGGCCCTCGCAGTCCTCGCCGGCGTCGCCGCGGCCGGGGCCGGCGCCGATACCCTGCAGATGGGCGGATCCGAATTCGCCAGCCAGTTCGAGCAGCCGGGCAAGCCGAAACGCGGCATGACCCAGGCGAACGTAGAGGCCCAGTTCGGCGCGCCGCAGTCGCGCCGCGCACCGGTCGGCGACCCGCCGATCAGCCGCTGGGAATACGCGAATTTCGTCGTGTTTTTCGAGCACGACAGGGTCATCCACGCCGTAAGCAAGCGCTGATCGCCGGATGCTGCCCGCCCTGCCGGGCGCGGCTCCCCCGCTCCTCCTGACAATGGCACGCGCCGCCCGCTGACCGGGCGGCGCGGTGTCGACTGTGCAATAATTGCCGGCCCGAATTCCGGGCGGCTGATTACTTGACGACCACCCCCCTATTGATTTCCGCCGCACGAGCGGATGCGCTCGGCGCCGTTGGGCGCCTCATCGGCGCCAGTACCGCGCTCGCCGCCGCCGAACTGGCGGAGGCGACCGCGCGCACCGTCGTGCTGCTCGCGGCAAACCCGCGCCAGGCCGACCAGCTCGAGGCCGAAATCCGTTACTTCGCACGACCGGGCCTCGCCCTGACGCACTTTGTCGAGTGGGAGACCCTGCCCTACGACAGCTTCTCGCCACACCAGGACATCGTCTCGCAGCGCCTTGCAGTCCTGGCGAAGCTGCCGTCCCAGTCCGGCGGCATCGTGATCGTGTCGGCGCCGACGCTGCTGCAGCGACTGCCGCCGCTGAGCTACGTCGCCGCGCGCAGTATCCGCCTCGCGACAGGCGCCAGGCTGAATCGCGACGCGTTCGTCGAATCGCTGTCGGCCTCCGGCTACCTGCGTGTGCCGCAGGTCGAGGAGCACGGCGAATTCGCCGTTCGCGGAGCGCTGCTCGACCTGTTCCCCATGGGATCGGAACAACCCGTGCGGATCGACTTTTTCGACGACGAGATCGACTCGCTGCGTTTCTTCGAGCCGGAATCGCAGCTCTCGGCCGGGCGCATGGACGCCTTGTCGATACTGCCCGGCCGCGAGATTCCGCTCGACGAGGACGGCATCCGGAGTTTCCGGCAGCGATACCGCGAGCGGTTCGAAGGGCAACCGTCACGATCGCGAGTCTATAACGACGTTTCGTCCGGTATCGCGCACGGCGGCATCGAATACTACCTCCCGTTGTTCTTCGACGAGACCGCCACTTTCGCCGACTACTGCCCGGCTGACGCGATCCTCATGGTGCCGGCCGATCTCGAGGGCATCCTCGGACAGTCCTGGGTCGAGGTCAACGAGCGTTACGAACTGTGCAGCCTCGATCCGGAAAGGCCGGTGCTCCGCCCGGGCGAGGCGTTTCACACGCCGGAGGCGCTCACCGAGCGGCTCGGGCGGTTCCGTACGCTCCGTTACAGCGCCAACAGCCTGCAGGAGTCGGACGGCATACTGAATGCCGCAACGCGCCTGCCGCCTGCGGTCCGCATCGAGACCCGCTACGAGGATGCCGCGGCGGCCCTGGAGCGTTTCCTGAGCGACTGGAACGGCCGCGTGCTGTTTACGGCAGACTCGCCGGGCCGCCGAGAGAGCGTGCTCGACTTTCTCAATGGTCGCGGCGTGAATGCCGGCAGATCTGCCAGCTGGGCCGAATTTCTCGAGTCCGACTCGCGCGTCTCTGTCGCGATCGCGCCTATTGAAGACGGTGTCCTGCTGCCGGACGCCGGAATCGCGATCGTTTCCGAGCACCAGCTATTCGGCGAGAAACCGCGCCAGCGCAGCCGTCGTCGCCGGGCCGAGCGGGATCCCGAAACGATCATCCGGCAACTGAACGACCTGCAGCCGGGCTCGCCGGTCGTCCACGCGGATTACGGTGTCGGACGTTATCTCGGGCTGGTCACGCTGGAGGCCGGCGGCACCGTCGGCGAATTCCTGACACTCGAGTACGCGGACGGCGACAAGTTGTACGTGCCGGTACACGCGCTGGACCTGATCTCGCGTTACACCGGGGCATCGCCGGAAAGTGCGCCGCTGCACCGCCTCGGCAGCGACCAGTGGGCCAGGGCAAAACGCCGCGCCATCGACAAGATCCGGGATGTCGCCGCCGAACTGCTGGACGTCTACGCGCGCCGCGCGGCGCGGCCCGGCCATCACTTTCGCTGGCCGGAATCCGACTACCGCGCCTTCGAAGACGGATTCCCGTTCGAGCCCACCGAGGACCAGGCGCGGACGATCTCCGACGTGCTGTCCGACCTGGCGTCCGAGCGGCCGATGGACCGGATCGTCTGCGGTGACGTCGGCTTCGGTAAGACGGAAGTGGCCCTGCGGGCAACCTTCGCGGCCGTGCATGGCGGCAAGCAGGTAGCTATCCTCGTCCCGACAACGCTGCTCGCGCAGCAGCATGGCCAGACGTTCCAGGATCGCTTCGCTGACTGGCCCGTGCGCATCGAGGTGCTGTCGCGCTTTCGCTCCCGCAAGGAGGCTGAGGCGATCGTCGCCGGCATGCGCTCGGGCAGCGTCGACGTGGTCATCGGTACGCACCGGCTCCTGCAGCATACGAAGGATTTCAAGAATGTCGGGCTCGTCATCATCGACGAGGAGCATCGATTCGGTGTCCGGCACAAGGAAGCGATCAAGGCGCTGCGCAGCGAGGTCGACGTGCTCACCCTGACTGCGACCCCCATTCCGCGCACGCTGAACATGGCGCTGGGCGGCATCCGTGACATGTCGCTGATCACCACGCCGCCGGCTGAGCGGCTGGCGGTCAAGACCTTCGTCAGCGAATGGAACGACGTCCTGGTGCGAGAGGCATGCCTGCGCGAGATCAAGCGCGGCGGCCAGGTCTATTTCATTCACAACCGCGTCGAAGACATAGAAACAGTCGGCCGGAAACTGGCCGAACTTGTGCCCGAGGCCACGATCCGGATCGGCCATGGCCAGATGCCGGAGCGCGAACTGGAACAGGTGATGCTGGACTTCTACCATCGCCGATTCAATGTGCTGCTGTGCACGACCATCGTCGAAAGCGGCATCGACGTGCCGACGGCCAACACGATAGTCATCAATCGCGCGGACCGCTTCGGCCTGGCGCAGCTGCACCAGCTTCGCGGCCGCGTCGGACGCTCGCATCACCGCGCCTATGCCTACCTGATCGCGCCGCCGCGTGCGCTGATGACCGCGGATGCGATCAAGCGTCTCGAGGCAATCGATTCGCTGGAGGACCTGGGCTCGGGATTCACGCTGGCGACCCACGATCTCGAGATCCGCGGCGCCGGCGAGCTGCTCGGCGAATCGCAGAGCGGGCAGATCCAGGAAATCGGCTTTTCTCTCTACATGGAACTCCTGACTCGCGCCGTCGAGTCGCTGAAGGCGGGACGCGAACCGAACCTCGACGCACCGCTCAATGCCGGCGTCGACATCAACCTGCATGTACCCGCATTGCTTCCCGAGGACTACGTTCCCGACGTGCACTTGCGCCTGATCCTGTACAAGCGGATTGCCAGCGCGGGGAGCGAGGGCGACCTGCGCGAGCTGCAGGTAGAACTCATCGATCGCTTCGGCCTCTTGCCGCAGCCGGCCCGTAACCTGATGCGAATCGCGTCGATCAAGCTCCGCGCGGCGGCGCTCGGCATCGAGAAAATCGACGCGGCCGAGGCCGGCGGCTACCTGCAGTTCGTCGACCAGCCGTCGGTGGACCCGCTGGCTGTCGTCCGGCTGGTCCAGGCAGAGGGCCGTATCTATCGCATGCAGGGCGCGCATCGGCTACAGTTCCGCAAGGACCTGGGCAATCTCGAGGCGCGCTTCGCGGAAATCGACAGCCTGCTGGAGCAGCTCGCCGGAGACGGCGGTGCGACGCGGGCGATGACCGGCTAGCGCCTGTAAATCGCATGCAGAACCATGAACACCAGTTACGCGCGGGAAAATCGGGCGGCCGGGGCCGCCTCGGCGCCATGTTGGGCGCGCTCTTCGCCCTTACGTATGCCGCGGCGAGTTCGATCGGCCAGGTCGATCCGAGCGTGGCGCCGGAGGAGATCGGCGAGCAGGACGTGGCGCGGCGCTATGCCGTCGAGTTCATCGTCTTTGTCTACGCGGACCAGGGCGGATCCGAGGTATTTGCGCCCGAGTACCCCGCCGTCGATTCGGCCATCGATGCCGGTGCATTCGACGAGTCCGCCGCCCCGGCCGACGGCGGTTTCGGCGAGGAACTCGTCCCCGAATTCGGCGACACGATCGGGGAGCCGCTGGACGAGGAACCCGGGGAAGTCGTTTCGGGCGATTCGATCGGCCTCGAGGTGATGTTGCCGGAGGAACGCAGCATGCAGGCAACCTGGGACAAGCTCGCCCGGCTCGATGCCTATCGGCCCGTGCTATGGTCGGGCTGGACCCAGGCCGTGCGCGAGGAAGCGGCGACTCCCGCGATCCCGCTGAGACGGCTGGGTGCGGCGCCGCTCGAACTCGACGGCACGCTGAAGCTGTACCTCAGCCGTTACCTGCACCTGGTCGTCAACCTGGCGCTCGAAGACCAGGTGGCGGCCGCCGCAGCCGGCGCAGCGAATCCGTACGGCGAGACCCCGTTCGGCGACCGGTCCCGTTTCGGCCGCGATCCCGGCTACGCCGCACGTCCGACGCTGCACTACCGCATCGATGAAGATCGCATTGTCAGGAGCGACGAGCTGCGCTATTTCGATCATCCGAAATTCGGCGTCATCGCAAGAATCACGCGGATCGACGAACCGGCCGCGGACACGACCGATGTGCTGTTTCCGGCCCCGCGCCGGACGCCGGCGCAACGGCCGAACTGAAACCCGGCTCAGTCAGCTACCAGGCGCTCGAGCACGGCGGCGGCTTCCACCTTGCCGCTGCCCGGCTTGAGCATCGTCACCTCGTACGACACCGTCACGAAGCGCTCGACCTTCGAGCGCGGATGATGCAGCCCGAGGCCGCGCACCGCGGCCGCGATTCGGCCGGCAAACTCGTGCACGCCCTCCTCGTTCGAGCCGTGCGACAACACGATCAGCTTGCCGCCATTCGCCCCGTCCAGCCGCGCCGCGACGTCGCTCGCGCGACGCAGGCAGCGGCGTATGGCCTGGGCGACCCGCCGCAGGCAGGAATCGGTCGCGTGCCGACCGAACACCTCGAAATAGGCGTCGAAATCGTTCAGCTCGAGGACCACCAGCCCGAGCGCAGACTGCTCGCGGGCGGCGACCGCCCAGTCGTGGCTCAGGACATCCCGGAACGCGGCCGTGTTCATCAGCCCGGTGACCGGGTCCTCCCGGGTCAGATCCCGGACACGCCGCCTCGCCTGCAGCAGGGCGCGCTGCGTGTCGGCCCTGGTCGCACCGCCGGCCGTCGAGGCGGAGCTGCGCCAATAGGCCGCATAGTAGCGCGTGGACGAATCCAGCGGACCCAGCGGCAGCAGGGATAGCAGGTATTCTCGCCCCGAACGCTCGACCGGGATGGACGTCTCCTGCCCGGCGCGGATCGTCTCGCTCAGCTCGACCGCGAGGTCGCGACCGAGCATTGGCTCAACGACGTCCGCGAACGGCTTGCCGACGGCCGGACCGTCCGGACAGATCCCGTCGAAAGCCGGGTTGCTGAGCACCACGGGCCAGTCGGCGCTGTCGACGCGGGCGACCAGCACCGGCTCGGCCGAACCGGCCACCAGCTGTTCGAGGACATCGCGATCGAGGGCTTCCATTTGCTGCATAGTCGACGATTCCGAAGCGCGCTGCCGTGCGCGACGTCACGCCTGCCGGCTGAAAAACTGCTTCAGGACCTGCATGGCCCGCATTTTCGCCGTCAGCGCGCTGGCCTCGATGTCCGCGTGTATCGGGCCCGACCCGCGACCCGCCGCCCGGTTGACGACCAGCGACAGGCAAGCGTATTCGAGCCCGAGTTCGCGTGCCAGCGCCGCCTCCGGCATCGCCGTCATCCCCAGGTACAGTACCCCGTCGCGCTCGTAGCGGTCGACCTCGGCGGCCGTTTCGAGCCGGGGCCCCTGGGTAACGCCATAGACGCCGCCGTCATGGCACTGTACATCCGCGGCCCGGGCGGCGGCCAGCAGCCCCCTGCGGAGCCGGGCGCTGAACGGCTCGGTGAATTCGATGTGCTCGAGGCCCTCCGCCGGCGAATCGTAGATGGTGTGCGATCTGCCCCAGGTGTAGTCGACGAGCTGGTCCGGCACCGCGAGCGCGCCGGGCTGCAACCGGTCGCCAATGATGCCGACGGTATTGATCGCGATGACCGTCGAGACGCCCAGCTGCCTGAGCGCCGCCAGGTTCGCCCGGTAGTTTATCCGGTGCGGCGCGATGTCATGGCGCTCGCCGTGCCGCGCGAGGTACAGCACGTCGAGGTCACCGTAGGCCAGCCGCCGCACCGGCCCCGAAGGCGGCCCGAAACGAGTGCTCACGCGGCAGGATTCCGCCTCCGCGCCAAAATCGGCAAATGCCGTGCCCGCGACGAGGGCATAGTCCGCGGCGAACACGCTTCTGCCGGTCCGCTCAGGCATCGAGCGTCAGCACCGGGCGGCTCGACCACCGATCGAGCTTGTCGACCGCCTGCTGCCATTCATCACTCGCCAGCAGCGTCTCCCGCAAGCGGGTCCCGGTGCCGTGCAGACGCGCCAGGCGCACCAGTGACGGCGGGTCGGAATAGTCCTCCAGCGCCCGTACGGCCGCCGTTGCGGAGGCCCGGTCGTTGCAGATGGGGACCATGTCGCAGCCGGCCTCGAGCGCCAGCCGGGCCCGTTTCGGCATCGGCCCGTATCCCGCCGTCGCCTTCATTGACAGATCGTCGCAGAACACCGCGCCGTCGAAACCCAGCTCCTTGCGCAGACGGTCGCGTATCCACCAGCGCGAAAACCCGGCCGGCAGGCGGTCTGCTTCGGCATAGACGACGTGCGCCATCATCACCGCAGCAACCAGGCGCCGGCCGAACAGGCTGTCATACGGGCGCATATCGTCGAGAATGTCACCGAACTCGCGCCGGTCCACCGGCAATTTTTCGTGTGAGTCCGCAACCACTGCGCCGTGGCCGGGAAAGTGCTTGGCGACCGCTGCCATGCCGGCGTCGCGCAGCCCGCGGCAGAACTCGCCGGCGAGTTCCGCGACGACGTCCGGCTTGCGATGGAATGCGCGATCGCCGATCACCTCGCTGACGCCCCAGTCGAGATCGACGCAGGGCGCGAAACAGAGGTCTATGCCGCTCGCGCGAAGCTCTGCACCGATCAGCCAGCCGATCGAGCGCGCGACATCCAGCGCAGCGTCCCGGTCGGTATCCCAGTGGTGGCCCAGCTGGCGCATTGGCGGAATGCGCGTGAACCCGTCGCGGAATCGCTGGACGCGCCCGCCCTCGTGATCGACCGCTATGAGCACTGGCGGGCTGCGCACGCTCCGGATTTCCGCCACCAGGTCCGCCAGCTGCGTGGGGGACTGGTAATTCCGGCTGAACAGGATGACGCCGCCGACGGCCGGCTCGCGCAGGATCGCGCGATCCGCCGCCGTCAGGCGCAGTCCTTCGACATCGAGCATTACCGGTCCGAGTGCCATGCAGAAAGACTAGCGGGAAACCCGGCAGGTTCAAGCCTTCCGTACAAATATTGATGTCAATTCTTTAATTGTTACTTATCTATTTGTTTTTCTTTTTCTTTTCAAAGACCGCGATCGACTCGACGTGGTTCGTATGCGGGAACATATCGATGATTCCCGCAGACAGCAGGCGGTAGCCACCGTTGTGCACGAGCTCGCCGGCATCGCGCGCGAGCGTGCCCGGGTGGCAGGAGACGTAGACGATACGCGACGGGGCCGGCACCCGGATCAGCTGCGCGACTTCAAAGGCACCAGTCCTGGCCGGATCCAGCAACATCCGGTCACAACCCGCAACCAGCCACGGCTCATCGCCGGACAGCGCGAACAGGTCGGCACGGATGAATTCGGCGTTGCCGATCCTGTTAATGCCCGCATTGGCCCGCGCACGCTCTACCTGCTGGCCCTCGCCTTCGACGCCGACGACAGACGCCGCACGGCGCGCAAGCGGCAGCGTGAAGTTGCCGATGCCGCAGAACAGGTCCAGCACACGATGCCCCGGCTCCACCTCCAGGTACTCGATGGCCGCGTTCACCATGCTGCGATTGATCGATGCATTGATCTGCACGAAGTCGACCGGCCTGAACTCGACGCGGACCCGGTGATCGTCGAGCGCGTAATAGAGCGGCTCCCGCGGCGCCTCCGGCCACAGCGGTTCCACTGAATCGAGGCCGCCCGGCTGCAGCGACACCCGGATACCGTGCGACCGGGCGAACGCCGCGAAACTCCGGCGGTCGTCCTCGGTGGGCGGATCCAGGACACGGAACACCAGTTCCACCGCATTGTCGGCAACCGCCACCTCGATCTGCGGCAGGCGGCTCCTGATCGACAAGCCTGCGACCAGTTCACTGAGCGGGTCGATCAGCGAGTCTACCGGCCGCGCCAGGACCTCGCAGCGATGCATATCCGTTATGTACGGCGCATGCCGTTCGCGAAATCCGACCAGGACCCGACCCTTGCCGGGCACATCTTTGACTGCGAGCCTGGCGCGCCTGCGGTAATGCCAGCTGCCGTCCTCGCCGCCGACGTAGAGGGCCGGCAGCCACCTGGCGGGGCTCACGCGCCCCACCCGCTCGAGGCTGTCGCGGAGCGCCTGTTCCTTGATCTCGCGCTGGTTTTCTTCCGACACGTGCTGCATCGAGCAGCCGCCGCAGCGGCCGAAAGCGGCGCAGCGCGGCTCGATGCGTGACGGACTCGCATCGAGTACCTCGAGCAATTCTGCCTCGTCGTACTTGCGATGCAGCTTGCGCCGCAGGAAGCGCACTCGTTCGCCGGCGAGCGCGCCGGCGACAAATACCTTCTTGCCCGACACCTCGGTTATGCCCCGGCCGTCGTGCGTGACCGCGGCAATTACTGCGATTTCGGGATCGCGTCGGGCCATCTCCAGACCCCGCCTCAGGCTTTCGACCAGGCAGCCGCGAACTCGCGCAGGTGAGCCGCGTCGGACTCCGCGAGCGTCTGTCGTACCAGGTCGAATTCGCGCTCGAGACCGGCCGCATCGAGCCGGCCGCGCATGAACTCGAAGCGCAAGTAAACCAGGTAGGTGTTCAGCACATCGGTTTCGCAGTAATTGCGAATTTCCTCGATGCCGCCTTCGCGCCAACGGTCCCACACCTGGTCGCCGCTCATTCCAAGCTTGCCCGGAAAGCCCAGCATGAGCGCAATCTGGTCGAGACCCGCCCGGCTGCGCGCCTGGAACCCGGACAGCACGTCCATCAGGTCGATGTGCCGCCAGTGGAAGCGGCTCAGGTAGTTGTTGTAGCGGAAGTCCCGGTCCAGGTCGCCGGTCTCCCAGTAGCGCGGCGCTTGTATACCGTGCTTCAGGGCCCGGTAGTGCAGCACCGGCAGGTCGAAGCCCGAGCCATTCCAGGAAACGAGATCCGGGGAGTACCGCTCGATGCCGTCAAAAAAACGGCGCACGAGTTCGGCCTCGTCCGAATCGGTTTCGCCCAGGCTCCAGACCTTGAACAGGTTCGCGGTCCGGAGCGCAACGGAAATCGCGACGACGCGGTGCTGGTGCAAAGGCAGAAAGTCGCTGCCGGTCCGCTGCTGGTGCAGGAAGGTCATCGCATTGCCGACCTCCTCGTCGCCTATGCCGTCCAGGCCGAGGAAACGGCGGCCGAACTCCACGTCCGGCACGGTCTCGATATCGAAGGCGAAACAATGCATGCTCAATCCTGCCTGTTCATCACGACGGCGAACGCGAGTATCAGCCCGGCGTCGTCGCTCAGGCTCACATGACCCTCGCCGATGCCGAGCCGGCGACACACTTCCTGGCCGCGTTCAGACCAGATCACGGTCGGCCGGCCCCAGTCGTTGCTGACTATGCCGACGTCGCGGATCCACATGCCGTGCGCAAAACCCGTGCCCATCGCCTTGACCGTCGCCTCTTTCGCGGCAAAACGCATCGCCAGGAAACGAACCGGCCACTTGTTGCGCTCGAAGAGTTCGCGCTCTTCCTCCATCAGGAGCCTGTCGACGAAATGCCGCCCGAAACGCTCATAGGTCTGCTGGACCCGGGCAAGCTCGACGATGTCCGTCCCGACGCCGAAGATCAAGCCTTGCCCCGGCTCATCGCCGGGCCTCCTGCATCAGCCGCTTCATCTCGCGCACGGCGGCGTCCATGCCGTCGAATACCGCCCGCGCAACAATCGCGTGACCGATGTTCAGCTCGACGATCTCCGGGATCCCGGCGATCGGTTTCACGTTTTCGTAGTGGAGTCCGTGGCCCGCATGCACCGTCAGCCCCTTTCTGTGACCGTAACGGGCCGCGTGCACGACGCGCTCGAGTTCCTTCCGCTGTTCATCGCCGTCGACTTCCGCATACGCGCCGGTATGCAGCTCGACCACCGGCGCCCCGACCGCCGCGGCAGCATCCAGCTGGCGTTCGTCGGGATCGATGAACAGCGACACCCGGATGCCGCACGCGGCCAGGCGGCGACAGGCATCGCGCACCCGCTCGACCTGGCTTGCCACGTCGAGGCCGCCCTCGGTCGTCAGTTCCTCGCGGCGTTCCGGCACCAGGCAGCAATCACTGGGCCGTATGTCGCAGGCGATGCCGATCATTTCGTCCGTCACCGCCATCTCGAGATTCATGTGCGTGCGCATCGCCTCCCGGAGCTTGCGGACGTCGGCATCCTGGATATGGCGCCGATCCTCCCTGAGATGCACGGTGATGCTGTCGGCCCCGGCGGATTCGGCTCGCAGCGCAGCCTCGACCGGGCTCGGGTACACCGTACCGCGCGCCTGCCGGAGCGTCGCAACATGGTCGACGTTGACGCCCAGGTGTATCGGATTCAAGCAAAACTCCCCAGTCGTTGCGGCAGGGTTCGCCGCAATTCGTCAGTCTTCGCGGCCTGCCTCCGGGCCCGCCGTCCTGCGCATGTCGCGCAGCACCTTGCGAGTGAGCAGTTCGCGCCCGTCCAAATGATACGCGATTACACCCCGCAGGAGGCGCGCGGCCGATGCCAGCACCTCCGCACGATCGAAGTCGCGCCGCGCAACCGCCTGGAGCTCGGCACCGGAAAAGATCATCGGTCCGTCTCGCTGGCTGACCGGCACGGCGCCCTGCTCGACGCGGTACTCGTACAGCAGATCGGCGCGCAGCGCCGCACGTCCGCCCGAGTCGGATTCCAGGTCGACGGCGTAGCCGAGGAGGCGCAGCAGTTCGAGTTCGAACTCGCGCAGCCGTCGCGCGACTGCGGGCTCCGACTGGAGCGTGAATATCGTCGCAGCGTATGCCTCGAAGATTTCCGGCTGCGGGTCATGGCGCGGCACCAGCTTCAGCAGTAACTCGTTGAGGTAGTAGCCCGACATCAGCGCGTCCCCGAGCAGCCTGACCGGCGGCCCGTTCATTTCGGCCCCGGTCATCGTCCCGAGTTCGGCACGCCCGACCCATGATATCGAGAGCGGCAGAAACGGCCGCAGGATGCCGCGGAGCCGGGACCTTGCCGAACGACTGCCGCGGGCCACCACGGACAGCCGACCGTGATCGCGGGTGATCAGGTCGAGGATCAGGCTGGTGTCCCGGAACGGACGATAGTGGAGCAACCAGGCGGGCTGGCCCTCGACGCGCTTGCGGCCACTCATCGCCGCGCGTTCCCCGGCGCTGCCGGTTCAGGGCGACTCATAGCCCAGTGCCTGCAGGTCCTTCTCGCTGTCGGCCCAGTTCTCCTTGACCTTGACCCACAGTTCGAGGTGCACCGGCACGCCGAGCGCCTGGCGGAGTTCCAGCCGGGCCGCCGTGCCGACTCGCTTCAATACCTGCCCCCCCTTCCCGACCACGATTCCCTTCTGGCTCTCGCGTTCGACCCACACGATCGCATGCACCGCGATGCCTTCCGGCTGCCGCTCGTAGCGCTCGATCTGAACGGTCAGCCCGTAGGGTAGTTCCTCGTGCAGCATCAGCGTCAGCTTTTCACGGATCGACTCGGCCACGTGAAACGCATCGCTGCGATCGGTCAACATGTCGGCCGGGAACAGCGGCGGCGACTCGGGCAGGTAGCGCGGAATCAGCGCGGCGAGTCGTTCGATATTCGACTTGCGGAGCGCGGAAACGGGCACGATTTCCACGAACGAATGCAGGCGCGACAGCTCGGCGATCAGTTCGAGCAGCCGCTCCCGCGGGTGGATATTGTCCACCTTGTTCAGCAGCGCCATCGCGGGCACGTTGGACTCGCGAACTCTCTCCAGCACATCGTCGTCCTCCCGGGTCCAGCGCCCCGCCTCGCTGACGAACATCACGAGGTCCGCGTCCTTGAGGGCACTCGTCGCCGTCCGGTTCATCAGCCGGTTCATTGCCTTGCCCGCATCGCGATGCAGGCCCGGCGTATCGACGAAAAGGATCTGGTGGTCGGGTCGCGTATGCACGGCGACGATCCGGTGGCGGGTCGTCTGCGGCTTATGGGTAACGATACTGACCTTGCGACCCACGATCGCATTGATCAGCGTCGACTTGCCGACGTTTGGCCTGCCGACGACGGCCACGAATCCGCAGCGATGCATTCCGGAAGACACGGCGTTCACTCCCCGGGGTCCAGCTTGTCGAGCATGCGTGCGGCCGCCTGCTGCTCCGCGTCGCGTCGGCTCAGGCCCCTGCCCACCGTCCTGAGGCCGTCAGCCTCCAGGCTGCAGCTGACCTCGAAGGTCTGCCGATGCGCCTTGCCGCTGACCTTCTCGAGTTCGTATACCGGCAGCGCCCGGCCGTCGGACTGCACCAGTTCCTGCAGCCGCGTCTTGGCGTCCTTGAGTTCCTCGGAGTCCGGGAGCTCGGCCGTCAATGGCGCGTATATCCGGCGAATGACGCGGTCAGCCGCAGCGAAGCCGGCATCGAGATAAACCGCTCCGAAAATCGCCTCGAGCGCACCGGCCATGATCGAGTTGCGCCGGTGACCGCCCGACTTTTTCTCGCCGGTGCCCAGGATGAGGTAGTCGCTGATGCCGAGCGCATCGGCGATTTCGGCGAGCGTCGCATCCCTGACCAGGGACGCGCGGAGCCGGCTCAGCTCGCCTTCGTTTGCCGCAGGCCGGCGCCTGTAGACAATGTCGGAAATCACGCAGTCGAGGACCGCGTCACCGAGAAACTCGAGCCGCTCGTTGTTCGGCCCGTCCGCACTGCGATGCGTTAGCGCAGCGGCCAGCAGGCCGGCCTCGGCAAACGTGTAGCCGAAACGTGATTTCACCCAGCGGGCGGTCTTGTCCAATCTCGTTTCCCGGTACGAACGGCAACGGGACCGGCCATGCGGCCGCCCCGGTTCAAGGACGGGAGTTTATGCGATTCGCGGGATCGCCGCAGCGTTCCCGGTCAACGGCGGACCAGTACCTTCTTGTCGAAGTGCACGGTGAAAGACACGTTGGCGATGAACGGCTCCGTGTCGTCGTACACGGCTTCGACGAGGAAACCGGCGTTTTCCTGGGTGACCTTGATGTCGCGGGCGCTTATTTCCGAGATGCTCTCGACGTCGAAACGCCGCGCAATCGACGTCCGGATCGCAGCCCGGGTCGGGTTCTGGCCGTCGAATTCCTTCAGCACGCCCTCGACCACGCCGACGACCTTGAAGTAATTGAGGTAAACGGGCGTCAGCCGGATCGCCGCGTAAGCGAACAGGCCGATGAACGCCGCCAGGATAATGAAGCCGAGCGTCGTCATGCCGGCCTGGCGAGCGCGCAAACGCAAGCCCCGCACCGTGCCCATGTTCCGCCTGCCCCTTAAATTGCCCGTCATGCTGTCACCCCGGTATCGCCGCATGGCTCCATATCTGCTCAATTGCGCCCAATGCCGTCCTGATTCTCGCGTGATTTTACCTGCAAAATCAGTGACTCGCACCACATTATTGAATCCTGGTGCCGATTCGCCCCCAACTCGGCCACTCCAGGCCGTCCATGTGCATCCAGATCCGGACTGCCTCGCCGACCAGGTGAGTCTCCGGAATCGGTCCGATGTAGCGGCTGTCACGGCTGTTGTCCCGGTTGTCGCCCATCACGAAATAGGTGCCCTCGGGCACGACATAGACGCCGTCGGCCATCGTGTTCTCGGGCCGCGCGATCAGTATGGCGTGCTCCCGCTCGCCCAGTGTCTCGATGAAGCGCGGAATACCGTCGTGGCTCGCGTCCGCCGAATCGCGGGCCATTGTCACCGGCGTGCCGTTGATGGTCAGTTCGTGGCCGCGATAGACGACCTCGTCCCCGGGCAGGCCGACTACGCGCTTGATGTAATTGACGCTCGGATCCGACGGCAGGCGAAACACGACGACGTCACCGCGCTCCGGCTGTCCCGTCTCCAGGATCTTGGTTTCAAGGACCGGCAGACGCAGCCCGTAGGCATATTTCTTGACGAAAATGTAATCGCCCTGCAACAGCGTCGGCATCATCGAACCCGACGGGATGCGAAACGGCTCGAAGATGAATGACCGGATAACGAGTACGAACAACAGGACGGGAAAAAACGACCGGGAATATTCCACCAGGATGTTTTCCCTGGGACTGTCGGCATCCCGAATCAGGTCGGAATTCCTGCGGCGACCGAACTTGTCGTAGGCGACGACTGCCCCACTCAGAGCGGTGAGCACCACCAGTATCAAAGCAAGGTTCATTCTTTCGGCAACTCCTATTTCTCTACGCGCAGAACGGCAAGGAACGCCTCCTGCGGAATCTCGACTGAACCGATCTGTTTCATGCGTCGCTTGCCGGCCTTCTGTTTCTCCAGCAGCTTGCGCTTCCGGGTAACGTCGCCACCATAACATTTCGCGGTCACGTTCTTGCGCAGCGCCTTCACTGTGCTTCGCGCGATCACCTGGTTGCCAATTGCGGCCTGGATCGCGACATCGAACATTTGCCGCGGAATCAGCTCGCGCATCTTCTCGACGAGTTCGCGGCCTCTCCACTGGGCATTCGCGCGATGCACGATGACCGACAGTGCGTCCACGCGGTCCTTGTTGATGAGTATATCGAGTCGAACGAGCGGGGCATCCTCGAAACGCTCGAAATGGTAGTCGAACGAGGCGAATCCACGGCTGACCGACTTGAGCTTGTCGAAGAAATCGAGCACGACCTCTGACAGAGGCATCTCGTATTCCATAGACACCTGGGTCCCGGTGTAACGGGCCTGCTTCTGTACGCCGCGCTTTTCGATGCAGAGCTTCATCACGTTACCGACGAATTTTTCCGGTACGAGGATGTTGGCAGTGATAATCGGTTCGCGCAGTTCGCTGATCTCGTTCTGCGGCGGCAGCTTCGCAGGATTGTCGACCTTGATGATCTCGCCGCTGGTCAGCACCACCTCGAACACCACGGTCGGCGCCGTCGTGATCAGGTCGAGATCGTACTCGCGCTCGAGCCGCTCCTGCACGATTTCCATGTGCAGCATGCCGAGAAAACCACAGCGAAAGCCGAACCCGAGAGCGGCCGACGTCTCCGGCTCGAAATGCAGGGATGAATCGTTCAGACGCAGCTTCTGCAGCGCTTCGCGAAAACCGTTGTAGTCGTCAGCGCTGACGGGAAACAGGCCGGCAAACACGCGCGGCTGCACCTGCTTGAATCCCGGCAACGGCTTGGCGCAGGGATTGGATGCCCCGGTCAGCGTGTCGCCGACCGGCGCTCCGTCGATGTCCTTGATGGCGGCAATGACGAATCCGACCTCGCCGGTCTCGAGAATATCGCGGTCCGTCATCTTCGGCGTAAAGCTGCCCACGCGATCTGCGTTGTACGAGCGGCCGGTCGACATCACCGTGAACTTGGCGCCTTTCTTCAGCGATCCGTTGACCACCCGCACCAGCGATACGACGCCGACGTAATTGTCGAACCAGGAATCGATGATCAACGCCTGCAGCGGCGCGTCTCTGTCGCCCTTTGGCGGCGGGATGACGGCCACTAGCTGCTCGAGCAGTTCTGCTACGCCCTCCCCGGTCTTCGCGCTGACCCTCGCGGCGTTCTGAGCCTCTACGCCGATGATGTCCTCGATCTCGCGGATGACACGATCGGGATCGGCAGCATCGAGGTCGATCTTGTTCAGGACCGGCAGCACCTCGAGTCCCTGGTCGATCGCCGTGATGCAGTTGGCGACGCTCTGGGCTTCGACCCCCTGCGCCGCGTCCACGACCAGCAGCGCTCCCTCGCAGGCAGCCAGCGATCGGGACACTTCGTAGGAAAAATCCACGTGGCCGGGCGTATCGATGAAATTCAGTTCGTAGGTACGGCCGTCCTTCGCCTTGTACTGGAGGGAGACGCTCTGGGCCTTGATCGTGATGCCCCGCTCGCGCTCGATATCCATCGAGTCGAGCACCTGGTTCGCCATCTCGCGAGCCTCGAGGCCACCACAGATCTGGATGAACCGGTCGGCCAGCGTGGACTTGCCGTGGTCAATGTGGGCGATGATGGAGAAGTTCCGGATATGGTCCATGAGCTGTCTGAGGCGCTGGGCAGCCGCGAAGTATATACGCTTACGGGCTGTCGCGGGCTGCGCTTTAGCGGATCCCGCGGCGCTCCAGCGCCGTAGTCACGGCCGCCGCATCGAGGTGAAACTGGCAAAGGAATTCGCCGTCGAGTTCGACCACCGGGATCCTTGTGCCGTAGGCCAGGGCCCACTCCGACCGGGCATCGATGTCCAGCACCTCGACGTCGGCCCGCCCCCTGAGCAGCGGCAGCAGTTCCTCGAGCAACTGCTCGCAGAGGTGACAGCCCGGCCGGCTGTACACGCGGATCGCGGGCCGGCTCATGCCGACCGCTCGACGACGGGCCGGAAACGGCGCGGGCAAGCGACCCGGCGCAGCCGCCATCGGCCGATCGCGAAACCGGAGACGAGGCCCAGGAGGGCCAGCAGGATCGCGGCCGAGTCGCCCGCGCTCTGCGGAACCGCCACCGACGCCAGGGCCCCGAGGACCAGCCCGGCCAGCGGGGCACCGTAGGCCAGCAGGCTCGCAGCGAGCAACTCACTGGGCGGCACCGAGAGTCGGACGGGATCGCCCACGGCGACGCCGAGACCGTCAGGGATCCGGGCATCCACCAGCCGTGCTGCACGCCCCTGGCCGAACAGACCGGCCCCGCAGCCGCGCCCTTCCGCGCAGCGAGCGCAGGCGGGCATCCCGTCCACAGAAACGACCGCCAGGTCGGCAGATATGGAAACGATGGTCCCCAGGGGGTAGCTCATAGCCTGCTCCGGGCATCCGGCACTGCGGCTAGCGCAATCGCATTCCGCCTGCGATGCGGCGAACGGTGGCGAGCGGCACTTCGCCGATGGCGGTGACGGCTGCCTGGTCGAGTTCCACGCTGTAGGAATTCGATGCGCCTACGGCTGCCCGTCCGGCGACGCTCTCATCGGTCGGGGCCGCAATGAATACCGATACCGTCGCGAGCCCGTCCCCGTACATGATATGTGTCACGGGCGTCTCGCTGCCCGGGAGCGTTTCGCGAGTTTCCGACAGGAGACGGAAGCCTGCCGGCAGGTCGTCGCAGACCCACTCGGACTCGACCTCCTCGATCTCCGGCCTCGCCGGCTCCGTATACCAGGTGAAATCGTCGAGGTTCATCGAGGGCTGCAGCGCCTGCGGCGCGATGTCCGAATCGAGCCGTATGTCCGCGAACTTGAGCTGCTCGAGCAACGCGCCGTCGCCTCCGACGAGTTCGGTACGCAGGGGAAAGGCCGTTTCCTGGTCGAGCCAGATACGGTGGCCGTAGCGATACCCATCGTGCGGGCGTACGGCGAGCACGAGTGCATTCCGTCCCGCTACCCTTTCCTCGCGCACGATCGACAGGTCGTACTCGCTGCCGAAGCGGAGCTGACTTTTCGGCAAGGTCGAAAACAGCGTGCTGTCGTCGTTCCAGAATTCGACCAGCACCGATTTCCTGTCGGGCAAAATGCAATGCACCTCGTTGCCGTTACGTATGATCTCGAGGCCGTTGCCTTCCTGCGTAATGACTTTCTCGTTGACGACGCCGTCAACGACCTTGTGCACGACCTTGAGCGCCTGCGACTGACCTTCGCGCCGGCGAATCACGGTGCCCTCGAAATTCATGGTATTGACGACGGCCGACATGCGATCGAGCCAGTCGTTCGGTGACGCCGGCGTTTCGGCACGCGCCGACGCGCCCGGCCCGGGAAACAGTCCCACCATGCCGACGAGGATCAGGGTTGCGCGCAGCATCTGGTTCACTGCAAGGCCGCCGGTCATTCGGTAGAGGACGGAATTTCGATTGGCGTTTTTTCGGCCTCTGTCGCGCCGGGCTCGCCCGTCGGGGGGGCTATCCGGACGAGTTCGCCTTCCCGGAGTTCCAGCGTTACGAGCCGGGTCAGGATGTTGCTGGCGCCCATGTCGGCAGAGCGTTCGCCGTGATGGCGGTAATAACGGCTCAGCATTTCACCGGGCCGGTCCGATACGAATTCGGCGACCGGTGGCTCCGTGTAGAGCGGCGCCTCGTCAATGGCCACTGCGGCAAGTTCGGCCGCTGCGACACTCGAACCGGGGCCGGTATCGGTCCCCAGGTTCTGCAGCCCGACAAGAGCCACGATAGCAACGGCGCCTGCAATGGCGACGCCGCCGGCGGGCCGGAGCAGGCGGGTCGACAGCCGGCCGGCCGTACCCGTCGCCGGCAGGTCCTCGAACTCGATGTTGGCCGCAATTCGTCCCGCCAGTTCGCGCATGCCCGGTAACTGCGGCTCGCCGCGCATGGCCCGGCCGATCTGCAGGTAACGGCTCGCTTCGGCGCACAGCGCGTCGTCCCGGTCCAGGCGGCGCAGGAACAGTTCCGCTTCCCGCTCGGGCAATTCCCCGTCGACGAAGGCAGAGAGCTGTGAATTCAGGGTCTCATTCATTATTCACCGTCTTTCTTATCGGACCCGGGGCCCGCGTCAGTCTAATCGATCAAATGGCCAATTTTCTTGCTTATTGCATCCCGGGCGCGAAATATTCGCGACCGGACCGTACCGACCGGGCACTCCATGGCCTGAGCGATCTCCTCGTAACTCATCCCGTCGAGCTCCCGCAGCACGATCGCCGTGCGCAGGTCCTCGGGGAGGCCCTCGATCGCCTTCTGCACCGCGAGGTTCAATTCGCGACTCAGCGTTACGCCCTCGGGCGTATCGGTGTCCTTCAATTTCGAGTGCAGGTCGTATTGCTCCGGGTCCTGCAGGTCCAGGTCGACGTCCATCGGCCGTCGGCGCTGGGCAGCGAGATAATTCTTCGCCGTGTTCACCGCGATCCGGTACAGCCAGGTGTAAAACGCACTGTCGCCCCGGAAACGCGGCAGGGCTCGATACGCCTTGAGGAATGCCTCCTGCGTAATATCGAGTGCCTGATCCGGATCCCGTACATAGCGCATTACCAGGTTGACGATCTTGTGCTGGTACTTGAGCACCAGCAGGTCGAACGCACGCTTGTCGCCTTTCTGGACCCGTCGGACCAGTTGCGCGTCGCTCGACTCAGCCGACATCCGGGACGGCCTGGGTGCGCACACCCGCATGCCCGCTGTCACCGGGATAGACCGGGGCAGGATTTGAAAGTTCGCGCAGGACCGCGGGATTCATACCGGTTATGCGAAATTGTGATCGGGTTAACGCGCCGGACCGGTGATTCGCGCGGCACGCCAGCGCCGGCTCGTCCGGACTTTCCGCCGCTGGCCGCACACCGCGTGACAGCGGCTCCCGGCCGCTTGGGATTTTTCTTGAAAAATCAGGCATTAAGCAATTGCGCCGGATCGACCTGGGCAGCCGCCGGCAGCAATCGCCTGCGGAACATCGCATGGTATCAGGCTAGCATCCAAGCCTCCAAAGAATAGACAGCTTGCGCCAGGCTTCGGCTGCCTGCTCGCCGGCGAGCAGCAGCTCCCCGTGAACGGCGCCGTCCGCGCGGCGCAGCCGCAGCCACCCGGCGCGGTCCAGCAGCAGGCTGCCAGGCATGAGCTCGAGCTCGACCGATCGGCCGTCCGGCGCCACGCCGTCGATCCTGCCGTCGGCCCGCACCCGGAGTCGCCGGAGCCGGGCCACGCCCCTCGACTGGCGGACCAGTGCGTGGCTGCAGTCGGCGATCCAGCCGGCGGCCACCAGCAGCTTGCCCCACGCCGGCAGCGGCAGCTGCCAGGCGATGAGGCTACCGGCAATCAGGAGCGCGAAGCCGGACAGCCGTACGACGCGGCGAGCGCGATCCGACAGCTCGAGTTCAGCGGCGTATGCGCCCGAGGACGCGGTCGGTGGCGGGCTGTCCGGTGGATGCACCGCCCAGCAGATACACGACGAGGTCCGGATCGGACAGCGCCAATAGTTCACGAAATGCCGACTTTTCGTCTTCGTCCGACGCTGGATAGATGCATTCGAAATAGCGCAGGAGCAATTCGTCGAGTTCCCGCATGCCCCGGCGGCACTGCCAGCGCAAGCGCGCGTCCCTCACATCGCGATCATGCGGTTCCATGGCGGCTCAGTGCCGCCGCTCCAGCAGCATCTTTTTCGTCTCGGCAATGGCCCGTGCCGGATTGAGCCCCTTCGGGCAGGTGTTCGTGCAGTTCATGATCGTGTGGCAGCGGTACAGTCGGAACGGGTCCTCGAGCTCGTCCAGGCGCTCACCCTTCGCCTCGTCGCGACTGTCGACGAGCCAGCGATAGGCCGCGAGCAGTGCCGCCGGACCGAGATACCGGTCGCTGTTCCACCAGTAGCTCGGGCAGCTGGTCGAGCAGCAGGCGCACAGGATGCAGGCGGCGGGTTCATCGATCAGTTCCTGCTCTTCCTTGCTCTGCAGGCGTTCGCGGTCCGGTGGAGGCGGCGTCCTCGCCTGCAGCCACGGCCTGATCGACGCGTACTGCGCATAGAAATTCGTCAGGTCCGGCACGAGGTCCTTGACCACACTCATGTGCGGCAGCGGATAGATGCTCACATCACCGCTGATGCTGTCGGCTGCCTTCGTGCAGGCCAGCGTGTTGCCGCCGTCTATGTTCATCGCGCAGGATCCGCAGATTCCCTCGCGGCAGGAACGCCGGAATGTCAGCGTCGGATCGATCTCGTTCTTGATCTTGATCAGGACGTCGAGCACCATCGGCCCGCAGCCGTCCATGTTGACGTCATAGGTATCCATGCGCGGATTCTCGCCGCTGTCAGGGTCGTAACGATAGATCACGAATCGCCGCACGTTGCCGGCACCCTCGGGCGCGGCAAAATGCCGGCCCTTCCGGATACGCGAGTTCGGTGGTAATCGAAACTGCGCCACGCTTCACTCCTGCAAAGTCTGGTACCCGATCGGGACCGCCCTAGTAGACCCGCGCCTTGGGAGGAATCGCCTCGACCTCGTCGGTCAGCGTCTCCCGGTGCACGGGCCGATAGTCGAAGCACACGGTACCCGGCCCGCCTACCCAGCACAGCGTGTGTTTCATCCAGTTTTCGTCGTCGCGCTCCGGGTAATCCTCGCGCGCGTGCGCGCCGCGACTTTCCTTGCGGTTCGCCGCCGACTCGATCGTCGCTACCGCATTCTGCAGCAGGTTCTCGAGCTCCAGCGTCTCGACCAGGTCCGTATTCCAGACCAGCGACCGGTCGCTTACCGCGACATCGTCGAAGCTCGCATACGTCTTCCGCAGCAGCTGCGCGCCTTCTTCCAGCGTTTCGCCCGTACGGAAAACGGCCGCATGGTTCTGCATGAGCTTCTGCATCTCGAGCCGGATTTCCGAGGTCGGCCTCGACCCCCTGGCGTTGCGCAGCCGGTCCAGCCGGTCAACGCTGTTCTGCCCCGCATCGGACGACAACGGCGCATGCCGGGCACCCGGCTGCATCGTCGCCGCGCAGTGCTTCGCGGCGGCGCGCCCGAATACGACCAGGTCGAGCAGTGAATTCGAGCCCAGCCGGTTGGCCCCGTGAACGGAGACGCAGGCGGCCTCCCCTACGGCCATGAGGCCGGGTACGGCGCTCTCC
Organism: Gammaproteobacteria bacterium; assembly: GCA_029884165.1. Lineage (GTDB taxonomy): Bacteria > Pseudomonadota > Gammaproteobacteria > Steroidobacterales > Woeseiaceae > JAOUIH01. Next base: position 113,002 of record JAOUIH010000001.1, on the reverse strand, counting down.
GGATCGCCGTCCTTCAGCGTCACGACCTCACCGAGGTAGTTGGTCGGTATTCCGCCCATGTTGTAGTGCACGGTCGGCAAGACCGGTATCGGCGACCGGGTAACGTCGACGCCGGCGAATATGCGGGCCGATTCGGCGATACCGGGCAGGCGTTCCTCGATGACCTCCGGACCGAGATGCTCGAGGTGCAGGTGGATATGGTCCTTGTCCCTGCCGACACCGCGGCCTTCACGAATCTCGATCGTCATCGAGCGACTGACGACATCGCGGGACGCCAGGTCCTTCGCGTTCGGCGCATAGCGCTCCATGAATCGCTCGCCATCGCCGTTTGTCAGGTACCCGCCTTCGCCCCGCACGCCCTCGGTAATCAGGCAACCTGCGCCGTAAATGCCGGTCGGATGGAATTGCACGAACTCCATGTCCTGCAGCGGCAGGCCGGCCCGCAGCACCATGGCGTTGCCGTCACCGGTGCAGGTATGTGCGGAGGTGCAGGAGAAATAGGCCCGGCCGTATCCACCCGTCGCAAGGATGACCTGGTGCGCGCGGAAACGATGCAAGCGTCCTGTCGCAAGATCGAGGGCTACGACGCCGCGGCACGCACCCGTGTCGTCCATGATCAGGTCGATCGCGAAATACTCGATATAGAATTCGGCGTCGTGTTTCAGCGACTGCTGGTAGAGCGTGTGCAGGATCGCATGCCCGGTTCGGTCCGCCGCCGCACAGGTGCGCTGGGCTATGCCCTCGCCGAAGTGGGTGGTCATGCCGCCGAAAGGCCTCTGGTAGATCAGCCCCTGCTCCGTCCGCGAAAACGGCACACCGTAATGCTCGAGTTCGATGACGGCATCGGGCGCCTCCTTGCACATGTACTCGATCGCATCCTGGTCGCCCAGCCAGTCGGAACCCTTGACGGTGTCGTACATGTGCCAGCGCCAGTCGTCGACGCCCATGTTGCCGAGCGCCGCGCTGATGCCCCCCTGCGCGGCAACGGTATGGCTGCGTGTGGGGAAGACCTTCGTAATGCACGCGGTCGTGAAGCCGGCCTGCGCCAGACCGAAAGTAGATCTCAGACCGGCGCCGCCCGCCCCGATTACGACGACGTCGTGGCTGTGGTCGACAAATTCGTAGTCACTCATCAGGCAATACCGAATGCTATTTTCAAGACAGCAAAGGCTGCCGTTGCGGCAACCGCCGCATGGGCGAACTTGCTGAGTACCAGCGAAACAATCTTCAGCGGGCCGTGTACATAGTCCTCGATGACCACCTGCACTCCCAGCAGCGAGTGATAGGCCAGCGTGGCGCTGAGCAGCAGCAGCAATATGCTCGTGACCGGCCGGCCGATCCAGTTCCGGACCGCCTCGTAACCGAAGTCGCCGATTTGCATCAGCGCCAGCAGGAACCATCCGCCGAGGAGGACCAGGGCAATCGCGGTAAGGCGCTGCGCCCACCAGTGGTCCGCGCCCTCTTTCGCGGAACCCGATCCCAGGACCTTGCCGAGGGGCGAACGGAGGCTCACAGCAGCCACCAGTAGGTGAGCGTAAGCAGGACCGTCAGTATCGCGACGAGCACGCCGGAACGATCGGCCTGGCTCTTTTCGAATCCGTAGCCGGCGTCCCAGACCAAGTGACGTACGCCATTACAAAGGTGCAGGAAAAAGGCGAAACTGAAGCCGATGAGGACGAGGCGCCCTGGCCAGCTACCGAGCAGTCCGGCCACGAAACCGTAGTCGTCCGGCTCACCGGCGGCACCGAGCAGCCATGCTGCCAGCACGACCAGGCCAAGACTCATCGCAACGCCGGTCATACGGTGCAGGATCGAAAGCACCATCGTGATCGGCCAGCGGTATACGAGGAGATGCGGCGACAAAGGCCGCGCGCTGTTATTCATATCGGGACCCGTTCAATTCCGAGGCATGGTCGTCAGAAATCGATGCAGCGACCGTTCTTCTCCCAATCCCCGTAACGCGTTGGCTCGGGACCGGGTCGCCCGCCGATTTCCTTCGGCCGGTTGAGCTTGTCGTTCTCGACCGGCGGGTTATCATGCGCCCGCACTTCTGTTTCGGAACCGACCCTGTCGGCCCGCACTGGCACCAGTCTTGACATGGCGGCAGTATGCCAGAGTACGCCGGCAGGTACAGAGGCGCTCCGCCGTTTGTGTTACAGACTGAAACAATGACCCCCAACAACCCGTATCGCATAGTGACCGTTGCCGGCGCGGATCGTGTCGAGTTCCTGCAGGGCCAGCTCACCCAGGACCTGGGGCTGCTCGAAGCGGGCGGCGCGCTGCCGGCCGCCTGGTGCAATGCCAGGGGCCGGGTGCTGGTGACCGGCACGCTGCTCGGTCTCGAGGACCGGGTGGGATTCGCCGTGCCGGCGGACATGGCAGCAGCAGTGGTCGGGCGGCTCGGCATGTACCGGCTGCGCGCCAGGGTGGAAATCGCCGCAGCCGGTGACGACTGGTCCTGCGTTGCCGCCCGCGGCCGAGCCGCCCGGTTGCCCGGCGCGGCCGTGGCCAGCCACGAGCGGAATGACGCCTGGTTCGAAATCTATGGGCGGCGGGACGACGTCGCGCGCTCACTGAGCGGCCGCGCAACGCTCGCCGCCGACGAATGGCGCCGCCGCCGCATCGCGGCGGGGCTGCCCGATATCGGTGCCGCTGCCAGCGAGCGCTACACGCCGCACATGCTCAATCTCGACCGGGTGGGCGCGCTCAGCTTTTCGAAGGGCTGCTATACGGGCCAGGAAGTCGTTGCGCGTACCGAGCACCTGGGCAGCGTCAAGCGCCGCCTCGCGCGCTTCCGGGTCAGCGACCACGCGCCGATCGTCGGCGACCGGTTGGGCGATGACTCCGGTGACGTTGGCGAAGTAGTCACCGCCGCCGGATCCGAGATGCTTGCGCTGCTCCCGATCGAACTGCACGGCAGGTCCTTCCGGCTGGGCGCCGGCCGGGCAGAACCGCTGCCGCTGCCGTGGGACGGCGCCTGACGTATCGCAGTTACTCGAATATCTCGGGCCGCATGTACGGGAACAGCAGCACGTCACGAATGGACGGCGAGTCCGTCAACAGCATGACGAGCCTGTCGATGCCGAGCCCGAGACCTGCTGCCGGCGGCAGACCGTATTCGAGCGCGCGTATGTAATCGTGGTCGAACGCCATTGCCTCGTCGTCGCCGGCGTCCCTGTTGCGAACCTGCTCCCGGAATCGCTCGGCCTGGTCTTCGGGATCGTTGAGTTCCGAGAAACCGTTCGCCAGCTCGCGACCGGTCACGAAAAACTCGAACCGGTCGGTAACGAACGGATCGTCGTCATTTCGCCGTGACAACGGCGAAACCTCGGTCGGGTAAGAAGTGATAAATGTCGGCTGAACGAGCGCCGCTTCACCGGTCTTGTCGAAGATCTCGATCTGCAGCTTGCCGGCCCCGTAATTCGGCTCGACCTTGATACCGAGTTCGCCTGCGATGCCGGCGAGGTATTCCCTGTCCCGGATCCGCGAGCGATCGAGCTGCGGATTGAACTTGCAGACGACATCTTCGACGCTCATGCGCCCGAACGGCACGGCGAAATCGATCGTCTGGCCCTGGTAAACCAGAGTAGTGGTCCCGAGTATCGCCTCGGTCATGCCGCCGAGCAACGCCTCGACCATCTGGATCAGGTCCTCGAAGTCGGCATATGCCCGGTACAGCTCGAGCATGGTGAATTCGGGATTGTGCTGGGTCGATACGCCCTCGTTTCGAAAGTTCCTGTTGATCTCGTAGACCCGCTCGAAACCACCCACGACGAGCCTTTTCAGGAACAGCTCGGGGGCGATTCTCAGGTACAGCGTCATGTCCAGCGCATTGTGATGCGTCTTGAACGGTCGAGCATTGGCTCCGCCAGGGATCGCCTGCATCATCGGCGTCTCGACCTCGAGATAGTCCTGCGAATCGAGGAAGGCGCGTATGTAGGAAACAATCTGCGAGCGCATACGGAATACGGCACGGCTCTGCTCGTTCATGATCAGGTCTACATATCGCTGGCGATAGCGCGTCTCCTGATCCGACAGGCCGTGATACTTCTCCGGCAGCGGCCGCAGGCACTTCGTCAACAGCCGGATGTCGTCCGCCATGACTGTCAGCTCGCCCGTCTGCGTCTTGAACAGCGTGCCGGACACGCCGAGGACGTCGCCGACATCCCATTTCTTGAAGTCCTGGTAAAGACCCTCGGCCAGGCGGTCGCGCTCGAGTCGCACCTGTATCTGCGTGCTCCTGTCCTGCAGCTTGATGAAGCTCGCCTTGCCCATGACGCGCTTTACCATCATGCGGCCTGCGACCTTGACGTGCACATCTTCCTTCACCAGGTGCCCGCCGTCGTGGCCACCGTAGGTTCTGTGCAACTCCTCGGCCAGCGCATTGCGACGGAAGTCGTTCGGGTAGGCGATACCCGCTACGCGCAGTGCATCGAGCTTGCGGCGCCGCTCCGCGATGAGTTCGTTTTCGTCGCCCGGCCTGTCGTTGTCGTTGGTCACTTACAGTCCCTGCTTCAAACTTGCTTCGATGAATTCGTCGAGGTGCCCGTTCAGTACGGCCTGCGGATTGCCGGTCTCTACGCCGGTGCGCAGGTCCTTGATCCGGCTCTGGTCGAGCACGTACGAACGAATCTGGCTGCCCCAGCCTACGTCGGCTTTCGTATCTTCCAGGGCAGATGCCTCCGCGCGGCGCTTTTGCAGCTCCAGCTCGTAGAGCTTGGCTTTCAGCTGTTTCATCGCCGTCGCCTTGTTCTTGTGCTGCGACCGATCATTCTGGCACTGGACGACGACGTTGGTTGGCAGATGCGTGATACGGACGGCAGACTCGGTGCGGTTGACATGCTGACCGCCGGCGCCGCTGGCGCGGTATACGTCGATGCGCAGGTCGGACGGGTCTATCTCGATGTCGATGTCATCATCGACCTCCGGCGACACGAACACCGATGCGAACGACGTATGGCGGCGATTGCCGGAGTCGAACGGCGACTTGCGTACGAGGCGGTGTACTCCAGTCTCGGTGCGCAGCCAGCCGTAGGCATAATCGCCCTCGACCCTGACGGTCGCGCTCTTGATCCCGGCAACCTCGCCGGGAGATGCCTCGATGACTTCGGCTTCGAACCCGTGCTCCTCGGCCCAGCGCAGGTACATGCGGAGCAGCATCTCGGCCCAGTCCTGCGCCTCTGTGCCACCAGCCCCCGAGTTGATATCCAGGAAGGCGTTGCTGTCGTCCATTTCGCCGCTGAACATTCGCTGGAATTCGAGCGCGCCGACGCGCGCCTCGTATCTGCCCAGGTCTGCGCTGATCTCGCCGACAGTCGACTCGTCGTCCTCTTCGATGGCGAGCTGCAGGAGTTCACTCGCATCGCGCAGGCCTGCATCGAGCTCCGTAATGGTCTCGACGACTTTCTCGAGTTGCGATCGTTCCTTGCCGAGAGCCTGTGCTCGCTCCGGCTCGTTCCATACATCCGGCTGTTCGAGTTCGCGTTGTACTTCTACGAGGCGCTCCGCTTTGCGATCGTAGTCAAAGATACCCCCTTAACGCCTGCAGGCGTTCAGTGAGGTCGACAATGTGGTACTTGATCTGGCTGGTTTCCATGGACTGACCGAAAGCGATCGCGCAAAACGCGGCATGTTACCACGCCGTCACAGCGGGGTAATCTGCTCGACCACCAGTTGCGGCGCCTCGACTCCCCGGTACTCGTTGACGTCGAGCCGGTAGGCGAGCCGGGCCCTGCCGCGGATGCCTGGATCCTGCTGGTTGAAGGCGATCGCGTCGATTTGCGCCTGGCCCTCCCCGGCCAGAACCCGGAGCTTCAGGTGTCGCTCGCCCACGGTTCGTTGCTCGACGACGCGGAAGTCGCCCTCGAATACCGGCTCCGGGAAGCCCGCGCCCCAGGGTCCGGCTTCGCGCAGCGTCTGCGCGAAGCGCAGCGTGAGCGCGTCCGCCGGCAGACTGCCGTCCGTCAATATCGCGCCGCTGAAGTCGGCGTCCGGGTGCCGCAGCAGCAGCTCCTTGTCGGCCGCGGCAGCGAAGGCGTCGAAATCCGATTCGGCCAGCGACAGGCCGGCGGCCATCGCGTGACCGCCGAAACGGGCGATCAGCCCGGGATGACGAGTCGCGACCGCTTCGAGCAGGTCGCGCGCATGTACGCCGGGTACCGATCGAACCGAGCCCTTCAGTTCACCCGCCCGCTCCCGCGCAAACGCGACTACCGGCCGGTGATACTGCTCGCGCACGCGCGCGGCGATAAGTCCGACGACACCCTGGTGCCAGGACTCGTCGTATATGCATACGCAGTTCGGCAGCCCGGAGTCCCGTATCGACTTCATCGCACTGAATGCCTGGTCGCGCATCACCGACTCGATCTCGCGTCGCTCCCGGTTGATCTGGTCGAGCGTGGCGGCGAGCTGCGCTGCCCGTGCCGGATCGTCGGTCAGCAGGCACTCGATGCCGATTGACATGTCTTCGAGACGGCCGGCGGCGTTCAGTCGCGGCCCTGCCGCAAAGCCGAGATCGCTGCTGGTCGCACGAGCGGCGCTGCGACCGGCCTGGGCCATGAGTGCCAGCACGCCTGGCACAGCCTGGCCGGCTCGCAGCCGTGCGAGGCCCTGGCTGACCAGGATCCGGTTGTTGTGGTCCAAGCGCACGACGTCGGCCACGGTGCCCAGCGCCACCAGGTCGAGGAATCGCGCCGGTAAGCGGGCCGCCCCGGCGACGCCGCTGTCTTCCAGCGCGCGCCCGAGAGCCGCCATCAGGTAGAACGCCACGCCGACGCCCGCGAGGTTGGGGCTGGCAAACCGGCTGCCCGGGAGGTTCGGATTCACCATCGCCGCGGCCCGCGGCAGGTCACGGCCCGGCAGGTGGTGGTCGGTAACCAGCACCTTTATGCCCAGTTCCCTGGCCCGTTCGACGCCGGCGACGCTCGATACGCCATTATCAACCGTGACCAGCAGGTCTGGCCGCCGCTGCGCAGCGACGTCGACGATTTCCGGGGTGAGGCCGTAGCCGTATTCGAAGCGGTTCGGCACCAGGTAGCCGACATCGCCGAATCCGAATCCGCTGAGGCAACGCAACACCAGTGCGGTGCTCGTCGCGCCGTCGGCGTCGAAGTCGCCGACGACGACGATGCGCCGATTGCGATGCAGCAGCAGCAGTCGGACCGCAACCTCGACGCCCTCGAGCGAGCCGATCGGGGCCAGCTTCGCCAGGCTGTAATCCAGTTCCTCGCCGAAGCGTACGCCGCGGGCCGAGTACAGGCCCGCCAGTACCGGGTCGAGTCCCGCCAGGCCGGCGATGTCGGCCGGTTTGCGCCGCCGGAACGGCCGTTGCCGCCCGGTCATGCGTCTGGCTCCCGCCGCCCCAGCAGTGCCGAGTCGGACCGCCACACCCGCCAGCCGTGGCGGCCCTCGACGCGCGCCGTCAGGCCGTCTCGAAACAGCAGCGTCAGACGTCGCAACGCCCCGTCCCGCAGCAGCCGGCGCGTTTCCGACAGCAGTTCCGCGAGCCTGCCGACATGCGCGTCCTCGCCGACCCGGCGATCCGGGACTTCGGCGACAAAGCCCTGCGGCGCGAGATCGGCACAGGCCGAGATCGTGCCCGGCCAGTCCTTCGTAACAGCGTCGGCGGAGAGCCAGAGGCCGCGCAGCATGGGATCGGACGAGAACAGCGGCGCAATCGGGCGGGCTCGGACTTCGGGCGCCGTTCCGCCTCCCCATATCCACAGCGAATTGATTGGCCGCCGACCCTCGGCTTCCCGCCGGCGGGCGACGTCTGATCCGTGCAGTGTCATCTGGATCTCGCTCAGGAGCTTCATATAAGTAGCGGCCTCGCCGCCACGCGGCAGGAACTCCTCCGGCTCCAGGCCGTCCAGTGCTTCCGGCGACAGCGGTGGCGTCGGCAGCGCGACGTGGCTCCTCAGGTAACCGCCGCGTCCGAGGCACGTAAAACCGGCGGCGTCACCGCCGAGCACCGACTCGAGCTCGTCGAACAACTGCCGCAGGTCCGAGGACGGCAGTTCCTCCGCCCGGAGCCGGTGCAGCCGCATCCGCCTCAGTCCGGGCTCCAGGTAGACGGGGTCGGCGGCGGCCAGCCAGGTCCCGGGTCGGTCCCCGGTCTGTCCCCAGATCCGCAGGGCCGCCGGACCCCCAGCGTCCGGCTGGCCGGTAGCCCGCCGGACCCGGTCCAGCAGCGACACCGTGACGGGCTCGCGCGACAGGTTCGAGCGGGACAGCCAGCGCCTCTGTATCGGGTCACGCACGAGGCCCTGGCCGGCGTCCGGCATCACGATTACGGCTTCAGGAAACTGGGTTTGCCTCGTCATGACTCGTCAGGACTCGTCCGGAACCGGGGGTGCGTATGCGCCGACCGCCCGCGGCCTGCGTTTGAACCGGAAAGCCCCGCTAGTATCATGAGGACCGGTCCCGCCCGCGCGGGGCCGCCGGTCGAGGCCGGCAAGGATACAGGACTTCCGATGAAATTCACGCGCGATACCTTGACCGAGCTTACGATCCGAAAGGTCGAACGCGGCCGCATCCGCATCGGTGAAGAATTCTACGAAAGCAGCTTTGCACTGACCATCGATCGCGTCCTGCCGGACGTGGAGGCCGTCCCCGTCGCGGATTTGCGGATCGAACACCTGGAGCGACTTCTCGAGTCGGATCCCGAAGTGGTGATCATCGGAACCGGCTGGCATCCGGCTTTCGCCCGCCGCGAGCTGACCTTTGCGCTTGCCAGGCGTGGCATCGGCCTCGAGGTGATGGATACGCCGGCCGCATGCCGGACGTTCAACATCCTGATCGGCGAGGGGCGGCGCCCCGCAGCCCTCATGATCATCGACTGACCGGGCGCGGCTCGCTCAGTCCAGCAGGTTGTCCCCTGACAACCCGTTGCGCTCGAAAATTCGCCGCAGGTTTTTCATCGCGTCCAGCTGGATCTGCCGCACGCGCTCGCGTGTGACACCGATTTCCCGGCCGATCTCCTCGAGCGTCAGCTGCCGCCGGCCGTGCAGTCCGAAGCGGTACTCGAGCACTTCCCGCTGCTTGTCGGCGAGTGCAAACACCCAGCGGTCCACTGCGCTTTCGAGCTCCTGCTGGCGGAGCCGCTGCGCGGGCTCGCGTTCCTTGCGGTCGCGCAGCGAGTCCAGCGGATCCGGGTCGTCGCCGCCCCCCTGGCCGCATACGGCCACCCGATCGTGCAGCGCGAGCAGTTCTTCCACGGTCTGCTGGTCGCGACCGAGGAACTCGGCAACGGCGGCGGCCGTCGGCGGCTTACCCCACTGCTGGTGCAATCGCCTGGCCGCCCGCAGGCAGGCATTGATTTCTTTCAGTTTATGAATGGGCAGGCGGACCATGCGCGCCTGGTTCATGATGGCACGTTCGATCGACTGCCGTATCCACCAGGTAGCATAGGTCGAAAAACGGAAGCCACGTTCCGGATCGAATTTCTCGACCGAATGCATCAGTCCGAGATTGCCCTCCTCGATCAGGTCGAGGAGCGGGAGCCCGCGATTCAGGTAGCGGCGCGCGATCTTGACCACGAGCCGCAAGTTGCATTCGATCATGCGGTTTCGCGCCGCGCTGTCCCCGGCGCGAGCCCGGCGCGCGACGGCAAGCTCCTCCTCTGCCGTCAGCAAGCCGGAAACGCCAATTTCAGACAGGTAAATGCGCGTAACGTCGTGGCTGATGGCGCCGACGGCTGCCGTCTCGCGCATTCCGGGTTCAGTCGTGCTGCTGATTCGCTCGCCCACGTGGCCGCTCCTTGCCATTTCCGGTTGCGGAGCGCCGCACTGGGCGTGCGTGCAGATTGGCCAGGTATCGAATCAGGGTGCCGGCAAGTGAGGTCTCGGGTCTACCGGTACTCCGTTCTGCCTGATCTCGAAATGCAGTCGCGGCTCCTGCCCCGGTCCTTCGCCCATGGTCGCAATGCGCTGCCCTCGCCGGACAGATTCCCCTTCCCTGACCAGGAGCGAGGCGTTGTGCCCATAGGCACTCAGGTAGGTCTCGTTATGCTTGACGATAATAAGCTTGCCGTAGCCGATGAGTCCACTTCCCGAGTAGACGACCCGTCCATCGGCCGCCGAAACGACCGCCTGACCCAGCTTTCCGCCGATCAGCACCCCGGTTCCGCTGCCCGGGCGGGCACCGAAACCCGCAACGACCGGGCCGCGCGTCGGCCAGATCCAGGGCGGCGACGGATCCTGGGGTGCCTTCGGCGCCGGCCGTTGCGGCGCTTTGCTGTCCGGTCGCGCCGGGCGGGTCGCAGCGGACTTGCCGGACCCGCCCGGGGGCGGCGTCAGCCGGATCACCTGTCCCGGGTAGATCAGCGAGCCGTCGCCGAGCCGGTTCCAGCGGGCCAGGTCCCGGTGATCCTTCCCGTAGCGCCATGCGATCGTGTAGAGCGTTTCGCCGGAGCGGACGATGTGCTCCTCGCGCGGCACCTGGTCCCAGCGCGTCCCGCCGCAACCTGCCAGGACCAGGGCTGCGCAAAACGCGGCAATAACGGGAAGTCCGGATGCTCTCGAGGAGGCATCAGGCATTGGTCATCACGTACAGGATGATTGCGACGACGACCGCGACCACCCCCCAGCCGATCCGCTCGATGTACTTCTGCAGGACACCGGCCATCGGCTCCCCGCCCATGACCAGCAGGCCGGCAACCAGGAAGAAGCGGGCGCCGCGGCCTACGAGCGACGCGAGGATGAAGCCGGGCAGGTTCAAAACGGCGACACCGGCCGAGATCGTAAAGATCTTGTAGGGGATCGGCGAAAAGCCGGCGACGAAGACCGCGAGCACGCCCCAGCGGTCGAACCATGCGCGACCGTTCAGGTAGGCGTCCCAGTAGCCCGCGCTCCTGAGCCAGGGCGTGATCGCCTCGAAGAAAAAGTAGCCGATGGCGTAGCCGAGAATGCCGCCGAGCAACGACGCCACGGTCGTCACGGCCGCATAGCGCCAGGCCCGCGACAGGTCCGCGAGGCACATGGGCGCCAGCATCACGTCGGGCGGAACCGGGAAGAACGACGACTCCGCGAAACTCAGCGCGGCCAGGTAGCGCTCGGCATGCCGATGCTTCGACCAGCAGAGGACTCGCTCATACAGCGGACCGAACAGCCGCATGCTAACAGCACCTCGTCATGGATGATTCATCGTCTCAGGAATATTTTGCAGGCAAATGATTTTACAGGAAGCTGCTGCGGAGCCCAGACCCCGACGCTCGTCCTGCCGGGCCTCGCGCCGCTGCCCCTGGCAGGACGTTGAAAAAGGTCATCCAGACCTCTTTCAACGTCGCGAGTCCGGTGCATGTCCGGACTCGCTCCCGACGGCTCAAGCACTTACGTGCTTGAGCCGTCGGGCGAGACATCCTTGTCTCGCGCTAGCAGGGTGTTTTTCAACACCCTGCTAGGCGCCCGGTACGAGCGGCACGAAACTGACCGCGCCGAGCGACTGCTGTTCATAGTGGTCGTTGGTCCGGGTAACGACCACGAGGTCCTGCAGGCGCTCGGGACCCACCGGGATGATCAGCACGCCGCCGGGCGCGAGCTGCTCGAGCAGCTTCCGGGGCAGCTCGCGGGCGGCGGCAGCGACCAGTATGCCGTCGTAGGGCGCATACTTGGGCCAGCCTTCCCAGCCGTCGCCGCGACGGAAGCGCACATTGTAGATATCGAGCTCTCGCAGGCGCTGGCGCGTCTTGCGCAGGAGCTCGGGGATACGTTCCACCGTGAATATCTCCTTGACGAGCGGTGCCAGCACCGCCGTCTGGTAGCCGCAGCCGGTGCCGATTTCCAGCACCTTGCCGCCGGGGATTCGTGCGAGCAGCGCTTCGGTCATGCGCGCGACGACGTAGGGCTGGCTTATGGTCTGGCCCATGCCGATCGGCAATGCCGTGTCTTCGTAGGCGCGGCTGGCGAGCGCCTCATCAACGAACAGGTGCCGGGGCACGTTGCGGATTCGTGCGAGCACCTCCGGCGATTGTATGCCCTGCTCCCGCAGGCGATGGACGAGCCGGTCGCGCGTGCGCGCCGAGGTCATGCCGATACCCTGGATACTCGAGTAGCCGGCGTTCATCGCCTGAGCCAATCGTCCAGGCGCGGCACCGCCTCGTGGCGCGTGAGATCTACCTTGAGCGGGCTGATCGCGACGTAGCCGTTTTCGACCGCATCGAAGTCCGTGCCGGGGCCGGCATCCTGGCCGGGACCGGCCGGCCCGATCCAGTAGATCGTCTTGCCCTGCGGATCCTTGGTCTTTATAAGGGGCTCGGACCGGTGCCGGAAACCGAGGCGGGTTGCGCGAAGTCCCTTCAGCTCATCGTATGGCCGGTCCGGCACGTTGACATTGAGCATCACATCGGCCGGCAGCTTGTCGCGCTCGAGCCGCTGCACCAGTTCGACCGCAACCCGCGCAGCGGCCTCGAAGTTCGTCGGACGCGGGCCGGCCAGTGAAATCGCAATGGCCGGCAAGCCAAGGTACCTGCCTTCCATCGCGGCGGCGACCGTACCGGAGTAGATCACGTCGTCGCCCAGGTTGGCGCCGTGGTTGACGCCCGACACGACCAGGTCCGGATCCTCGTCGAGCAGGCCAGCGAGCGCGAGGTGCACGCAATCGGACGGCGTGCCATTGACGAAATAGCGCTTGTTCTCGACCCGGTGCACACGCAGCGGTGAATGCAGGGTCAGTGAGTTGCTCGCGCCCGAATGGTTGCGGTCCGGAGCGACGACCACGACGTCGGCGACCCGGGATAACGCGTCGGCCAGCACATTGATGCCGCGGGCGAGGTAGCCGTCGTCGTTGCTGACCAGGATCTTCACAAGTGTGCCGGACTCGCTAACCTGCGGATCTCAACTTCAAACATGTTTTTCTTTGGCTGCCCGGAGCCCGCTAACTATACTGGAAGCCGCCCCGGAATGCCGCAATGCGGCGGCTGCCGCCGCCTGCCTAAGGAACTTCCGGCGGGCGCCGCCGAACGGGTAAAGACGAGACCGGACCAGCATGAGCTCGAGCAAGGGACAGCGCGGCAAACGGAACGCGGACATTTCGAAAGAGGACGTGGAACTCTTCCGGAAAGCGATGCGCGGCGTGCAGCCCCTGGTGCGGGCTCTGCCCGAACCCGCGGTTCGAAAGGCAGCGCCGAAGGCGAAATTCTCGCGGCGCGACCAGCGCGCCGTGCTGGAGGAAAGCCTGCAGCCGAACATCGACTGGTCCGAGGCCGGTTCGGGCGACGCACTGCGTTTCGAACGGCCGTCCGTCGGGCGCCGCACGATGCGTAAACTGTCCCGCGGCGGTTTCAGCGTGCAGGCCGAGATCGATCTGCATGGCCTGACGGCCGCCGAAGCGAACGCCGCACTACGGCAGTTCATCGAAGAGGCGGTAGTGCGAGGCTGGTCCTGCGTCCGGATCATCCACGGCAAAGGCAGAGGCTCGGGTCAGGGCGGGCCCATTCTGAAGCGCAAGGTCGACAGCTGGCTGAGGCAATGGTCGCCGGTGCTGGCCTTCGTATCCGCGCGCCAGGTCGACGGCGGAACCGGCGCGGTCTACGTGCTGCTGAATACGGCCTGACTCAGTCGTCGTAGCGAACGAGTTCCCGCACGACTGCTGTCGCATACGCGCCCGATGGCAGCGCGAATTCGACCACGAGCGACTCGTCTTCGTGGCGCCACCGGAGCTCGGTCGGCCGGACGCGCATCGGGCGGCGTGCGGCGTCGACCCATCGTTCCAGTCCCTCGGCGAGTTCGGCGTGCAATGCAGCGATCGCGGCCTCGGCTGCCGGTGCCGGCCGGCGGCCTTTGCCCCACAGCGGCCCGGTCGGATGAATGTCCAAGGCCTCCGCCCTGCGCTCCAGTTCCTCGTCGAGTGCGTCGACGGCGAAGATGCTGCCGCTGCCATCCAGGTTCGCGACGTCACCCGGCAACAGTCGGTTCCAGCTGCCCGCGCGCACCCGTTCCGCGAGAACCTCGTTGAAGATCAGCGAGCGAGCCGCAGACAATGCGAGCGAACGGCGCTCGCGCGGCAAGCGGCGCCCACTGAACAACTGCCGGGCCAGGTCGAGGTTGCTCGCATCGCGCCCAAATCGCTGTTCGCCGAAATAGTTGGGAACACCGTGATTAGCGATCCGGTCGAGGCGCTCGTCGAGTTTATCCGGGGCCGCCTCGATTTGCCGCAGGACCAGCTCGAAATGATTACCCCTGTGCGCGCCTCGCTTGAGCTTGCGGCGGTGCCTGCCGGTCTCGAGTATCCGGACGCCGTCGCGCGCCAGCGCCTGCCAGTCGGGCGGCTTTTTCGGCGGAGACTGCACGCTGAACCACTGGCGGGTCACGGCCTGCCGGTCCTTGAGCCCGGCGTAGCCGACAGCGGCAACATGGATGCCGGCATGGCGCGCCAGTTCGCGGGCCACCTCGGGCGTGTTGAGGCCGGTCTTCTCGACGTACAGGAAATCGTGCTCGCCGTCGCCGGACGGCTCGAAGCCGAGCAGTTCCGTGACCCGGAAATCGGCCGTCTGCTGGCGCAGCAGCGCCCGCCCGCTCACGCCGCCGTGGGCGCGCGGCCAGTCCGGCAGCGTGTAGTTGGTGGTGTCGGCCAAGCGGGCCGTCAGTCGCCGACGGGCCGTTCCGGGGGGACGACCTGGTAGAAGGTTTCGTCGGCGCCGATCATGCCGAGGTCGGTGCGCGCTCGCTCCTCCGCAGCCTCCCGCCCGTGCTTCAGGTTCAGCACCTCGGCATCGAGCGCCGAGTTCCTGGCCCGGAGTTCCTCGTTCTGCAGCTGTTGCTCGTCGACCGCGCGGCGGAGTTCACGCGTTTTGCGGAAGCCGTCGTCGGCGAGCCACAGCTCGCCCTGCAGGGCGATGCCGACGATGGCCAATGCCAGGCTGATCCAACGGCTGCTTCCCAAGCGCTTCCCCTCGCGTCCGGTCAGTCGAGCTCGACCGAAAACGCATCACGGCCCGCATAGCGCGCGCCCTTACCCAGCTCCTCCTCGATGCGTAACAGCTGATTGTACTTGGCGATCCGGTCGGACCGGGACAGCGAGCCGGTCTTGATCTGCGTAGCCCGCGTGCCGACCGCGATGTCCGCGATCGTGCTGTCCGAGGTCTCGCCCGACCGGTGCGACACGACGGCCGAGTAACCTTTGTCTACCGCCATAGTAATTGCATCAAGAGTTTCCGATAAGGTACCGATTTGGTTGGGTTTTATCAATATCGAATTTGCGATGCCCTGCTCGATGCCCAGGGACAGGATGCGGGTGTTGGTCACGAACAGGTCGTCGCCGACGAGCTGGACCCGCTGGCCGAGGCGCCTGGTCAGCAGCCGCCAGCCCTCCCAGTCCCCTTCCGCCATGCCGTCCTCGATCGTGATGATCGGGTAACTGTCCACGAGTTCCGCGAGAAAATCGCAAAATCCGGCCGCATCGAATTCGCGGCCTTCGGACTCGAGCCGGTAACGCCCGTCGCGGCAGAACTCCGAGCTCGCGACGTCCAGGCCGAGATAAATATCCCGACCCAGTGCGAAGCCCGCCTGCCCGATCGCGGTGACGATCGTGTCCAGCGCCGCGCGATTCGACGGCAGGTCGGGTGCAAACCCGCCTTCGTCGCCGACGGCCGTGTTCAGGCCCTGCCGTTTCAACACGCTCTTCAGGGCGTGGAAGACCTCGGCACCGTAGCGCAATGCCTCGGAAAAACTGGCTGCACCAACGGGCAGGATCATGAATTCCTGGATGTCGACGCTGTTGTCCGCATGTGCGCCGCCGTTGATGATGTTCATCATCGGCACCGGCATCGTCACGCCGTCGCCGAGACTGCGAAACAGCGACTTGCCCTGAGACGCGGCAATTGCTTTCGCAGTTGCGAGCGAGACCGCTAGCAGCGAATTGGCGCCGAGCCGGCTCTTGTTATCGCTGCCATCGAGCTCGATCATGCAATCGTCGATCGCCCGCTGGCTTTCGAATTCGCGCGCCAGGAGCGCCTCGCGCAGCGCGCCGTTCACGTTGGCGACTGCCTTCTGAACGCCCTTGCCGAGATAACGCGATTTGTCGCCATCCCGAAGCTCGACGGCCTCCCGGGTTCCCGTCGATGCGCCGGAGGGAACGCCGGCGCGGCCGAAGCTGCCATCCGCCAGCGTCACGTCGGCCTCGACCGTCGGGTTGCCGCGCGAATCCAGAATTTCCCTGCCGTGAACCTTGCTGATCCTTATCATTGCTACTCCCGGGCGTTGCCCCGGCGCCGGCCGAACGCGGCCGACCCCGCCTGTCGCCTGTCAGTGAAAAACCTCCGGCCTCAGGCGCCGAGACCGAAGTCCGTCTCCAGGTACGGATGCCGCTTGACGCTGGCGTCGATGGCCTGCAGATCCTCGAGGAGTGCCTTCATCCGGTCGAGCGGCCAGGCATTGGGGCCGTCCGAGAGCGCCTTGTCCGGGTCCGGATGCGTCTCCATGAACAGGCCCGCGACACCCGCCGCCGTCGCCGCACGCGCGAGCACCGGCACGAACTCACGCTGGCCGCCCGACGTGCCGCCCCGGGCACCGGGCAGCTGGACCGAGTGGGTCGCGTCGAAGACGACGGGACAGCCAGTGCTGCGCAGGACTGCCAGGCTCCGCATGTCCGAAACCAGGTTGTTGTAGCCGAAGGTAAACCCGCGCTCGCACACCATGATCGCGTCGTTACCGACCGCCCGCGCCTTTTCGACGACGTTTTGCATCTCCCAGGGCGAGAGGAACTGGCCTTTCTTGATGTTGACCGGCTTGCCGGTCCGGGCGACCCGCGTAATGAAGTTGGTCTGGCGGCAGAGGAACGCCGGCGTCTGCAGCACGTCGACGACGGCGGCGACCTCGGCCAGCGGCGTATCCTCGTGTACGTCCGTCAGGACCGGGACGCCTGTCTGCCTGCGTACCTCGGCAAGTATCCGCAGCCCCTCCTCCATGCCGGGACCCCGGAAGCCCCCGCCCGAACTGCGATTCGCCTTGTCATAGGACGACTTGTAAATGAACGGGATACCAAGAGATGCCGTCATCTCCTGCAGCGCGCCGGCGGTCTCGATCGCGAGCGCTTCGCTTTCGATGACGCAGGTTCCGGCGATCAGGAACAGTGGCCGGTCGTTCGCGACCGCGAAACCGCACAGCTTCATGCCTGCGCGGCCCGGGGCAGCTCGCTGGTATGAAATTTCCGGGCTGCACCGATAAAGCTCTTGAACAGCGGGTGCCCGTCGCGCGGGTTGGACGTGAATTCCGGGTGGAACTGGCTGGCCACAAACCATGGATGACCCGGCAGCTCGACCATCTCGACCAGGTCGTCGACCGACAGCCCGGAGAAGCGGAGACCGGCCTTCTCCAGGGTATCCCGGTAATTGTTGTTGACCTCGTAACGGTGCCGGTGGCGTTCCATGATCTCGGGCTGCCCGTATATCCCGGCCGCCTGCGAACCCTTCTGCAGGAATATCTTCTGTGCGCCGAGTCGCATCGTCCCGCCGAGATCCGAGGCCTCGCTGCGTTCCTCGATCGAGCCGCTGCCTGTCTGCCACTCGGTTATGAGCGCAATGACCGGATGCGGCGTCGAGCGGTCGAACTCCGTGCTGTGCGCACCCTCGAGTCCCGCGAGGTTTCGTGCCGCTTCGATGACGGCCACCTGCATTCCGAGGCAGATGCCGAGGTAGGGAATACCCTTTTCGCGCGCATAACGTACCGCCCGGATCTTGCCCTCTATACCGCGATCGCCGAAGCCGCCGGGCACCACCACGCCATCCATCTCGTCGAGGCAGCCGGTGCCGTTTTCCTCGATATCTTCCGAGTCGAAATAGTGGATACGGACCCGCGTGCGCGTGTGGATACCGCCGTGCAGCAGCGCCTCGGTCAGGGATATGTAGGAGTCACGCAGATCGACGTACTTGCCGACCATCGCGACATTGACCTCCCCATCGGGGTTCTGCTTTGCATCGACGATCGCGTGCCACGGGCTGAGATCGGCCGGCGGCAAATCGAGGTGCAATTGCCGTGCGACGATTTCGTCGAAGCCCTGCGACTGCATCATCGCCGGAATCTTGTAGAGATCGTCCACGTCGCAGGCGGAAATAACCGCCTTCTCCGGCACGTTGGTGAACAGGGCGATCTTGCGTCGCTGTTCCGCCGGCAGCATTTTCTCCGACCGGCAGACAAGGATGTCCGGCTGAATACCGATCGAACGCAACTCCTTGACCGAGTGCTGAGTCGGCTTCGTCTTGATTTCCTGCGAGGTGGCGATGTAAGGAACCAGCGTCAGGTGTACGTAAACGACCCGGTCGTGGCCGAGTTCGACGCCCATCTGCCGGATCGCTTCCAGGAACGGCAGCGACTCGATGTCGCCGACCGTACCGCCGATCTCTACTATGCAAATGTCGGCGTTGCCAGCCCCGCGCTTGACGCTGTCCTTGATTTCGTCAGTGATGTGCGGGATGACCTGCACGGTGGCGCCGAGATAGTCTCCACGCCGCTCTTTCCTTATGACCGTTTCGTAGATGCGCCCCGTCGTGAAGTTGCTGTTGCGCCCGGTCGTGGTCCGGACGAATCGTTCGTAATGCCCGAGGTCGAGGTCCGTTTCCGTTCCGTCGGCCGTCACGAAGACTTCGCCGTGCTGGAATGGGCTCATGGTGCCGGGATCTACGTTGATGTAGGGATCCAGCTTGATCATGCTGATCGACAGGCCGCGCGATTCGAGTATCGCGCCGAGGCAGGCCGACGTAATTCCCTTGCCGAGCGAGGAAACCACGCCGCCGGTGATGAAAACGTACGATGTCATGTGCGCGCCCTGGTCGCTGCAGGCGGGAAATAACAAAGGTCCGGGAAAACACCCAAAGCGCCGCCCTGTGAACGGCCATGCTGTGCGTTTCGCCGGACCCGAAGGCGCCTTGCAGTCGATGTCTGCGCCGGCGCTCGATTAAGACCCGTCTTTTGATCAAAAACGGGGGTACAAGGTATCAGAACGTGGCCCTCCCGACAACGCGCAGCAGCGCAGGCGACTCGCGTCAGAACAGCGCAGGCCGTTCGAGCCAGCGCACGCGGTAGCCTTCCTCGGAGACGAACTCGGAGGCGATCCACAGGTCGCCGACGGCGACGAGGCGCTCCTCGCTGTACAGCAACGGAATACGCGCACGTTGCCACGGCACGATGCCGGCATCCTGCAGCAGTTTTTTCAGGCTGTGCGTCTGCGCATGTCCTTTGGGACGCAGGCGCTCGCCCCCCTCGCGCCATGCTATGCGCAATCCCGACTCGACCACCGACGGCCGGATTCCCGGGCCGCCGGCCGGTTCGAGTGCCAGGCTGCCCCGGCCGACCCCCAGGGAAAGAGGCGCGCGGCCGGGTTCGAGCAATTCGCCGTCCGGTGCGCCGGGGGAAACCTGCGCCGGCAGCAGGTAGGCGTGATCGCGGTAGCGGCGGACCTCGGCCCCGGGCCAGGCCACGAGTGGCTGCGCGTCCTCGCGAGCTGCGGCGAGTTCCTCGATGACCTGGTTGAGGCGCGTCGCCGGTGGCAGCGGCAGACCGAGGCGCCTGATCGCGTGCCGCAGCAGGTTCCGCTGCCGGGGCCCCGGTAACGCCCGCAGGATGCCGAGGTCGAGCTTTGCGGGTTCGCCGGCCGCCGCCAGGTCGACCTCGGCCAGTTCCGCCAGCAGCGCCGCCGCCTCGGCCGCAAGTTCGGCGCTGCGGCGCAGGCTGCCGGCCGCCGCCGGCCAGCGCGTCTGAAGGAGTGGCAGAATTTCGTGCCGGACGAAGTTCCGGTCGTAGCGGCTTTCCGCGTTGGACGGGTCTTCGACCCAGGCCAGGGCTTCGGCGTCGGCGTAGCGCTCCAGTTCGGCCCGGGGAATCCCGAGCAACGGCCGCAGCAGCCAGCCCCTGCCCAGCGGCCTCGACGGACCTATGCCGGCCAGACCGGCGAGCCCGCTGCCGCGCATCAGGTTCAGGAGCAGGGTCTCGGCCTGGTCGTTCTCGTGGTGGGCGGACAGCAGCCAGTCACCGGTCTCCAGCATGTGCTCGAGGATGACGTAACGCGCAGTACGAGCCGCCGCCTCTGGCCCCTCGCCGGCATCGAGCGCCACCTGAGCCCGCCGGCACTCGTAGCGTACGCCGAGCGAGGCCGCAAATCGCTCGCAATGAGCTGCCCAGGCGGCAGAATCCGGATGCATCTGGTGATCGACGTGTACGGCAAGTACCGGCGGCGGTGAAGCGAACGAGCCGACTGCCCGCACCAGCGCGTGCAGCAGAACGGTCGAGTCGAGGCCGCCGCTGTACGCGACGACGTAGCGCGCCGGCTCCGGCAACCCCTGGCCGGTCCCGGCGAGGCGCCCGATCAGCTCTTTGGGAGTGAAACTCATCTCGCATCAGCGCCCGCACGTGCGCGCATTCGGCGCCCGCGCGCAGAGCGCGCTATCAGGCTTCCTTGAAATCGCCGAAGCTCGCCAGCCGCAGGCGGCGCTGCTCCAGCAATTCGTCAATGCCGAGTCTGCCGAGTGCGTCGAGGTGTCGAACGAGCGCACCGCGAATGACCTCCGCCGTCGCCGCGGGATCGCGGTGCGCGGCGCCGAGCGGCTCCGGCAGGACCTCATCGACGAGCTTGAACTTGCTAAGGCTGTCCGCGGTGATTCGCATCGCCTCGGCCGCCTCGGCCGCCTTTTCCGCACTCTTCCAGAGTATCGATGCGCAGCCTTCCGGCGAAATAACGGAATACACGCCATACTGCAACATCAGCAGCCGGTCGCTGACCCCGATGGCCAGCGCGCCGCCGGAGCCGCCTTCCCCGATGACGACGCTGATTATCGGGGTCCGCAGACGGGCCATCATGTAAAGGCTGCGCGCGATCGCCTCGCTCTGGCCTCGCTCTTCGGCACCCACACCCGGGTAAGCGCCCGGGGTGTCGATAAACGTCACGATCGGCAGCGAGAATTTCTCGGCCAGCCTCATCAGGCGCTGCGCCTTGCGGTAGCCCTCGGGTTTCGGCATGCCGTAGTTGCGACGCACGCGCTCCTTCGTGTCCCGGCCCTTCTGGTGACCGATGAACATCACTGAGCGGCCATCGAGCCGGCCGACGCCGCCAATGATCGCGGGATCGTCCGCGTACATGCGGTCGCCGTGCAGTTCCTGGAAATCCGGCGACAGTATCTGCAGGTAGTCCGCCGTATAGGGGCGCATCGGGTGGCGCGCCAGCTGGGCGATCTGCCACGCGGAGAGCTTCGCAAAAATGCTGCGCGTGAGGTTCTCGCTCTTGCTCTTCAGCCGGGCGACTTCCTCGCTGATGTTCACTTCCGAGTCGTTACCGACGAAACGCAGCTCGTCGATCTTGGCCTCGAGTTCCGCGATCGGCTGTTCGAAATCGAGAAATTTCAAGTCCATGACTGACTCATGCTCCGTCGGCGCGGACACGGACATGACCGCGCCCGGAAAGCCATAAACCCGGACTCTACATCAAATCCCGCCCGGGTGTGTAGAGCAGCCGGACGCTACCTGTTCCCAGCAATTCCGATAACTTATCGCGCAATTCGCGACTCGGCCTCACGCTCCAGTCCGCACCGAGCTGAAGCCGCGCGCTCGCAGACGCGCCCGTGTACTGCACGGCGACCGAACACTTCCCCGCACGGTACGGCAGCAGGATATCGTGGAGTCGCTCGAGCATCTGCGTCCCCTGGCCGTTCGGCGCGAGGTGCAGAATCATGCCCGTCGCCCGCTTCTCGATGACGCGGTCGATATGCATGACGTTTTTCGCGCTCACCTGCCAGCCGCCGATGAATTCGTCGTAACGCAGCGCACCACCGACCACGACGATCTCGTCCTTGGACAGCAGGTGTCTGAACTCCTGGAAGGCCTCGGTGAACAGGCTGACCTCGAGGCGACCGGTGTCGTCGTCGAGCACGACAGTAAACCGGTTGCCTCGCTTGCGCAGGTCGACGATCAGTCCGGCAACGGTCACTTCGCGGCGTGCCTGCCCATAATTCCTCTCGCCATTGGACTGCGGCGGCGGCTCGGAGCCGATGTCCGCGAGCTTCGCATCCACGAAAAACTGGGCATCGTCCCGGACCGCGTCGAACGGGTGGCCCGTCAGGTAAAGGCCGAGCGCCTCCTTTTCGTTTGCCAGCAGTTCGGACTGGCTCCATTCGACGAGGTCCCTCGGCGGCGGCACCGCCACGGCCGGGGCGGTTTCAATCACGCCGAACATGTCGTTCTGCCCGGCTGCCAGCGCACGCGCCTCCTGCTCGGCGCTCTGCAGCGCATCCGGCAATTGTTGCATCAGGCTGCGGCGGCTCAGTCCGAATTCATCGAATGCGCCCGCCTTGACCATCGCCTCGAGCGCGCGCCGGTTGACCTTGTCGAGTTCGACCCGGCGGCACAATTCGGTGAGGTTCGGGAAATCTCCGTTCCGATCCCGTTCCGCAATGACAGCCTCGACTGCGCTGCGGCCTACGCCCTTGATCGCGCCGAGCCCGTACAGGATCGAACGCTCGCCGGCTACGCTGAACGGATAGGCGGACCGGTTGATCGACGGCGGCCTGAGCTCGAGCCCGAGCTGGCGGCAATCGTCCTTGATCATGACGAGCCGATCGGTGTTGTCGATGTCGGCGCTCATGACGGCCGCGATAAACGCGGCCGGATAATGAGCCTTCAGGAACGCCGTCTGGTACGAAAGCAGCGCGTAGGCAGCCGAGTGCGACTTGTTGAAACCGTACCCGGCAAATTTCTCCATCAGGTCGAAGATGCGCGTTGCCGTCACCTCGGCGACGCCGCGCTCACACGCCCCGGTCACGAATACCTCGCGTTGCTTTGCCATCTCTTCGGGCTTTTTTTTGCCCATGGCGCGGCGCAACAGGTCGGCGCCGCCCAGGGTGTAACCCGCGAGCACCTGCGCGATTTGCATGACCTGCTCCTGGTACAGGATCACGCCGTAGCTCGGCTCGAGCACCGGGCGCAGGTCCGGATGCAGGTAGTCGATGTCCGCCTGGTTTACGTCGTGCTTGCGCGCGATGAAATCGTCAACCATGCCGGACTGCAGGGGGCCCGGGCGGAACAACGCAACGAGCGCAACGAGGTCGTCGAACTGATCGGGCTGCAAACGTTTGATCAGGTCTCGCATGCCGCGAGACTCGAGCTGGAAGACCGCGGTCGTCTGGCAGGACCGAAGCAGATCATAAGTCTTCGCGTCGTGCATAGGGATGCTGCTGATATCGAGCGGGTCGCCCGATTTGAGCTCGTTTACGATTCGCACGGCCCAGTCGATGATCGTCAGCGTCCGCAGCCCCAGGAAGTCGAACTTGACGAGGCCCACGGCCTCGACATCGTCCTTGTCCAGCTGCGTGACCAGGTTGGCCCCGCCTTCTTCGCAATATAGCGGCGTAAAGTCAGTGAGCCGGCTCGGCGAGATGACGACACCGCCCGCATGCTTGCCCGCATTCCTGACAAGTCCCTCGAGCGAGCGCGCGAGGTCAATGATCGCCCGAACCTCTTCATCGTCCTTGTACATTGCCGCGAGTTCGGCGTCCTGTTCGAGGGCCTTGTCGAGCGTCATTCCGATCTCGAACGGAACCTGCTTGGCGATTCGGTCCACGAAACCGTAAGGATGTCCCAGCACGCGTCCTGCGTCGCGGATGACGGCCTTGGCGGCCATCGTGCCGTAGGTGATGATCTGCGACACGCGCTCCCGGCCGTAGCGTTCGGCGACGTATTCGATGACCCGGTCACGGCCTTCCATGCAGAAGTCGATGTCGAAGTCGGGCATCGATACGCGCTCGGGATTGAGGAAACGCTCGAACAGAAGGTCGTGTTCGATCGGATCCAGGTCCGTGATGCCGAGCACGTATGCGACGAGCGACCCCGCGCCCGAGCCGCGGCCCGGACCGACCGGAATTTTCTGTTTCTTGGCCCAGCGTATGAAGTCGGCGACGATCAGGAAGTAGCCGGCGAAACCCATCTGGCAGATCACGTCGAGCTCTCGTGCGAGGCGCTGCCGATAGTCGGCCGCCTCGGCACCGTCACCGGCCTGCCTTCGCGTCAATGCAAGCTCGAGGCCATGCCCGGCTTCGGCGCGCAGGTGTTGCTCGGTCGTCTGGCCGGCCGGTACGGGGAAAGGCGGCAGGAAGGACTGGCCGAGCGTCAGGTCGAGGCTGCACCGTCTCGCGATTTCGACCGAGTTTGTCAGCGCCTCGGGGATATCGCCGAAAACCGCCGCCATCTCGTCCGCGTTCTTCAGGTACTGCTGGTCGCTGTAGTGCCGCGGCCGGTCCGCATCGGCCAGGCTGCGGCCGTCGTGTATGCAGACCCGGGCCTCGTGCGCCGGGAAATCGGACTGCCGCAGGAAACGGACGTCGTTGCTGGCCACGACAGGCACCGAGTAGCGGCTGGCGAGCAACAGCGACTGCTGCACGCAGTCCTCCTCCTGGCTGCGCCCGGTGCGGATCAGCTCGAGGTAATAACGGTCCGGAAAAACGTCCAACCAACCCTCGAGCAGCCGTTGCGCGGCGTCCTCGTGGCCGTGGACCAGGTTGCGACCGACATCGCCGGCGCGGCCGGCGGACAGCGCGATGAGTCCGCTGCAGCTGTCACGATCGAGCCAGCGCCTGTCCGCGCGTGGAATGCCCCGGTACTGTCCCTCGAGATAACTGCGTGTCACCAGCCGCGTCAGGTTCCGGTAGCCGTGCTGGTTCTGGCACAGCAGCACGATGGCGTCGCTTCTAGCCGGATCGTCGGGGTCCGCGATGCGCAGATCGACGCCTATCAGCGGCTTGATGCCGCCCTGCAGTGCCGCCCGGTAGAACTTGACCAGGCCGAACAGGTTGCCCTGGTCCGTCAGCGCGACCGACGGCATGCCCCCGGCCGCACACTCGCGCATCAACGCGGGGATTCGTACGACGCTGTCAACGATCGAATACTCGGAATGCAGGTGCAGGTGAACGAACGCTTGGCTCATCACTCTTACACTCGGATTCCGGCTAATGCCCGGCGTACCTGCGGTCGATTCATCGTTAATTGCGACGGGGCCGGCAACGCGTCGGGCCGCCGGCTATTCTCGTGTTCGGGTCCGCAATTCTAGCAGCCTGCCGGCCGTCCGCGTCGCCTGTCGGCGGATCCCACTGCGGGGCCGGTCGCGGCGCCGCCGGCATGGCGCCTGCAGGGCTCGAAGCTCTGCCGATGCTGGCTGCAGGGGCCCAGTCGGGCCAGCGCGGCGAAATGCTCGGCGGTGCCGTAACCCTTGTGGCGTGCGAAACCGTAGCCCGGAAACACACGGTCGAGGCGCTGCATCATGCGGTCCCGCTCCACTTTCGCGAGAATCGAAGCCGCGCTGATCGCGGGCACCGACGCGTCGCCGCCGACGATGACTTCCCCGTCCGGGCGCCAGCCGAAAAACCGCAGGTCGGGCATGCGGTTGCCATCGACCAGCACGTGTTCTACCGGCATCCTGAGGCACAGCAGCGCGCGCCGCATCGCCAGCATCGTTGCCACCAGGATATTCAGCCGGTCGATCTCCGCCGCGTCGGCCCACGCAACGCCGCAGGCCAGCGCGCTTGAACGGATCTCGAGCGCCAGCCCCTCCCGGCGCCGGGCCGACAGCCTTTTCGAGTCGTCGAGCCCCTCGATCGGCCGGGCCGGGTCGAGCACGACCGCCGCGGCGACGACCGGACCCGCCAGCGGGCCTCGCCCCGCTTCGTCGACTCCCGCGACAGGTCGCCCGGGCCGCTCGAAAAGGCCCGCCTGCCGTAGCCTCATCGGGAACCGCCGCGGGCCAGTTCCAGGACCGCGCGCGCCGCGACCGAGTCCGCGCCGCGCGCGAGGCGCTCGCGCAGCGAGCCGAACGCCGCCTCGATTCGGGCTCTCTCGGCCGGTGCGTCAAGGAGCGCGGCGACCTCGTCGGCAAGTGCCTGCGGATTCGCGGCACGCTGCAACAACTCCGGTACCAGCGGCTCGTCGGTCAGCTGGTTGGGCAAGGTAAAGTACCTGATCTTGAACAGGCGCAGCAGGCGCACCAGCCAGTAAGTCAGCGGTGCCAGGCGGTATGCGGCCACCATGGGCCGCCTGAGCAGTGCAGCCTCCAGCGTCGCCGTTCCTGACGCGAGCAGGACGCAGTCCGCGGCGACGATAGCCTTCGGCGCATCGCTGTCCAGCAGTCGGACCCGGCGCTCGAGGCCCGCTTGCTGGAGCGCATCCTCGAACAGGCGGCGTGTTGCCGGGTTGGCCATGGGCGCAACGAAGCCGATCGATTGGTAGCGCTCGGTGAGCAGGCGGGCTGCGGCGGCGAAAACCGGCCCCAGGCGGCGAACCTCGCCGCGCCGGCTGCCCGGCATGATCGCGACAACGAACTCCTCGTCCATGCCCAGCGCACGCCGTTCGGCCGCGCGATCGGCGTTGGCGGGCAGCCGCTCGGCCATCGGGTGCCCGACGAATTCCGCAGCCACGCCGTGCCGGTCGTAGAAGTCTTTCTCGAACGGGAACAAGCAGAGCACCTTGTCGGCCGCGCGCGCGATCTTCCTGACCCGGCGCTGCCGCCACGCCCAGACCGACGGGCTCACGTAGTGCACCGTAGGGATGCCGCCCTCGCGCAGGCGCTTTTCGAGACCGAGATTGAAGTCCGGCGCATCGATGCCCACGAACACGTCCGGCGGCGAGTCGATCCAGCGCCGCACGAGTTCCCGGCGCAGACGCAGCAGGCGCGGGATCTCCCGGAGCGGCTCGACCAGGCCCATGACCGCAAGCACCTCCGCCTCTTCCCAGGCCACGCAACCCTCCGCCTGCATTCGCGGACCAGCCACCCCCTCGAAGCTGGCATCCGGT
Source organism: Gammaproteobacteria bacterium (assembly GCA_029884165.1). Taxonomy (GTDB): domain Bacteria; phylum Pseudomonadota; class Gammaproteobacteria; order Steroidobacterales; family Woeseiaceae; genus JAOUIH01. The sequence continues at coordinate 86,249 of JAOUIH010000001.1, read as the reverse complement.
ACGAGCTCCCGGAGCGCCGCGATCAGGCCCGCGCCCAGCAGGTCGCCCGAGGCCTCGCCGGCAACCAGCCCTACCCGCACAGCCCGATCAACTGTTCCATGCCGCAGCGACTCCTAGCGGAGGATGCCCCGCTCGGATACCTGCAGCGACTCGATGAAGATCCTGAGTTCCGGCTGAGAGGCGACGAGCGTTTCCAGTTCCTCTATGGCTTCGGTCAGTTTCAGCCCTTTCCGGTATACGACCCGGTAGGCGTTCTTGATATTACGAATCTGTTCGGCACTGAAGTTGCGCCGCTTCAGGCCCTCGGAATTGATGCCCCGCGGTTCCGCCGGCTGTCCTGCCACCATCGTATACGCCGGCACATCCCGGTTCGTACCCGAGTACATGCCGAGAAAGCTGTGCGCGCCCACGTGACAGAACTGGTGCGCTCCGGAAAAGCCGGCGAATATGACCCAGTCGCCGACGGTCACGTGGCCGGCGAGCGTCGCATTGTTAGCGAAAATCGTGTTGTTGCCGACGCGACAGTCGTGCGCGATGTGCACGTAGGCCATGATCCAGTTGTCATTGCCGATCGACGTAATGCCCTGGTCCTGCACGGTGCCCCGGCTGATCGTGCAGTATTCGCGAATCGTATTGCGATCGCCGATTTCCAGGCGAGTCGGCTCGTCGGCGTACTTCTTGTCCTGGGGGTCGTCGCCGATCGATGCGAACTGGTAGATATGATTGTCGCGGCCGATTCGCGTCGGCCCGTTGATGACAACGTGACTGTCGATGCGCGTACCGGAATCGATCTCGACCTGGTCGCCTATGATCGTGAACGGGCCGATTTCAACGTCCGCTGCCAGCTTCGCGGACTCAGCAACGATAGCCGTCGGATGAATGCTCATTGACTGGCACCCGGCGCGCACATGATTCGTGCACTGACAGCCGCGCTGCCGTCGACACTCGCACTGCACACGTAACGCCACATCCCGCGTATTACCCTGTCCACGCTGACCGTGAGTAGGAGCTGGTCGCCCGCCGTCACCGGTTTGCGGAACCGCGTCTCGTCTACGGCAACCAGGTAATAGAGCGGCTTCGGTTCGATATCGCCGACCGTAACATGCGACAGCACCCCGCCCGCCTGTGCCATGGCCTCGATGATAAGCACGCCGGGCATGACGGGATTCCCGGGAAAGTGCCCCTGGAAAAACGGCTCGTTGATCGTCACGTTCTTGACCGCCGTGATCGACTCACCGGGTGTGCAGGCAATGATCTTGTCGATCAGCAGGAAAGGATAGCGGTGCGGCAGCAGCTGCATGATGCGGTTGGCGCCTATGATCATCTCGTTATTACTCATCAATTTCGCCAGCCTTTTCCAGTTGCGCAACGCGTCGGGCCAGTTCCTCCAGGCGCTTGAACCGGGCCACCTGGCGCTTCCAGTCCCGGTCCTTTTCGGCGGCGAAGGTCCCGGAATACAGGCCGGGCTCCGTGACGTCCTTCGTAATCATGGAATTGCCCATCACGATGACATCGTCACACATGCGGATATGCCCCGCCACGCCGACCTTGCCCGCCATCATGCAGCGCGCCCCAATCTCTGTGCTGCCTGCGATGGCCACCATCGCGGCGATCGCAGTATGCTCGCCGAGCCTGACGTTGTGGGCTATCTGGATCAGGTTGTCGAGCCTGACGCCATTGCAGATAACCGTGTCGCCGATCGCCCCTCGGTCCACCGTCGTGTTGCAGCCGATCTCGACGTCGTCGCCGATCCGAACGCCTCCGAGCTGGGGAACCTTGAGCCAGCCATCCGGCGTCATCGCGTTGCCGAATCCGTCCCCGCCGATGACTGCGCCCGGGTGAATGATGCAGCGCTTCCCGATCTGCACATCCTCGACCAGCGTGACACTCGCCACGAGCTTCGAGTCCGGCCCGACCGTACAGCGCTCCCCGACGACGCAATTCGGGCCGATGTATGCGTTTTCGCCGATCACGGCGCCGGCAGAAATTATCGCGAGGGGGCCGACATAAGCCGACGGCGGGACGCTGACCGACTCGTCGATCACCGCTCCCGGGTGTATGCCGGGCCGATGCGGAGGCGCCGGGTGCAACAGCGCGGCGATCCGCGCGAAAACCGCGTAGGCGTCCCTGCTGATCAGAGCGGCGACGGGGCAGTCCTTCGCATCTCGCGCGCTCAGGATCACGGCACTGGCCCGCGTGTCGCCGAGAACCTTGCGATAGGCAGAATTGGTGTAAAAACTGATTGTGCCGGGGCCCGCGTCGACGAGCGTGGCTACGCGCTCGACGGGAGTATCCGGCTCGCCGCCGACCAGTTCGCACCCGAATCTTGTGGCCAGCTCTCCGAGGCTAATCCTCAAGACGAAGCTCCCTGACATGACAGCGCCCGCCGCAAGCGGCGGGCGCCGGTACAGTCAACCGCTGCGAATCAGTTATTGCCCGCGGCCTGGTAATTCGCCTCCATGGCCTTCAGCACCAGGTCCGTAATGTTTACGGCGCTGCTCGCGTACAGGACACCATCACCGACCACCAGGTCGTAACCTGCGGACTGCGCATAAGTCTGGATCTCCTGCAGCAGCGAACGCTGCAGATTGCCGAGCTCCTCGTTGCGGCGCAGGTTCAGGTCGTCGCGGAATTCATTCTGCAGCCGCGCCACTTCCCGTTGCAGGTCCCGCAGATCCTTTTCCGCGTTGCGCCGCTCGGTTTCGCCCATGACGGCGACGTCGCGCTGCACCTTTGCAGTCAGGTCCTCGAGCTCTTTCTGGCGCGCGAGGATTTCCCGCTGTCGCGGCTGGAATTCCTCCTCGAGCGCTTCCATGGCCGCCTTTGCCTGCGGCGCCCGATCCATCAGGAGCGGAATATTCACAACGCCGATCTTGAGCTCCTGAGCGCCTGCCGGCAGGGCCATCATCGCGCAAACCAGCAGCGCACCGGCAACCCGAAGAAAACGTAGTGTCAAAGAATTCATATTGCTGTCCAATCCTTAAAATGCCTGACCTATCGAGAACTGGAATCGCTCGATCTCGTCCCCGTAGAACCTGTCATTGCCTTCGTACTCGTTCAGCGGCAATGCATAGCTGAACCTGAACAGGCCGAGCGGGGCCAACCACTGAACCGCTATGCCCACTGACGTCCTCAGCTCGTCGAAATCCGGCTTGTACTCGACCGGGCTGCCCAGCTTGTCGGTAAAATCGACTTCGCCGGAATTAAAGACGTTACCGATATCGAAGAAGAGGCTGGCCCGAGCCTGGCTCGAAAACTTGTCTGGAAGAGGGATTATAAGCTCTACTTGACTGGCAACCAACACGTTGCCGCCATAGGGCCTGCCGAAGCTGTCCCGCGGACCCATCCAGGACTCCTTGTAACCCCGTACCGACTGGGGCCCGCCGCCATAGAACTGCTTGTAAGGCGGCAGGGCGGTCGTCGCGTTCAGGGCCTCGCCGTAACCGAGTTCGGCGTTCACCATAAGGTTCCAGCGGCCGAACAGCGGCTGGAATTTCGTGAAGTTGTAGCGCGCAGTCCAGTACTCGACTTCGCTTCCCGGCACGGTAGCCGACAGGAAAAACTGGTGCGAACTGCCGCGATCCGCGAACAGCGCCCGGTTACGGCTGTCGTACGACCAGCCGGCCATCAGTTCATACGCATCGAACTCGGTGCCGAAGAAAACGATCCCGTTACCGACGTCCTGGATGAACGGACTGCCGTTGTTGGCAACCCACTGCTGGGACTGCCGCGTGCTGTTCGACGACGACAGCAACTCTGAGCGCTGGTAATTCAGCCCCCAGCTCACGCTCTGGTATTCCGAGATAGGGTAGCCGTAATTGAGCGTCGCACCCGCAGATGTCGTCGAGAAGTCCGAGGTCGCTGACGTAAACTGGGTGATGTCGCGGTAGTTGATTCCGACGGTGCGGCTAATGCCGTTGATCGTCCGGTAAGGATCCGTGTGCGACAGGCTGTACAGCTTGGAGAAGCGCCCGGAATTTGCCTGCAGCGCAACGCGGTTCCCGGTCCCGAGAAAATTGGTGTGAACGATGCTGCCGTTCAGGATCAGCTTCTGCGATTCGGAATAGCCGATGCCGCCGCTGAACTGGCCGGGCATCCGGTATTCGAGATCGAAGTCGACGTCGACCAGGTCCGGGCTGCCGGGCACCTCGGTCGTCTCCACCTCGACCTTTTCGACGTACGGCAGGCGCTGCAGCCGTATTTTCGAACGGTCCACCAGCCGGCTCGACAGGTACGAACCTTCGGTCTGCCGCATTTCGCGCCGCAGGACCTCGTCATCGACCTGGTCCACACCATTGAAATTGATCTGGCGCACGTACATGCGATTCTTCGGATCGAGGAAGAACGTGACCGCGACTTCCTTGGTTTCGTAATCGAGTTCCGGCACCGGCTCGATCTCGGCGTTGGAATAGCCCTCTTCGCTCAGGCGGTAGCCCATAAGCTCGGAAGTGCTCGTGAGCATCTGCAGGTTGAAGATGTCGCCGGGCTTCGCGAGGATCAGCCGCTCGAGCTGGGGCCGCGGCACGACCATCTTGCCGACGAGTTTGACTTCCGAAATCGTGTAGCGCTCGCCTTCGTGGACGTTGATCGTGATATAGATGTCCTTGCGGTTCGGCGATATGGCGACCTGGGTCGACTCGACCCGGAAATCCGCATAGCCGCGATCCATGTAATAGGACCGCAGTTTCTCGAGATCGCCACTCAGGGCTTCCTTGGCGTAACGATCGTCCTGGCGGAACCAGGACAGCCAGTTGGCGGTATCCAGTTCGAAGTTTGCCCGGACATCTTCTTCGGCGAAGTTGTCGTTGCCGACGATATTCACCTGCCGGATCTTCGCCCTGTCGCCTTCTTTGACATTTACAGCGATGCGCACCATGTTGTTCGGCCGCTCCGTCACCGCTGTATCGATCACGACGCCGTACTTGCCGCGGTCGTAGTACTGCTCGCGCAGGAACATCGTAACGTTGTCGAGCACGGACCGATCGAATGTGCGGCCGCGCGCGAGTCCCACCCCGCGCAGCGACTCCATGAGGTCCTCGGTCTTGATGTCCTTGTTCCCGTCGATCGAGAAATCTTCGATGGACGGGCGTTCGCGCACGACGATGATCAGCGTCTCACCGTCCTGGCGCATTTCGATATCGTCGAACAGGTTCTGGCCGTAAAGGGCGCGAATCGCTTCCTGTATGCGCAGGTCGTCGACGCTGTCGCCGATGTTGATCGGCAGGTAGTTGAACACGGTGCCCTCGGAGATACGCTGCAACCCCTCGACGCGCATGTCGCGCACGACGAAGCCGCTCTCCTGGGCCTGCGCCGAAGTCACCGCCCAGCCGAACACCACCAGGCTGGCAACCAGGAATCGCTTTGCGCGGCCCCGCCACGTATCAGCACGCATCGCGAACCTCATTCGGCCAGGATCCTCGCGATATCGTTGTAGAATGCGAAACTCATCAGGAGCAGCAGTGCCAGTATGCCCACCTGCTGGCCTACGATCTGGGCGCGCATCGAGAGCGGGCTGCCCTTCAAGCCCTCGATCGTCTGGTAAACGATCTGGCCGCCGTCCAGCACCGGGACCGGCAGCAGGTTAATGACGCCGAGGCTGATGCTGACCAATGCCAGGAAACGAAGGAACTGGTTCAGGCCGGCCGATGCCGAATCGCCCGCATACTGGGCGATGTTGATCGGGCCGCTGATGTTCTTGATCGACACATCGCCCGTCAGCATGCGCGCAAACATGTTGACCGTGAAAGCCGTCGAGGCCCAGGTCTGCTGCAGCGACTCGGATACCGAACCGAGGACGCCGTATTTCCGGACGAACCAGTAGTCGGAGACGGACTGGCTGACGCTGACCCCGAGCAGACCGCTCCTTGCGCCATCCCTTTCGTCAGCGCCGAGCGTAAGCTCGAAGTCGAGCGGCTCGCTGCCCCGGAGAACCCGGACCACGACTTCCTGGTCGGGGCGAGCCGATACGACGCGCTGCAGGTCCCCGAAACTGCCGATCGGCTCGCCGTCGATCGCGGTGATACGGTCCCCCTCAAGGATACCTGCCGCCCTTGCCGCCCCGTCGTCCGACAGGCCGCCGACGATCGCCGGGGGCTGCCACGGCACGAAGCCGAGGCCCTCGAACAGCATGCCGGGCTCCGTCAGGCGGGATGCATCGTCGCCGACATCCAGGCGCACGTCGCGCGAGGAGCCGTCCGCGCCCTCGACCCGCATCTCGATGCTGCTCTCGCTGACCATGGTCTCCAGCAGGCCGACGAGCGCGCCTTCCCAGTCGACGACCTTGCGGCCGGCGATCTCCATGATGCGGTCGCCGTACAGGAGGCCGGCCTCGTCGGCGTAGGAACCAGGCTCGACGGTGCCGATCGCCGGCTTCATGGTCGGCACGCCATTGACGAACAGTACCCAGTAGGCCAGCACGGCGAACAGGAAATTGAAGAACGGCCCCGCCAGCAGCACGGCGATCCGCGCCGGGACAGGCCGGTTATTGAATGCGCGATTGCGATCGGCCGGATCGACCGGCCCTTCCCGCTCGTCGAGAAACTTGACGTAGCCACCGAGCGGCAGGGTCGAAATGCAGTACTCGGTACGATCCGCGCCGCCGATCCAGGTCCAGATCGGCCTGCCGAAACCGATCGAGAACCGCAGCACCTTCATGCCGCACCAGCGACCGACCAGGTAATGTCCGAACTCGTGCACGGCGACCAGCACGCTGATGGCCACGATGAACGCAAGCAGGCTCGTCAGCGCATCTGTCACTCGCAAAATCCTTTTAAAAACAGCGATCTTTGCATATCGGGGGCACCCTTACGCACGGCCGCCGGCGTTCCGGATAGGACTATGCCCGCACGGCGCAGTTCCCGGGCATACTCGCCGTGCCTGGGTGAACGGGCGCTGAACGTCCGCATTCCCATTAGGACAGTCCCGCCAGAGCCACGCCGGCTGCAAACAGGGGTGCTGCCGCCGTCACGCTGTCGATCCGGTCCAGTAGCCCGCCGTGTCCCGGGAACATGGTGCCGCTGTCCTTCACGCCTGCATTGCGCTTGAACATGCTGACCGTCAGGTCGCCGATTATCGAGAGCAGCGCGACCGCGATGCAGAACGGCACCAGGACAGCCAGGTCGTTGCCCGTCCAGAGCCCCCGCAGGACCGCGACCAGCAGTACGGCAAGGAGTCCGCCGACGACGCCTTCCCAGGTCTTGCCGGGACTGATAGCCGGCGCGAGCTTGACGTGACCGAATTTCCTGCCGGAAAAATACGCTCCACTGTCGGCGGCCCAGACGATGATCAGCATGAACAACAGCAGGTTCGATGACTGGCCATAAAGCCAGTCGAGCGCAACATAGGCCGGCACCAGCACGAGCGCGCCTCCCAGCCAGCCGACCGGGGCGGGAATCGGCGTCGGATAAAAGAAGGTCCAGGCGAATGCGGCGAGCCACCACGCGATAGCGATCGCCAGGACGAATTCATAGCTCAACGAGGCCGGCACCAGCAGGAACGCCGCGAGCTGCAGAACCCCTATCAGGCCGACGTAAACGAACCGGACCAACGGCGACCCGAGCCCGAGCAGACCCGACCACTCCCAGGCGGCGCCGACGAAGATGGCCGCCAGGCAGAGCCGCGCCAGCGCCTCCGGAAGTACGTACAGGACCAGCAGCAGTATCGCCGCGGCCACGATGGCCGTGATCACGCGCTGTCGGAGCATGTCAGGCGACCCCCAGCTGCTTGCCGGTATGTCCGTAGCGCCGTTCCCGGCTTCCGAAGAAGGCCAGCGCCGCATCGAATTCCCGAGACGAGAAGTCGGGCCAGAGGCAATCCGTGAAATAAAGCTCGGCGTAGGCGAGGTTCCAGAGCAGGAAATTGCTGATTCGATGTTCGCCGCCGGTACGGATCAGCAGATCGACGTCCGGCTCGCCGGTCAGAGAGAGCGCTGTGGCGAACTCGGCCTCGTCGATAGCCGACGCCTTCAATTCACCTCTCTCCACACGTTCCGCGAGCCGCCGCGCGGCGTTAGCGATGTCCCAGCGGCCGCCGTATGCGACCGCGATATTGAGGCCGAGTCCATCATTGGCCGCCGTCAGCGCCTCGGCATCGGCGATCCGCTGGCGCAGGCCCGACCGCAGCATCGAGCGGTCGCCGATGAACCGGAGCCGGACATGGTTTGCATGCAACTCGTCGATTTCCCGTTGCAGGGCCTCGTGAAACAGTCCCATCAGGCGACTGACCTCGTCCTGGGGCCTGCCCCAATTCTCACTGCTGAAGGCAAACAGAGTCAGCCTGGCAATTCCGCGCTTGGCAGCATGCTCCACCGTCTCACGAACGGGACCGATGCCGGCCCGGTGACCGGCATAGCGAGGCTTCGACCGCCCCTCGGCCCAGCGCCCGTTTCCGTCCATGATGACGGCAACGTGCCTCGGAATACTGTCGCTGCTCATGCCTGCCTGCTTTTCCCTTCGACCGAAACGGGGATCCGCTTCCGCCTAGATCTCCATCAACTCGGCCTCTTTCTCGGCCAGCACCTTGTCTATGTCCGCAACGTGCTTGTCTGTGAGTGACTGTACCTCGTCCTGTGCCCGCCGCTCCTCGTCCTCGCCGATCATTTTCTCTTTCAGCAGTTCCTTGAGGCTGTTGAGCGCGTCGCGGCGAATGTTCCTGATTGCGACGCGGCCGCCTTCCGCCTCGTGCCGAACGAGCTTGATCATGTCCTTGCGGCGCTCCTCCGTCAGCGGCGGCAGGGGAACCCGTATGACGCTGCCGGCGGTCACCGGATTGAGCCCGAGGTCAGAGGTCAGGATCGCCTTTTCGATCACGGGCACCATGCTCTTCTCCCACGGCGAAACGGCCAGGGTTCGTGAGTCCTCGACATTGACATTCGCTACCTGGTTGAGCGGCACCTGCGAACCGTAATACTCGACGGTGATGTGATCGAGCAAGCTCGTGTGCGCCCGGCCGGTGCGAATCTTGGTCAGGTCCTGCTTCAGAGCGGCAACGCTCTTCTGCATGCGTGCGGTTGCGTCTTTCTTGATGTCTTCAATCACCTTGTTCGCCCCTGCTCTGTAACCGTTTACGAACCGTCATCAGGCGGTAACCAGTGTACCGACGGAACCGTCGCTCATTGCACGCACCAGCGCCCGCGGCTCGGCCATGCTGAAGACGCGTAATGGCAGGTTGTTATCGCGGCACATGACGACGGCCGTGGCATCCATGACGTTCAGCTTGTCGATCAGGACCTTGTCGAAGGAGACCGTATCGAACAGCGAAGCCTCTGAATTCTTTGCGGGATCCGAATCGTAGACACCGCTGACCTTCGTGGCCTTCAGCAGGACGTCGGCTCCGATTTCGATGGCGCGCAGGCTGGCGGCAGTATCGGTCGTGAAGAACGGGTTGCCCGTGCCCGCGGCGAGTATCACGATCCTGCCCTTTTCGAGATGACGCACCGCGCGGCGGCGGATGTAGTCCTCGCAAACCTGGTGAATCTGTATCGCGGACATGACCCTGGCGAACGCGCCGATCGATTCCAGCGAGTCCTGGATTGCGAGCGCATTCATCACGGTCGCGAGCATGCCCATGTAGTCGCCCGTGACCCGGTCGATGCCCGCATCCGCCAGCCCCGCCCCGCGGAAGATATTGCCGCCGCCGATGACTATTGCGACCTCGATCCCCAGGGCGCGGACCTCGGACACCTCGGTGGCTATCCGCTGGATGACCTTCGGATCGATGCCGTAATCCAGCTCGCCCATCAACGCCTCACCGCTCAGCTTGAGCAACACGCGTCGATAGAGAACCGGGGCATCGTTCATATTCGCTGGGCCTTTATATATGAGTCCATTGGACGGCCCGCACCGTGCCGAGCCGCCACGATTCTACCGGTTTCGGGTCGATCGGGAACAACCCGTCCCGACGGCCCTGGCAGGCGTCAGGCGCCTCCCTTGACCTGCTTCATCACCTCGTCGGCGAAGTTCTCTTCCTTTTTCTCGATGCCTTCGCCAACCTCGAAGCGCACGAAGCTCGCCACCGTCGCGCCGGCCTTCTTCAGAAGCTTGTCGACCGAGGTATCCGGATCCTTGACGAAAGGCTGGCCGAGCAGGGTGATTTCCTTGAGGAACTTGGCGATCCTGCCATTGACCATTTTCTCGACAATGTCGGCAGGTTTGCCCGATTCAGCGGCCTGTTCCGCGAATATGCGTCGTTCCCGTTCCAGGATATCAGCCGGTACGCCGCGCTCGTCCACGCAGGCCGGGTTGCTGGCCGCCACGTGCATTGCGATGTCGCGGGCCAGGTCTTCGTCGCCACCCTGCATGGCCACGACGGCCCCGATCCGGCCGCCGTGCAAGTAAGTGCCGAGATGGTCGGCCGCGCGGACCTGCGCCACGCGGCGCACCGAGATGTTCTCTCCGACCTTGGCGACCAGGTCGGTGCGGGCCGTCTCGACCGTCCGGCCGTCGGCCAGCTTCTGCTCGTTGAGCTTCGCGACATCCTCGGTTCCGGAGGCCAGCGCGAGCTTGGCCACAGCGTCGGCAAAGGACGCGAAATTCTCGTCCTTGGCGACAAAGTCGGTCTCCGAGTTGATTTCGACGATCGCCGCCTTGCTGCCGTCGACTGCGATGATCACGCGGCCATCCGCCGCGACTCGGCTCGCTTTCTTGTCAGCCTTCGCCTGGCCCGACTTCCGCAGCAATTCGACTGCCTCATCCATGTTGCCGCCGGCCTCAACCAGCGCCTTCTTGCATTCCATCATGCCAGCGCCGGTGCGCTCGCGAAGTTCCTTGACCATCGATGCGTTTATGGACATCGCTCAAATTCCTCGGCTGTGGTGTGGCGCGCGTGCGGACAATGCCGTCGCACAGCGGGCCGTTCCGGTTTCGGGCCCGGTCTCGCGTCCCTCCGCGAGACCGGCGCCGCTCACTCGTTCTCGTCCGACTCGTCGTCGTCCGAATCGTCGGCGGCCGCTTTCTTCGGCGACTTTTTCGCCTTCTTCTTCGGCCGGGGCTGCGCTTCCTCTGCGCCCGCCTCTGCCGCGGCTACGTCCGCCGCTGCGCCGTCGCTCGCCGCGTCGTCGGCTGCCTGGTCGGCCGCTTCGTCGGCTGCTTCGTCGGCTGCTTCGTCGGCCGCCGCCTCTTCGATCTTCTTGCGCGCCGGCTTGCGCGTCGTCTTCGCCACCTTCTTGGCCGGCTTTTTCTTGCGCGCGCCAGACTTCCGGGGCTTGCCTTCCTCGTCGAGTTCCACGAACTCGTCGTCACCGAGCGCCACTTCGGGCAGCGAGGCCTTGCCATCGAGAACCGCGTCGGCGACCAGCGCCGAATACAGCGTGATCGCCTGCATGGCATCGTCGTTGCCAGGGATGACATACTCGATCTGTTCCGGCGAGCAGTTCGTATCGACGACCGCTACGACCGGGATGCCGAGCTTGCGGGCCTCGCGCACCGCGATGTCCTCGTGATCGACGTCGATGACGAACAGCACGTCCGGCAGCGACGCCATGTCCTTGATGCCGCCAAGGCTGCGCTCCAGCTTTTCCTGTTCGCGCCGCAGGCCGAGAATTTCCTTCTTCGTCAGGCCCTCGAAACGGCCTTCCTCGTGCATCGCCTCGAGTTCCTTGAGCCGCTTGACCGACTGCCGGATCGTCTTGAAGTTCGTCAGCATGCCGCCCAGCCAGCGCTGGCTGACATAGGGCATGCTGCAGCGCTCTGCCTGGGCGCTGATCGCCTCCCGGGCGGCGCGCTTCGTCCCGACGAACAGGACGCGGCCACCATCGGCCACCACGGCCTTGATGAAGCCGTAGGCCTCCCTGGCCATGGGCAGGCTCATCTCGAGATTGATGATGTGGATCTTGTTGCGCTCGCCGAAGATGTAGGGCGCCATCTTCGGGTTCCAGTAGCGGGTCTGATGACCAAAGTGCACGCCAGCCTCAAGCATCTGGCGCATAGTGATATCTGCCATGCTAAATACTCCGGGTTAAGCCTCCGTACACCCCATCGCACAACCCCTTTTTCGGTGGGGCACCCAGTGCCATGTGTCGGTATACGTGTGGATTCGTTGCCTCTTGGGCGCGCGCTTTATACCATACCGCCCGACGGCCAACAACGCAGATTTGCTGGAATTTCGCCGAATCGAGGGCCGGGTCGGCCATTCCCCCCTGAGCACTATGCACGTAACGATCAAGACGCCTGATGAGCAGGACAAAATGCGTGTTGCCGGACGCCTGGCAGCCGAAGTACTTGACATGATTGGAGATTATGTCAAACCGGGTATCACGACCGGGGAACTGGACGCGATCTGCCACCGCTACATCACCGAGGTCCAGGACGCGATCCCGGCGCCCCTGAACTACCGCGGCTTCCCGAAGTCCATCTGCACCTCGGTAAATCACGTGGTCTGCCACGGCATCCCGGGCGACCGCGTGCTGAAGGCCGGCGACGTGATCAACATCGACGTCACGGTCATCAAGGACGGCTTCCACGGCGACACCAGCCGCATGTTCTTCGTCGGCAAGCCGGGCGTCCAGGCCGAAAGGCTGGCGCAGGTCGCCTTCGAAAGCATGTGGCTCGGCATCGAGCAGGTGGCGCCGGGCAGTTATCTCGGTGACATCGGCCACGCGATCCAGACGCACGTCGAGAAGAACCGGTTTTCGGTCGTCCGCGAATACTGCGGGCACGGCATAGGCCGCAATTTCCACGAGGACCCGCAGGTCCTGCATTACGGGCAGCCCGGCACCGGCGTCGCGCTTGCCCCCGGCATGACCATCACCGTCGAACCGATGGTCAATGCGGGCAAGCGGCACGTAAGGCTGCTGCCGGACGGGTGGACCGTCGTCACCAAGGACCACAGGCTGTCGGCGCAATGGGAGCACACGGTGCTCGTGACCGAGACCGGCCACGAGGTCCTGACGCTCGGCGCCGGTCAGCGCTGAGCGGGTTCGCACGATGGCCCGGAGCGCGACAGCCCCGCTGGCCGCCGACCCGACACTCCTGGAGTTCGAGCGGGCCCTCATAGGCGGCCCCGGGGCGCCCCGGCACTACCGGGAGGCCCTGGCAGCCGCCGACCAAAGCCTGGCCAGGCGATTTCGAGCCGGGGAATCTGTCGGGCGACTCGTTCGCCTGCGCGCATTGCTGATCGACCGCCTGCTGTGCGAGCTCTGGCGCAGCCATAGCGGCCCGCACGCCGGCGATCTGGCGCTCATCGCCGTCGGCGGTTACGGCCGGGGCGAGCTCCACCCCTACTCCGATGTCGACATCTTGGTGCTGACGGAGGCGGCGCTGCCACGCGGCGGTGAAGAAGCCATCGGCGCCTTCCTCACCGCCCTGTGGGACGTCGGGCTCGAGATCGGGCACAGCGTCCGCAGTGTCGACCAGTGCGGCGCCGAGGCCGCCGGCGATCTCACCGTCGTAACGACGTTGATGGAGGCCCGCTTGCTGGCCGGGCCGGCGCAGCTGTTCGACGCCATGCAGGCGGCCGTATCGCCGGAACGAATGTGGTCGTCGGCCGAATTTTTCGCGGCCAAGCGCAAGGAGCAGATCGAGCGCCACCACCGCTATGACGACACGGCCTACAAGCTGGAGCCCAACGTCAAGGGGAGCCCTGGCGGGCTCCGCGACCTGCAGATGATCAGCTGGGTGGCTAAGCGCCATTTCGGCGTCGCGACGCTTGACGACCTGGTTGCGCGCGGGTTCCTGACGACCGGCCAGCTGCAGCGCCTGCACGAATGCGAGGAATTCCTCTGGCGGGTGCGCTTCGGGCTCCACGTGCTCACCGGACGCCGCGAGGACCGGCTGCTGTTCGATCACCAGACGAACCTCGCGAAAATGCTCGGTTACGAGGACGCGACGTACACGCTCGCGGTCGAACAGCTGATGCAGCGCTATTACCGGACGGTCATGGAACTCAGCCGGCTGAACGAGATGCTGCTGCAGCTTTTCGAGGAAGCGATCCTGATGGACCCCGCGGCCGAGCCCGAGCCGCTGAACGAACGTTTCCAGATCAAGAACGGGTTCCTGCAGGCGGTGGATGACGGCATATTCGCACGCGAACCTTCCGCGCTGCTCGAGTTGTTCCTGCTGCTGCAGCAGAACCCGCTGCTGCGAGGCGTCAGCGCGACGACCGTCGGCCTGATCAAGCGCAACCTCGACCTGATCGACGAAGAGTTTCGCCAGAACCCGCGCAATCACCGCCTGTTCCTCAGCATCCTGAAAGCGCCCGAAGGCGTGACTCACGAACTTCGGCGCATGAACCTGTACGGCGTGCTCGGGCTCTACATCCCAAGCTTCGGGCGCATCGTGGGCCGCATGCAGTACGACCTGTTTCATGCCTACACGGTCGATGAGCATACGCTGTTCGTGGTCAGCAACCTGCGGCGCTTCGCGTTGACGCGCTTCGACCACGAGTATCCGCACTGCAGCCGTGTGATGCAGTCGCTGGAGAAGCCGGAGATCGCCTATCTCGCCGGCCTGTTCCACGACATTGCCAAGGGACGCGGCGGAGACCACTCGGAGCTGGGCGCCGTCGACGCCCAGTCGTTCTGCCTCGAGCACGGCATGAGCGCCTACGACGCCCGCACGGTCGCCTGGCTCGTACGGCATCACCTGGTGCTGTCGATGACGGCCCAGAAGAAGGACATCAGCGACCCGAACGTGATCAATGAGTTTGCGGTACTGGTCGGTGACCAGACGCATCTCGACTACCTTTACGTGCTCACCGTCGCCGACGTGCGCGGCACCAATCCCAAGCTGTGGAATTCCTGGAAGGCCACGCTTTTTCATGACCTGTACACACTAACGACGCATGCGCTCCGGGCCGGCCTGGAAAATCCGATCGACCGCGAGGAACTGATCGCCGAGAAGAAACAGGCCGCAGCGGAACTGCTCGGCGCCGCCGGGGTGGCCGATGCCGACGTCCAGCGCGTCTGGCGGCTGCTGACAGAGGATTACTTTCTGCGCTACCGCGACAGTGAGATCGCCTGGCACACCGAGGTGCTCGCGGACTCCGACCCTGCGTCGGGTATCGGTTTCGTCGAGCTGCGCAAGCAGGTCAATGGCGACGGCATCGAAGCGATGCTCTACACGCCGCGGGAGCGGCGGACGTTCGCGATGGCCACGGCGATACTGGACGAACTCGGCATGACGATTGCCGACGCCCGTATCGTCCCGCTGGCGAACGGCTTCAGCCTGGATACCTACATCTTCATGGAGGCGGACCGGCGCGTGGAAATTGACGAAGCGCGGATGAACAAGGTCAGGCGATTGCTCGGCCGTGTCCTCACGGCGGCCGACGAAGGCGGGGTCCGGGTCACGCGGCGGCCGCCGCGACAGGCGCGCATGTTCTCCACGCGCACCGCGGTGTATTTCGATCGTGATCGAGCGCGGCGTCGAACGGTGATGGAACTCGTCGCGGCCGACCGCCCGGGCCTCCTGTCCACGGTGGGCCAGGTCTTCGTCGAGATGGGCATACACATCGATACGGCAAAGATCCTGACGATCGGCGAGCGCGCGGAGGACGTCTTTTATATCGTCGACAGGGACGACAAGCCGCTCGACGAGACGATGTGCGAAGAGCTCAGCGGCCGGCTCGTCGAACGGATCGATTCGAGGAACTGAGCCGCATGCAGAGTCCGCGCAGATTGCAGGCGATCATCGACGCGGCCTGGGCCGACCCGGCCCGGCAGGCTGGCCGCGAAACCGGCGAAGCGATCGACGCGACGCTGGCGCTGCTCGATGACGGGACGCTGCGTGTCGCCGAACCGCTCGACGGGCACTGGCACGTAAACGAATGGGTGAAAAAAGCCGTGCTCCTCAGCTTTCGCCTGCGAGCCAGCTCTACCATCGACGCGGGCCACAATCGCTACTTCGATAAGGTCCCGCTGAAGTATGCAGAGTATGGCCAGGATGACTTCGAGCGCGATCGCGTTCGCGTCGTACCGGACACAATTGTTCGGCACGGTGCGTACATCGGACCGGGCGTCGTGCTGATGCCGTGCTTCGTCAACATCGGTGCCCGGGTGGGTGCCGGCAGCATGGTCGATACCTGGGCCACGATCGGCAGCTGCGCCCAGGTAGGGTCCAACGTGCACATTTCCGGCGGCGTAGGCATCGGTGGCGTGCTCGAACCGCTGCAGGCCAGCCCGACCATCATCGAGGACGACTGCTTCATCGGCGCCCGCTCCGAGATCGTCGAGGGTGTCGTCGTCGAACGCGGATCCGTGCTGTCGATGGGCGTTTTTATCGGCCAGAGCACACGAATATTCGAACGCGCAAGCGGCCGCATCAGCTATGGCCGCGTGCCGGCCGGCTCCGTCGTAGTCCCTGGCAGCCTGCCGGCTGCAGACGGCAGCCATTCCCTGTATTGTGCGGTTATCGTCAAGCGAGTTGACGACAGGACACGCGCCAGGATCGGTCTCAACGAGCTGCTGCGAGACGTCGAGAGCTGAGGAGACCCGGGCTGTCCGGACGCACTAGGAAAGCGACATTGCTGAAACTCTACGGAATCCGGAGTTGCGACACCTGCCGTAAGGCGCGCAAGTGGCTGGACCGGCACGGCATCGAGCACGAATATCACGACCTTCGAGACGACGGGGTCGAGGAGCGGGTGCTGGTGCGCTGGACGGGGCGCATGGACTGGCAGAAATTCGTCAACAAGCGCAGCCTGACATGGCGGCGCATCCCGGAAGTCGACCGTGAGTCCCTGGACCGGAAGCGCGCCATCGCGATGTTGCTCGAGCACCCGACGCTGATCAAGCGGCCTGTGCTCGATAGCAAGGAACTTATCGCCGTCGGCTTCTCGCCCGATAACTACCGCAAGATGTTCGACAGCCTCTGAGCGGCTCAGCCGATGCGGCCGGTGATGTAGTCTTCGGTCAGCTTGGTGCGGGGATTCGTGAAAATCTTCTCGGTCTCGTCCACCTCGATCAGGTTACCCAGGTGGAAATACGCGACGCGCTGCGAGACGCGCGCTGCCTGCTGCATCGAGTGCGTCACGATGACGATCGCGTAGTTCTCCGACAGTTCGTCCATCAGGTCCTCGATGCGGGCCGTGGCGATCGGGTCGAGCGCCGAGCACGGCTCGTCCATCAGTATCACCTCGGGATTCACGGCAATCGTACGTGCGATGCAGAGCCGTTGCTGCTGGCCGCCCGACAGGCTGGTGCCGGGCTCGTCCAGGCGATCCTTCACTTCCTTGAGCAGCCCGGCCCGGTCCAGGCTCTTGTGTACGATGTGGTCGAGCTCGGAGCGATCGGCCGCGAGCCCGTGTATCCGTGGCCCGTACGCGACGTTGTCGTAGATGCTCTTCGGGAACGGATTCGGTTTCTGGAACACCATGCCAACCCGGGCACGCAGCGCGACGGGGTCGAGATCCTTGCTGTAGATGTCCTGGCCGTCGAGCATGATCCTCCCGGTAACGCGGGCCGATTCGATCGTGTCGTTCATCCGGTTCAGGCAGCGCAGGAACGTCGACTTGCCGCAACCCGACGGCCCGATCAGCGCGATGACCTCGTTGCGGCCGATCTCCAGCGTGACGTTCTTGATAGCGTGTATGTCGCCGTAGTGGACGTTCACGTCTTCGGCCGTCAGGAACGCGTTCCTCGCGCGCACTTGCCCGACCGTCGTGCCCGGCGCCGCCTCGCGGCTGGCCGGCGGGCGGCGGACGGCACCGTTCGTCGTCGGTCTGGCCGACGTTTCGCCTCCCTGCTGCCGAAGCTTGTTCTGACTCTCGTCCATAGCCTGCAACTTGTTGAATTCCGGAGATGCCATCAGTCGTACCCGTTCGCGGCCGGTAACCCTACCACTGCCGTTCGACGCGCTTGCGCATGATAACCGCCGCGAGGTTCATTGCCAGCAGGAACCCGAGCAGAACGATGATTGCCGCCGATGTCCGCTCGGCGAAGGCCCGCTCCGGACTGTCCGCCCACAGGTAGATCTGCACCGGCAGCGCGGTTGCCGGATCCGTGAACCCGGCCGGGATATCGACGATGAACGCGACCATACCGATCATCAGCAGCGGCGCCGATTCGCCGAGTGCGCGACTCATGCCGATGATGGCCCCCGTCAGCATGCCGGGCAGCGCCAGCGGCAGAACATGGTGCGAGACCACCTGCATCTTCGAGGCGCCGAGTCCGAGCGCCGCCTCGCGAATCGACGGCGGTACTGCCTTGATGGCAGCCCTCGATGCGATGATGATCACGGGCAGCGTAAGCAGCGAAAGAACGAGGCCGCCGACCAGCGGCGACGATCGCGGTATCGCCGCCCAGTTGATGAACACGGCGAGCCCCAGCAAGCCGAATACGATCGATGGGACGGCTGCAAGGTTGTTGATGTTCACCTCGACGAGGTCCGACCACCGGTTACGTGGCGCGAACTCCTCGAGGTAGACGGCGGCGGCGGTTCCGATCGGGAACGATATCAGGATCGTCGCCAGCAGCATGTAAAAGGACCCCATCAGGGCGCCGCGTATGCCCGCGAGTTCCGGTTCCCGGGAGTCGCCGTTCGTGAAAAGCGCGCGATTGAATCGGCGCTCGAGCCGGCCTTCGGCGACCAGGCGGTCAGTCCATTCCAGCTGCAGGTCGCTGATCCTGCGCTGTTCCTCCGGCAGCGACCGGTCGATTTTGCCCTTGAAGAGCATGTCTACCTCGGACGACGCCGGAAGGAATACCGCGAGCCTTGTGCCGAGCAGCTCCGGCTTGTCGGCCAGCGCGTCGCGGAGCTGGTACGCCGCCCCGACGCTGACGAGCCTGGCGAGTTCGCGCCTCTCGCTGCGGCCGGTGACGTCGGGGAACTGCGCGCGCAGCGCACCCCTGACAAGCGCATCGAAATCACCAAACTGCAGGTCCGGTTCGCCGTCCGGGACGAGATGTTCGCGCGAGAACTCGACGTCGAGACTGACGTAGGTCTGCATGAAGGCCGATGCACCCTGCGCGATCAGGCTCGCGAAGAAAACGAGCAGAAAAGTCACACCGAGCGCCGTTGCGCCGACGCCGAGGATTCGAAACGACAGTTCCTTGCGCCGCCGCCGGCCAAGGCTCTGCTCCACCTTGCGGCGGGTCTCTTTACGTGCTTCTGCGCCCTTCACTCGTACTGCTCCCGGTACTTGCGCACGAACTGCAGCCCGAGCACGTTCAGGCAAAGCGTGACGACGAACAGCACGAGCCCGAGGGCGAAAGCGGCCAGCGTCTTGGCACTGTCGAATTCCTGGTCGCCGACCAGCAGCGTCACTATCTGCACGGTGACCGTGGTAACGGCCTCGAACGGGTTCGCGGTGAGGTTGGCCGCGAGGCCCGCCGCCATGACGACGATCATCGTTTCGCCGATTGCGCGGGACACAGCCAGCAGTATGCCGCCCACGATGCCGGGCAGAGCGGCCGGCAGGATAACGTGCAGCATCGCCTCGGAACGCGTCGAGCCCAGGCCCAGCGCCCCGTCGCGCATGGCCCGCGGCACGGCCTTGATGGCGTCATCCGACAGCGACGAAACCAGCGGAATGATCATGATGCCCATGACCAGGCCGGCCGCCAGCGCACTTTCCGACGCGACGGCCAGGCCCATTGCCTCACCGGCGGAACGAATGACCGGCGCGACGGTGAGCGCCGCGAAAAAGCCATAGACCACGGTCGGTATGCCGGCCAATACTTCGAGCAGCGGCTTGGCGACGTCGCGTACCCGCGGAGGCGCATACTCGGACAGGTAGATCGCCGTCATCAGGCCGACCGGCGCGGCAACGGCCATGGCAATGGCCGTGATCAGGAGCGTGCCGGCGAACAGGGGCACGGCGCCGAAGCTGCCCGACGATCCGACCTGGTCGGCGCGAATCGCTGTTTGGGGGCTCCAGTTCAGGCCGAACAGGAATTCCGTGAGCGGTACTTCCCGGAAGAACCGGATCGCTTCGAACAGCACCGAGGCGACAATGCCGATCGTCGTCAGTATGGCGATGCTCGACGCGGCGACGAGGAGACCCGTGACGACGCTCTCGACCTTGTGCCGGGCACGGAAGTCGGTGCCGATCCTGCGCCAGGCCAGCACGGCACCGAGCACGGCGATACCGAAGACCAGCACGGCCGACAGGGTACGCCCGAGCCGGCTTAGCTCGGTGTAGCGGAGCGCCGCGTCGGTCAGCATGGCGTCGACCTGCCCCGACACGACGTCTCCCGCGGCCAGGTTGCGGATATTGTTTATCAGCAGGTTCAGTTCGCCCTCGGAGAGGCCGCGCGCCGCCTCGGGCAGCCCCTGGGTCACGAGCACGACAACTGCGCGCGGTTCCACGACGACCCATAGCAGGAGAACCAGCAGAGCCGGCAGCAGGCAGCAGATAGCGACGAAGAAGCCGTGATAGCCCGGCAGCGAATGCAGTCGGCGGAGATTCGACGGACCACCGACCGAGGCGTAGGCGCGCCGGGCGCCGGCAAGATAGCCGGCGACAGCAAGCCCCGTCAGGATCAGCACGATGGTCGTCAGAGCCATTTTGTTTCTATCTGCGGCATGCCTGGTGGTTCCCCGCAGGGCGGCCATCCGGCCGCCCTGCGGGCCTTGTATTGTAGCGGCCGAGTCGTCAGCGAGCGCCGCTGATTGGCGTCAGATCCCTGACCGCGCCGGCCACGTCCGAGCGTTCGTCCTCGGGCATCGGGATCAGGCCGCGATCGGACAGGTAGCCCTCCTCGCCCCAGGCCCTTTCGCTCGTGAATTCGCGCAGGAACTGCCGCAGGCCCGGGATCACGTCGACGTGCGCCTTCTTGACGTAGAAGTACAGCGGCCGCGATACCGGATAGCTGCCGTCCGCAATCGACTCGAAGGTCGGTGTTACCCCATCCACCGGCGCGCCCTTCACCTTGTCCCCGTTCTGGTCGAGGAAACTGAAGGCGAAAATACCGAAGGCGTTCGGGTTCGATTCGAGCTTCTGGACGATCAGGTTGTCGTTCTCGCCAGCCTCGATGAATGCGCCGTCTTCGCGGATCGTATGGCAGACTCCCTTGTAACGATTCTCGTCGGACGATTTCAGCGCCTTGATCCAGGGTATCGTCGAGCACCCGCCCTCCATCGCCAGTTCGACGAACGCGTCGCGCGTGCCGGAGGTCGGCGGCGGCCCGAGGACTTCGATTTTCTGGTTCGGCAAAGACGGATCGACGTCCCGCCAGGTCGAGTACGGGTTCGCCACGAGCGTGCCCTCGGCGCCGCCGGGAACCTCCTTCGCCAGCGCGAGGAAAATGACGCGCCTCGACAGGTCCATGTCGATGCCGCCCGCGGCATTCGCCACTACGATGCCGTCATAGCCGATCTTGACCTCGACGATCTCGCTGACACCGTTGCCGGCGCAGGCGTCGATTTCGGACTGCTTGATCGCCCGGGACGAATTCGCAATGTCGGGATAGCCTACCCCGACGCCGTCGCAAAACAGCTTCAGGCCGCCGCCGGAGCCCGTGGACTCCACTTTTGGCGTCTTGAAGTCGCTGCCGCGGCCGAAGCGCTCGGCGACGACGGTCGAGAAAGGATAGACGGTCGACGAGCCGACGATGTAGATGTAGTCACGCGCAGCCTGTGCCAGCGCGACACCGGTGGTGAACGCAGCAATCACAGCGCTTGCCGTCAGCGCGATTGTTGTGCTTTTCTTTGCCACGTTGAATTCCTCCGAAGGTCGTGGTGTTCCCGGCGGACAAACAGCGGTCCGGGGATCTGACGGCGCACAGCTTAACGGTGAATTGTTACCGAATTGTTGCAGCGAGGGCCGGCCCCAGGCGCCTGCTTTGCCTAGGGGTTTAATAGTCATACATATCAGCTTTTTAGGGCGGAAAACTCTTGTCGGATAGAGAAACAGACGTACAGCGGGAGGCGGCCGGCGGCTTGCTCGACGACCCGGCGGTTCGCCTGCTGTCAGAGCTGGTACGACGACGGTCGATCACGCCGGACGACGCCGGCTGCCAGCGCCTGCTCGCGGCGCGGCTGGAAGCCGCCGGTTTTCACTGCGAGCACCTGCGCTTCGGCGACGTCGACAACCTGTGGGCCCGTCACGGCCGCGGCGACCCGGTGCTGGTCTTCGCCGGTCATACCGACGTCGTGCCCGCGGGCGACGAGAAGGCCTGGACGTCGGATGCCTTCGTCCCATCGCTGCGGCACGGCCGGATGTACGGCCGCGGCACGGCCGATATGAAAAGCGGCCTCGCGGCGATGGTGGTCGCCGCGGAGCACTTCGTGGCGAGGCATCCGGATCATCCCGGCAGCCTCGCCTTCCTGCTGACGAGCGACGAGGAGGGTCCGGCGCGCGACGGCACCAGGCGCGTCATCGAAGATCTCGCAAAGCGCGGCGAGCGGATCGAGTGGTGCGTGCTGGGCGAGCCATCCAGCGCCGTCGCGCTTGGCGACACGATCCGGATCGGCCGGCGCGGTTCGCTGAGCTGCCGCGTGCTGGTGACCGGCGTGCAGGGACACGTGGCCTATCCGCAGCTGGCGGATAACCCGATCCGCCGTTTCGCCCCGGTTTTGGCGGAGCTGCACGACATCGTCTGGGACGAGGGCAACGCGCATTTTCCACCGACCAGCTTCCAGGTCGTCGAAATCTCGAGCAGTTCCGGGGCCGTCAACGTGACGCCGGGCGAGCTCCGTGCACGCATCAATTTTCGCTATTCGACCGAGTGGGATCATGCGGCGATACGCGATCGCGTAGAGCAGATCTTCGGAGCGCACGAACTCGACTACGTGCTCGACTGGCACCTGTCGGGTGAACCGTTCCTGACCGGCCCGGGACCGCTGATCGAGGCCGTCGTCGATGCAGTTCGAGCGGAGACAGGGCAGGCGCCGGAATTGTCGACCGGTGGCGGCACGTCGGACGGTCGATTCATTTCGCCCGCCGGCGCGGAGGTCGTCGAACTGGGCCCGGTCAGCGCGTCGATACACAAGGTCGACGAGTACGTCGAGCTCGAGGACGTGCCGCGGCTGGCGGCGATTTACCTCGACATCGCGGAGCGGCTGCTGGCCTGATCTACCAGCGCCGCGGCGCCCGGCGAGCGTTCGCCCAGATGCCGAACAAAGCCAGCGGCACGACGGCGATCAGTACCCAGGCCGGCATCGACAGACCGAGGAGCGACCAGTCGACGTTCGCGCATTCGCCCGACCCGCTGAAGATTTTTTTCAGTGCGTCTGCCAGCGGCAGCGTGTCGACCAGGTAGTCGAAGCCCGGCCCGCAGGACGGCACCTTGTCGGCCGGCAGGTGCTGCAGCCAGACGTGCCGGGCGGCCACCCCCGCTCCGCCCGCGCCCGCGAGACCGATCAGCGCAGCGTAAACCCAGCGAAACGCGCCGTCCGTGCCATGCACGGTTGCGACCAGGAAGATCGCACCCATCGAGATGACCGCGATGCGCTGCAGCACGCACAACGGGCAGGGATCGTAGTACAGCACGTGCTGCACATACAACGCGAAGCCCATCATGCCGGCGCAGGCAAGCAAGCCCGCGAGATTCAGGAGGCGCCGGTTCGCGATTGCCGTGGCCAGCCTCACTCATTCCTCCCGGGCGGCGTCATGGTCCGCGATGTCTGTGTGACGCACGTCGCGGCCTTCGACCATGTAAATGACGTATTCGCAGATGTTCTTGCAGTGATCGCCGATGCGCTCCAGCGCCCGCGCTGCCCAGGTTACGTTCATCACGCGCTTGATGCTGCGCACGTCTTCCATCATGAACGTCACGCATTGGCGCGTAATGGCTTCGTACTCTCCGTCGACGAGTTCGTCTTCGCGGACCACGCTGTAGGCCGCCTCGGTATCAAGCCGGGCGAATGCGTCCATGGCATCCTTCAGCATCTGCAGAACGTGATTCCCCAGGCTGCGCAGCTCGCGGTAGGAATCCGACGGTCGGTCCATCGCGGCGAGCTTGGACGCGAGAAAACCGATCTTCTCGGCCTCGTCGCCGACGCGCTCCAGGTCGGTGATCGTCTTGATGATGGCAACGATCAGCCGCAGGTCGCTCGCCGCCGGCGCGCGGGTGGCGAGCACGCGGCTGCACTCCTCGTCGATCTCGACTTCCAGGTTGTTCACCTTGTAGTCGTCCCGGGCCACGGCAAGGCCCAGTTCGCTGTCGCCGCTCACGATGGCCGCGATCGCGCTGTTGAGCTGGGTCTCGACCAGCCCGCCCATCGTCAGCACGCTGTTGCGGAGCTCCTCGAGCTCCTTGTTGAAACGCTTGGAGATGTGGCCTGTCAAATCAATTGGTTGCATAGTTCGTCGAATTCCTTGCCGGGCGCCCGGTAACGGGCACATTACTCCAAATCCTGCGCCAATTTAATGACGCGGCTCACGCCTTGTCGGCATCCTGCGCCCCGGCGGCGCGGAGCGGCACCAGCTCCGCCCCTACCAGGCGGTCCACCGGGAAGCGGCAGGTGAAGCTGCTGCCCTTTCCGACCTGGCTCTCGATCTCGAGTTCGGCGCCGTGCCGCCCCAGCGCGTGCTTGACGATCGCCAGCCCCAGCCCTATGCCGCCGTCCGCCCGGCTGCGCCCGCGATTGACGCGGAAGAAACGCTCGGTCAGGCGCGGGATCAGCTCCGGGTCGATCCCTTCCCCCGTGTCCTCGACGGCGAGCAGCCCACCCTCGGGCCCTGCCCGCCAGCTCAGCGTGATTCGACCCGAGGGCGGCGTGTGGCGTACCGCGTTCGACAGCAGGTTCGCGATCACCGACTCGATCTCGGACGCGCGCCCGAGCAGGATGGCTGGAGAGACGCATTCGATCTCGATCTTCGCAACGTCCTGCCGGTCCGCGTAGATCTTCCTGGCCGACGTGAGCAACGCGCAGACATCGATGCGCTCGCGTCCCGGGTCCGTGGTCGCGCTCTCCAGGCGTGACAGTTCCAGCAGCTCGGAGATGATCGTTTTCATCCGCTCCGCCTGCTCCTGCATGGCCACCACCGGTTTTTTCCAGGTTTCCGGCGTCTCCGGATCGGTCGACAGGGCGTCGACGTAGCCGCTGATGACGGTCAGCGGCGAGCGCAGCTCGTGCGACGCATTCGCGACGAACTCGCGCCGCATCTTGCTGAGCCGAATGCGTTCCGTGATATCGCGAATCAACAGCAGGTACTGGTCTGCCCCGTAGGGCACGATCCGGAGGTTCAGCCACTGGCCATCGTAGAGCGGCGAGCGTATCTCGACCGCGCGGTCGAATTGCCGGCTCCTGAGGTACTCGGTGAACGCGGGATCACGGACGATATTGTCGACCCGCTGCCCGCGATCCTGCCGGCCACGGAACCCGGCGAGCTCATCCGATGCGGGATTGCAGGTCAGTATCTCGAAATCCGCATTCAGCAGGACGGCACCGTCCGGCAGGGCCTTGGTCGAGTTTCGGACTTCCTTCAACAGCCGCTTGTAGCGCCGCCGATACTTCTGGCCCCGATAGCGCTGGTAATTGTACTCGGCGTAGATCTGCGCCCAGATGCCGCGGCTGTAGCGCAGCTCCTCGAAATCGCCCGTGCGCAGCGCCCTTTCGAACACGAGCAACTGGCGGACCTGCCAGGCGAGCGCCACGATCGCCGCCGTAGCGAGCCCGATGAACGGCCGTCCGTACAGCCAGCCGATTATGGCCCCGCCCGCGAGCAGCAGCGCAATGCCCAGCACGAATTTGCGTCGCGCGTCGCGCATCAGGCTACCCGCGTGGAGAATCGATAGCCTGCGCCGCGCACGGTCTGTACGTAGGCGTCGGCTCCGTGCTCGGACAGCGCCTTGCGCAGGCGCCGCACATGCACGTCGACCGTGCGCTCCTCGACGTAGACGTTGGCGCCCCAGACGCGGTCCAGGAGCTGCGTTCGGCTGTAGACGCGATCCGGATGGGTCATCAGGAAATTCAGTAGTCGGTACTCCGTCGGGCCGAGCTGCACGTCGGCGCCGTCGGCGGTCACGCGATGCCCGGCGGGATCGAGCCGCAGGCTCCCGGCGCTGACCACGTCCTCGACCGACTGCGAGGAGCGTCGCAAAACGGCCTGGATACGGGCGATCAGCTCGCGGGCCGAAAACGGCTTGGTGACGTAGTCGTCGGCGCCGCCTTCGAGGCCGGACACCTTATCGTGCTCGTCACTGCGCGCGGTCAGCATGATTACGGCGAGATCTTCATGTTCCTTGTCGCGCTTCAGCGTGCGGGTGAGTTCGAGGCCGCTCATGTCGGGCAGCATCCAGTCAATCAGCGCGAGGTCGGGCCGCTCGTCGGCCAGGAGCTGCCTGGCCTCGCGGCAATCGGCCGCCTCCAGCGTTTCGTAGCCGGCCCGGTGCAGGTGGAACGCGATCATCTCGCGGATCGGGGTTTCGTCCTCGACGATCAGTATCTTCGCCGCTGTCATATCGGTGACTACTCTATATATACAGAATTGCGGGCCGACTCCCGGCTCCGGTTGTGCGGCATTACAGCAGGCCCATATTACAGCCGTGTTACGAAGCGGTGCTGCCAGCGGCCGTTTGCTCGGCTACCCGGGTACGCAGGTATTCGGGCTGCAGCGCCTCCGGCGCACAACGTCTTCCGAGCGCGAAGTCGCGCCGGCCCAGCGCGAGCAGCGATGCCGCACGCGGATAGCGTTCCGCCGAGACGCCGGCCAGCCCGGGCCGGCTCGCCGCCAGCAGCTGCGGGTAACGAGTCCAGCCGCCGCCGGCTGCCCACGCCCCGCCTCGCCCGGCCGGCACGGCCGGCTCCGCCGCCGGGTGCAGGCGGGCCGCACCGACGGCCTCGGGCAAGCCGTCCTGACCCCTCGCGTACTCGGCGAGATAGACCTCGTTCATGCGGGCATCCTGCGCAACCAGTGCGCGCTCGACCGCCGGGTCGCCGAGCACAGCGACGGCGATGGCCGCGAGCGAACTCACGGGCACGAGCTCGAGCCCCGCGGCATAGGCGATCCCCTGCGCGACCGAGGCGCCGATCCGCATCCCGATGAACGAGCCCGGCCCGTTGCCGATGACGATTGCGTCCAGCTGGGCGTAGTCGAGGCCGGCGGAGGCCACCAGGTCCCGGATCATCGGCACGATGAGCGTCGTGTGCTCGCGTGGTGCAATCCGGTGATCTTCGCGGACCTCGTCGCCGGCGAGCAGTGCGACCGAACAGGCATCCGACGAGGTATCGAGCGCCAGCAGCTTCATGCGCGCAGCTCCCGGCTGCCTGCCAGCTCATGCGCCGCGAAGAACCTGGCAACGTCGTCCGGCGAGCTGGTGTCGGGCATCGGTGCAAGGCAGTCGAGGAACATGCGGCCGTAGCTCCGGGTCCGGATCCTGGGGTCGCACAGTACCACGACGCCATAGTCCGCCGGATCGCGCAGCAGGCGGCCGGCACCCTGCTTCAGCGCCAGCGCGGCGAGCGGCAGCTGGTGCTCGGTGAAGCCGTTGCCGCCCTGGCGCCGGATAAACTCGAGCCGCGCCATCATCAGCGGATCGCCGGGCGACGCGAACGGCAACTTGTCGATCGCCACGATGGTCAGCGCCCGGCCGCGCACGTCGACGCCCTCCCAGAAGCTGCCGGTACCCAGGAGCACCGCGTCGCCGTATTCGCGAAATCGGCGCAGCAGCTCGTCGCGCGGCGTTTCACCCTGCACCAGCAGCGGCCGGCCGCGGAGGCGCTTCTTGCGGGACCGGAACCACTTTTTCGCCGCTGCCAGCGCGCGGTGGCTGGTGAACAGGCAGAAGGCGCCGCCGGACGTGAGGTCGAGGAGCGGCAGCACGCTCTCGAGCATCGCCCCCGTATGGCCCGCATCGGACGGGTCCGGCAGGCCGGGCGGCAGGTACACCAGCCCGTTCCGGGCCAGCGCATAGGGACTGGGAAAGGAGATGCAGCTCGCACCCTTGAGCCCCATCCGCGACGTGAAGTGGCTGAAGTCTTCGCCGACCGCGAGCGTTGCCGACGTGAACACCCAGGCCTGCAGGCCGGAACCGGTGAGGCTGGTCAGCTTGTCGGCGACGTCGAGCGGCGTCAGGTTCAGGCGGATCGAGCGCGGATTCACGTCCAGCCAGCGCAGTCCGTCCCAGGCATCCTCGCTCGCCAGGCATGCGAGGCGCTCGGCCGCGAGCAGAAGCTGCTCGTGCAGCTTGTCCACCTCGATCGATGCCCCGGTCAGTGTCCCGACGGCGCGCTGCAGGTCGTCGATCGCGGCGCGCAGTCCCTGCAGGTCGTCGGTGATTTCGGCGGCGACGGTCGAAAGCTCGTAGCGGCCTTCCTGCCGCGGCGCGGCCGCGCGCAGCTTCTTCACCGCCGTGTCGGCCGCGTCGATCAGTCGTTGCAACGCGGGTTGGCTGACGGGAAGTGTGGCCGCACGCAATTCCTCGAACAGGCGCTCGAGTTCGCGGCTGCCGATCGACAGGCCGAAAAATTGCGCGGCCAGGTCGGGAATCTGGTGTGCCTCATCGAGTATCACGGCCTCGGCGCCGGGGAGGAACTCGACGAAACCCTCCTCCTTCATCGCGAGATCGGCCAGCAGCAGGTGGTGGTTCACGACGACGAGGTCCGCCTCCTGGGCCGCGCGGCGCGCCCGCACGACGTGGCACTCCTTGTAGAAGTCGCATTTCTGCCCGAGGCAGTTGTCCACCGTCGAGGTCACCAGCGGCCACACCGGCGAATCCTCCGGCACGTCGACGAGTTCCGCCCGGTCCCCGCTGTCCGTCCGGTGACGCCATGCGCGCACCGCGGCCAGTTCGGCGGCGAGTACCGCGTCGCGGGCCGGCGCCGATTCGAGCCGGTGCAGGCACAGGTAGTTGGCCCGGCCCTTCAGCAGCGCGGTCGTCGCCGGTCGCCCCACCGCCTTGCAGACCAGCGGCAGGTCGCGGTGATAGAGCTGGTCCTGCAGCGCCTTCGTACCCGTCGAGATGATCGTCTTGTGACCCGACAGCAGCGCGGGCAGCAGGTAGGCGAAAGTCTTGCCGGTGCCGGTGCCGGCTTCAACGACGAGGCGTCCGCGCGTGGCGATCGCCTCTGCGACGGCCTCCGCCATCCAGGCTTGCCCGGGGCGGGGCTGGAACCCGGGCAGCAGGGACTCGAGCGGGCTCCCGGGCCCAAAGAATTCGGTCAAGGATTGCACAGCGGCACTATACCGGAAGGCTGCCGTCGGATCCGTGGGCTATCGGGGCATTGCGCGCCGAATGAGGCCGGCGGGTCAGCGTCCCGCCACGCGCCTGAGGGTCTCCTGGTCGGCCTTGACGGCGATCCGCAGGTACGGTCCCGCGGCGGTATAGCGGGCGGCCGCGAAGTCGTCATCGTGGAACCCGGCGACGTTGTAGCCGAGCGTGATCCAGACGTTGTCGCGCAGGTTGAAGCCGAGGTCGAGGCCGGCACCGTAGTCGACGACACCCGACTCCCAGGCATGGTAGACGCTCGCGTGCAGGCCGGCTTCCCAGCGTTGTGCAAAGCCACGCGCGAAATCGAGCCCGGTGAGGTCGGTGTACCCGGTATACGCGTCCGAGCCGAACTCCGAGCGCACGTACTTGAAGGCATATTGCAGCGACAGCTGGGTTGCGGCGCCCATGCGGCGGTTCGCGTTGAAGTTATTGATCAGGCGCCAGCTGCGCCGGCTGGCAGCGCTCGCCGCGCTGTCTTCGAAGACCAGGTCGATGCGATCGAGGAAAGACCAGCGGCTGTCGGCGACGCGCCATGCCCAGCCGAAGCGCAGGTCGGCCGTCGTGCTCTCCATCGATCCGGCCTGGTCGCTCTTCATCAGCGTGAGGCCGGCCGAGAGTCCGTGGCCCAGCGTCGGCTCGCGATACCAGCCGGAGACCAGCGTCGTCCGCTCCTCGCTGTCCGACTGGCGATACTCGACCCGCGTGTTGATGCTCCAGGTTTCGGACTGGTACAGCGTGCCGAGGCTACCGGCCACGTAGTCCTCGCGCCTCGAGCCTGACGCGAATTCGCGGTCATCGTCGAAGCTCCGCAGGTCCGTACCGGTCAGCGTCCGCGCCTGGTCGAGGCCGATGTCGACGACCCACTGTTCGTTTACCTGGAAGCCCTGCGTCAGCCCGTAGTTGGCAAACAGGCGCGGCCCGAATTCGCTGGTCTCGTTGTTCAGCGAACTCGTGAACCGGGCGCGATGCCAGGGGCTGGCGCGTACGCCGAGCCGTGTCATCTCCGTATCGATGTCCCGGCCTTCGGCGTCCTCGTATTCGGCAAAGACTTCCACTCCCGAGACCACCTCGTAATCCACGCCGACGACGTATTTCGACAGGTAGTCCGGGTTGGCCGGGTCGTCGCCCAGCCCCAGGTTGCCGTTCGCGCGCACGACAAGCTGGTTGTCCAGCACCCGGCTGCTGATCCCTGCCGTCAGCAGGTCGCTCTCGTTCTTGACGCCGCCGGTGAATTCGTCGGCCGCGTGCGCCACGCCGAGCGTCGCGGTGTATACGTCGTCGCGGTACAGCAACTCGGCCTCGGCGACGGTCCGCTCGGCGCCGGTATCCAGGTTCTCCTGCTGCGAGGCGCGGGCATTGAGCGTCAGGTTTTCATTCAGCGCGTAGCGGCCGTCCAGGCCGTACTTGCTGATTCCCTTTTCCGCCGTCGACTGCTGGCCCAGCCCGTAGCCTGTTTCGACCCTGCGGTAATAGGCACGCACATCGATGCCGTCGCTGCGATGGTCGACGCTGAGCGCCTGCGCCTCGCCCTCGTCCTGGCCCGTGGTCGTTGCGCGGGAACTCTGTGCCGCTTCGGCCCGAACCACGGTCGCGTCGGTCAGCCACCAGCGGAAATCGACGCCGGCCAGGTCTGCTTCCGCGCCCTGCTGACCCTCGTCTATGTAGGTGAGGCCGAGCTCGACCGAGTCGCTCCCAGTTCCAAGGGCGACGCGGCCGCCCGCGATCAGGTCCTCGTTGGAACCGGAGCGGCTCTCGTACTCGGCGACGATGTAGACCAGGTTGAAGTCCTGGTCGCGCGACGGTACCGGTTTCTTGAAGAACAGCGCGCCGTCGAACGGATCGAGATTGTAGTCGAGGAAGCGATGCAGCGTCTGGCTGGCCAGGACGACCGCCGGGTCGAAGCGGTCGCGGACCTCGATGCGAATCGTTTCGCTGTTGACGACCAGGGGCGCGCCGCTCAGGCGGTACAGCCCGGACGTGCCGTCGCCCTGGATCTCGTCGCGCAGGAAGGACTGGTCCGTTTCGCTGGCGAACACGGTGTAGTCGACGTTGCGGCCCCTGAACTCGCTCTTGAAGCCGTTGAAGCGCCGCTCGTAGCGCGTCAGCTCGGTCGCAGAGAGCCCGGTGCTGAAGTCGCCGAACAGCGCCATGAACTGATTGCGCTCGAGCTTGACGTACAGTTTGCGTTGACTCGGCGCCTCGAACCGCTGCTCCGTGTTGTCGGCGTACAGCGTGTAGTACTCGTCGGGATCCACGTTGGTCTGGAAGCGGTCGCGGGCCGCCTCTCGATCGCGATCCGAGTCGTATGCGAGGGTCAGCAGGTACTCGCCCTTGATGCTGCCCTTGGCGAAAAATGCGAGGCGGCCCTCGTCGTAATAGCCGTCTTCGTTGCCGGCGGCGATTGCCGCGACCTGGTTGTCGCGGAGCGTCTTGTATCCGACCGTGCCCTCGCCGAAACCGACCAGGACCCACTCGCGGGCATCGGCCTTGAGGTAGCCGCGCAACTCCTGCCGCCGCCGGCCTTCGAAATCGAAGGCGAGCGTCGCGAGCCCGCTCTGACTGGTTGGCTCGAGTTCCATGTACGCGATGCCGTCGCGACCGATCGTATAGAGCGGCTCGTTGCTGCCGATCGTCGCCAGCTTGTTCATGCGATCGTGCTCCACCTGCCAGCGCGATCGGTACGGCGCCTCGACGGCAAACGTCCCGACCGTCGAGTGTCGCGCCGGCTCGCCGAAGCGGTCGAAGAAACGCACGGCGAAGACGGGCCGGGTGCGGCCGTCGGCAAGGAGGATCGATTCGCTCTCGAGCAGTTCCGCGCGCACCGCCGGTCCGGCGAAATGTACGCTGCGCTCGAGGCGTTCCACGACTTGCCCGTCTCGTCCGACGACTTCCGCGACGATCCGGTTCGGGCCCTCGACGAGGTCCACGCCAGCGTAGCGGCTGATCGCTACCGTACCGGCCGTGTTCACGTCGCGACCGTCGAAGTTGGCCGGCCCGACGGGGCTGCCGTTGACCAGCAGGTGCAGGCTCTGATCGGGCCGGTGGCTGATCGCAATCTTCAGCGCCGGTATCGACGGCCGGAAGTCTTCCTGCGGCGTTACCCAGGCGATGCCCTGCCGCAGCGAGTTGACGTGCAGTTCGACCTGCGCCGGCGGCGCAAGGTGTTCGGTCATTCGTCGCTCGTGCTCCAGTTCGGCAATGCTCGCGCCGGTGCCGGGCAGGAGCCCCTTCGTTTTCGCGACCAGCGTTCCGCTGCTCGCCTGCTCGACCCGCAGGAACGCCTGCCGCGCCGGGCGCCGCCCCGACATGACCATTTCGACCCTGCGATTCTGGCGCCGGCCCTCCGCGTCGTCGTTGCCGGCCACCGGGTCGTCCGGACCGCGCCCCTCGACCTGGATATTCTCCGCCGGCACGGCCAATGCCCCGGCGATGTAGTTGGCCGCCGCGAGCGCGCGGGCACGCGACAATGCGTAATTGTCGGCGAACAGCTGGCGATTCGCCGGCGCGATCGGGCGGGCATCGCTATGGCCAACCGCGCTGATGCGGATCTCGCGAACCCCGTCCCAGTCGGCAATCAGCCGGTCGAGCTCTGCCCGGTCATCGGCGGACAACTGGGCCGACAGCGTCTCGAACGTGAGATGCAGCACGTATCCTTCGTTCTTGCTGATGGCTCCTTCGCGCACCATCAGCGCTTCGGCTATCGGCGTCTGCTGCCCGTTCTCTGCAGGGGAATCGAAGCGAGCCAGTGCCCGTGCACGCAGTTCGCCGGTTACCGCGTCGACGATCGCGCCCGTAAACCGGATACGTGTCTGCCAGTTGCCCTCGCGGCTGCCGAGTCCGAAGGTCAGCGACTGCCCTATGCTGCGCGGCGCGGGCGAGCTGCCGTCGTCGGCGCGCGCAGTGCCCGGCACGTATGCGACACCATCCGGCAGCAGGACGACCGCTTCGAGTTCGCTGATCGGTATGTTGCCGTGACCACGCAGCGTGAGTTCGTAGACGACCTCCTCGGCATTGCCATTGCCGGAATTGCTGAGCTCGATGTCGACCTTACCCTCGGGCGTGGCCTGCCGTTGCAGGTGGAAGTCGGCGCGGATCAGCGCGCCGTGGGCCAGTTCGACGAACTGCGAGTCGCCGCGTCCTGCGAATCGGCCGGCGGTTGCACAGGGCCGGACCTCGAACCCGTCGGGAATCGTCGCCGGGTCCATCTGCGCGACGTGCGTGCCGGGCGGCAGACCCTCGAAGTGGAAGCGCCCGCCCTCGTCGCTGATGGCGTAACGGCCGTCCTCGAGGTAGACGCGCACGCCCCTGACGCCACGATCTTCCGCGAACGTGTCGAGGCTGCAGTCGCCCTCGACGACCCGGCCGATCAGCGTGCTCGTCGAGCGGAACAGCTCCTCGCTCAGGCGTATCTGCGCGCTCGCTTCGTTCGACACCAGGCCGGCGGCCGAGCGCGCGAGCGCCGTGTTCGTGATGTCCTGCTCGCGCTGGCCGGCGACGATCTCCGCGACGTAGGCCAGGCGAATGCGGCGGCCCGCGGCGAGATCGCCAAGAATGAATTCGAGCGCATTGGTCGCGGGATCGATGACGGGGTCCGCGGCGACCACGTCGTCGACGCGCGCGGAACCCGGGACGTAGCGCAGCTCGACCGGCAGGCTGTCGACGACGGTCACCGTGTTGGCCGGGTCGAGCGGTGCCGTGTTCTCGACGACGATCTCGTAGCGCACGAAATCGCCCGGCGCCGCGATCGTCGTCGTCGTCGATTTCGAGAGGAACAGCGAAGTCGACTGCGGGTCGAGCGGATAGTCGAACGTGAACGGTCCGTCGCCCGGGTAGGCAAACGGGTTGCCGAAAGAGGCCGGCCCGAGCGCATATGGCGCATCGGGCAGCAGCTGCAGTTCGGCAATCGGCACGCCTGACGGCGCGGCGTAATCGGCCGGCGGCGTCACCACGAGGCGATAGTCGCCGGACGGCACGACCGGGAAGCGATACTCGCCGGGACCGAAGGCATAGAAGGTTCCGCCGCTGTCGGTCACACCGGCGCCGCTGACGACGGCATTCGGGTACGTGCTGGTGCCGTCGTTGCCGAAGACCGTAGCGGCCTGACCGGAAATCGCATCCACGAGCGTCACCGTCGCGCCGTCAACCGGGAACCCCGTCCGCGAGTCGAAGACGCGGCCGGCCGGATCCAGTATCGCGCTGGCCGAACTCGCATCGGCGGCGTCCGCCGGGTCGACGTAATCGACGCGGATGTCGCTGCCGGAAGCCACCTGCAACAGGCAGTCCCCCGGAACGGCCGGCCCACCCGCGGTCTGCGCGTAGCCGGCGAACACGCCCGTGTCCGGGCCGGTTTCCGTGAGGCGGATCGACTCGCTGTCGCCGCTCGCCGGTTCGGTGAGCGTGACGGTCGCGGTATCGACAACGGCGAAATCGACGTTCTGGTCGGAGTCCTCGAGGCGCAGGAACAGCGTCTCGCCGAGGTTGAAGGCGGAGGTCTCAACGAGATCCTGCGGCTGCGACGGATCGATCGCGATGCCACCCGGCAGCACCGGGTTCGGCTGGCTGACGTAGCCGCCGCCCTGCAGGCAGGCCGACGGGCCAACCGGCTCCTGCAACTGGCCCGCCGCGACGGGTACGACGCGCGTGAAGTCGAGCAGGGAGTCGCTGCGGACGACCGCGGTGACGAGCCTGACCTCGTTCGACGCGATCTCGGCCGTGATGCCGGGCACCGACTCGTAGCGCAGCAGCGCCTGGTTCGAAATGACCGCGCCGGGAGGCGCCGCCTGGGCGGCCAGCGCCGCGAAAACGGCGCAGAAACTAAGCCACCGGCGAGTGCAACAGGCTCTCCTGCGTTCGATCCGAATGCACCTCGGGGGGAACGGCTGTTCCCCCCGAGGTGTCGCGCGCACAGGACCGGCCCGCCCCGCTCCGGGTGGAGCGGGCCAGGCCGCGGGCCGGCCCGGGCTGCCCATCCGGGCAGCCATCAGCCGGCCAAACCTGCGCACGCGATCGAGCACCGTTATGCCGTCGCTTACTGGATCTCGACCTGGAAGGTCACGGTCAGCTGCCCGCCGGCCGGTACGTCGAGCGACGCGCTCGGGCCGATCGTCAGCGTGCCCCCGGTGAACCCGCAGAAGTCGGCGTCGGCATCGCTGACGGTGCAACTATCCGCTGCACCGTTGTCGGTCGTGACGTTGCCGATCGGCAGGACGTCTGTCAGCGGGTCCGTCAGCACGACGTTGGTCGCGGCCTCGGTTCCGGCGTTCGCCACGGTGATCGTGTACTGCACGACGGCGCCCGGTATGTGCTTCGGATTCGTGCCGCCGTTGAACGGGTCGGCGATCAGCAGCGATTCCTTGGTAACCGTCAATGACGCGGACGAAACGATGTAGCCGTCCTGCGCCGACTCGAGGTTGTCCTCGCCGGCATCGCCGAACACGATCTGCACGGCATCGATGACGTCGGGGCCGTTGTCTTCGGTGACCGCGGTTCCCGGGTTGCCCGGGTCGGCCGCCGACGCCGCCACCGCCTGCAGCTCGATGTTGGCCACGTCGCCAGCAAGAAAATCGACCGCCGGTGTGGCATCGGCGCGGACGAAGATGGTGATCTGCGCATCCGGCGCCAGTTCGTCGACCCAGTTGTCGACGTCCCCGGCGTCGAGTACGTCGTCGCCGTCGTCGACCAAGACCTCGATGTTGGCCATCTGGTCGGTGTCGATATTGCCGTCGACGTCCGATCCCAGCGCCAGGTTCAGCGCCGTCAGCAGGAAGTCCTGGGTCGCGTTGCCCGTATTAGTAAGCTGGAACTGCAGGAATTCGTCCAGTTCGCCCGGGGTGACGGTCGCGTGACCCAGGTCACCGGATTCCACCAGCGTGAAGTCGACGCGATTGTCGACGACGAAATCCGTCGTCACGCCCAGCCCCGCTCCCGGCGTCGAGTTGCCGGTCGGCGAGGACTCGATGACTTCCTGGTCGACTCCGCCGACCTGGTAGTTCACCTCGGCGAGGTTTTCGACGGTCGTTCCCGCGAGGGTGCCGGCGGCCAGCGCCTGCTGCGCAGAGAGCAGCAGTAGCGGCACGGCGAGCCCCGACAGGCGACGCATGGCCTCGATTGCAAGTTTCATAACGGTACTCCTTGTGTTGCCTTGATAAACGCCCTGCCGGCATTCCTGCCGGCAGAACGGCATTGGCCGCCCGCAGCACTGCGGGCGGCCAGGTTCGTGGCGCGCATGAGCACGGCGGCCCAGGCGCATACGCCTAGTTCAGGCGCGCGCGGAACTGCGCGACGCCCTGCGAGCCGGCCCGCACCTGCTCGCGCATGACCCAGCGGATGTGCGTGTAGTCCTCGGCTCTGGCCTGCCGCTGGCCGCCCTGCTCGTCCGGCACCGTCAGTTTTTCCCGCGCGGCGAAGGACTTGCCGCCGTCGGCGGAGAACTCGATCTCGGCACCGGGACCGAAGGCCGATCCTTCGACATAGGTCATCTCGGCCGGCAGCGGATTGGTGATCACGATGTTGTCGGCCGCCTCGTCGCTGACGTTCGCGAAGGTCACCGTGTAGACGACCTGGTCACCGGGCACGACCTTGGCCGCCGCGACGAGCCGCGTGCTCTGCTGGCCGTTCTCGTCGACGACAACCTCTTCCTTCTGCACGATCGTCGTGACGTTCAGGTGCCCCTGCTGCGCATGCGCGTGAGTCGCTCCGGCAATTGCGGCAAGAACAAGAACTGCATTGAGTAGAGTTTTCATGTGAACCCCCTGGTTCGTATCGCTCATGGAAATCAATTGATGGTTACCTGGAAGGTAACGGTCTGGATGCCAGCCGCCTGGGTCAGGTCGCCGAGGCGCACGACCACGGTCGGTGCGCCGCTGGTATCGAGTTCGCCGGCATCCCCGTCCGTCGCATCGCTCAGCGCCACCGCGTTCAGCTCGATGCTGCCGGGCACGAAGGTCGTACTGGCGGGCACGGCGTCGCGGACAGCCGCATTCGTCGCTGTGCCGCCGTTGGTCACCTCGACCGTGACGCTGTAGGTCAAGGTCGCGCCGGGCACCGGCTCGTTGCCGCCGAAGGGATCGAGCACGGCGACGGACTTCTGCACCGTGACCTGGACGTCCGCGATGACGTACTCGCCACTGGCGCTGGCCGCGGCGCCCGACGCGCCGACGACCGCGTCGACACCGCCATCGCCCTGGCCCGGGAAATTGTCGCCGGCCGCGCCGCTGCCCGTGGCAGCGGTCACCGTCAATTGCGACAGTCCGGTGCTGCCGTTCGGGAAGCCGCCCGGCATGTCGTTGACGACGAGCACGTTGACCGACTCGTCCGGCGCGAGCAGCGGGTCGTTACCGCCGGGCGTATACGCGACGTCGCCGCCGCTGAAGTCGCCGCTGCCGTCCGTATCGAAATAGATTGCGGGCACCGCGGGCGTCGGGTTGAAGTCGTCCCCGGGCAGAGAGCTGTCCATCAGGAACGTGAAGACCTCGCTGCCGTTGCCGGTATTCGTGACCGTAAACAACAGGCTGCGGTCCGTCTCGCCGGGCGCCACCAGGACCTGCGGGCTCTGCGCAACGATGGCGACGTCGAGGCGCTCGTCGACGGTGAGCGTAACGGTATTCGACGACTGCGTAATGGTCGTGCCGCCGAGCTCGAAGCTGACGACGGCCGTGTTGTCGATCGCCGTACCGGCGGGCGTGCCGTCCGCGAGTGCTGGTCGCGCGGCAACGATGGCCGTGCCGAGCAACAGGGCGGCGCCGGTGCGCAGCCAGGAAGGTTTACAGTCGGTTCGGGTCATGTGCGGTCCCCGGCGTGCCGGGCGGACCGATGCGGTCCGGTATGCCGTGCGCGCCAAAACGGGCGAGTGTCGTCGCCTCGGCCGACTGTCTTCGAAACGGGACGGCGGGTCAGGAAAAGGGCCCGGTTTCTGCCGGAACTGTGAGCGCGCTCACGCTTGGTCCGTGAAGGTGCTCACAGAGCGAAAGCCAGCAGCCGCAAGGCCTGTGGGCTCAGCGCCGGCCGTTCCGGGGCGACGTTTATGTCAGGCGGGCACGCCGCAGCCCGACCGGGTCCCTGGTCCGCGCAGGTCCGCGCGATTTCGGCGGCGGGTGCCCGGGGCGCTGCGTCGGCCGCCCGAGGCCGCGCCCACAAGGCTCTGATATACAAACCTTTTCATCGAGCGCCATCCCGTCGCACCGGGCAGCTCTACCCGGCGCTTGACAATGCCGCAGTGCAGCATTATTGTGCGATGCAACAAATGCCGCACCGCATCATCAAGGAGATCCAGCGATGAACGCTCGAGTCGAGACCCCCATTTCCCGCATCGCCACCGAGGCCCGCGGTCGTTACGACGCCATCGTAGCCACCGCGCGCAGCCGGACCGAGAAGGCGGCCGGCCGCGTCGTCGAGGGCAAGAAACCCGTGCAGACGCTGTCCAAGCTCGGCCTGAAGCTGTCGGCCGTCAGCCACCGGACCGCCGACCGGGTCATGAAACAGCAGGCGAAGATGCTGGAACACCAGATCGACGCGGTAGCGCAGCGGCTGAACGCCGCCGCGGCCGCGAAGAACCTGCGTGAGCTGATCCGGACCCAGGCCAGGCTGATCCCGGCCAATGCCTCGCGTTTCGCCGAGGACACGCGCGAGACCCTGGCCATCGTTGCCGGCGCAGGCGGCGAAGTCCGCGACCTGCTGGCCGAAACGGTTGGCGAAATTCGCGGCCGCAAGCGTGCCGCCCGCAAGCCGGCCACGACCAGGAAGGCCACGGCGAAAAAGGCAACGGCGAAAAAGCCGGCAGCGAAGCAGAAAGCCGCCGGCAAGCCGGCCGCCAGGAAGCCCGCGCCCCGCAGGACGGCCCCGGCGAAGCCGGTAGCCGCCGCGACCGCGACGCAGGCCCAGGCACCGGCACAGACGGCCTGAAGCCTGCGGCGTCGCGGAACTCGCAACGGTGTCCCGCGACGATTGACTCCCCCGAGGTATCGGCCCTGGTGGCCGGCCCTCAACAAGTCTGGCTCTCACCCCCCTGAGGCCGGAAACGACTGACCGCCGGTCCGGCTTCCGGGCCGGCGGTTTTTTTTTGGAATCTGCGCGTGCCATCGCCCTCCGTGGGCGGTCGTTGCGGCATTGTCATTGCCCGACGTCGCCGCGCCGGTCCCGAACCCATGGCCGGGACGCTCGACGTCCGGCCAATTCGTTGCTGCGGAAATCATCGGGCCATGTATAATTGCGGCCCTTTTTCGGGGCCCGACATAACGGCCGGCGGGTTCGACCCGGGTCCCTTCCGATTCCGTCACGGAGCAATGCAGAAAGATGACTATGACGACCTCGTTGGCCGCCTTGCAGGCGTGGGTAGATTCCGTAGCCAAATTGACCCAACCCGAAAATATCCACTGGTGCAACGGCAGCGACGCCGAAAACAAGCGACTGATCAACGAGATGCTGCGTACCGGCGATCTGCTCGAACTCAACCCGAAGACCTACCCGAACTGTTACCTGCATCGCTCCCACCCATCCGACGTGGCGCGCGTCGAGCACCTGACCTTCGTGTGCACGCGCGAGCAGGGCGACGCCGGCCCGAATAACCTCTGGATGGCGCCGGACGAGGCCCATGCGAAAATCGACGCGTTGTTCGACGGAGCGATGCAGGGGCGAACGATGTACGTGATCCCCTACTGCATGGGTCCGATCGAGTCGCCTTATGCCCGCCTCGGCGTCGAGATAACGGACAGCCCGTACGTGGTCGTCAACATGCGCATGATGACGCGCATCGGTACCGACGCGCTGAAACGCATCGAGCGCGAGGGTACGTTCGTCAAGGGTCTCCATTCGACCGGCGACCTCGATCCCGAGAAGCGCTTCATCATGCACTTCCCGGAGGAGCTGACAATCAAGAGCGTGGGCTCGGGCTACGGTGGCAACGCGCTGCT
This sequence comes from Gammaproteobacteria bacterium, assembly GCA_029884165.1. GTDB lineage: Bacteria > Pseudomonadota > Gammaproteobacteria > Steroidobacterales > Woeseiaceae > JAOUIH01. The sequence goes on along the minus strand of JAOUIH010000001.1, from coordinate 46,313 downwards.
CGGCAAGAAGTGCCACGCGCTCAGGATCGCGAGCTGGCAGGCCCGCGACGAGGGCTGGATGGCCGAGCACATGCTGATCCTCGGCATCGAGAATCCCCTGGGCGAAGTGCATTACATCGCCTGCGCCTTCCCGTCAGCCTGCGGCAAGACCAATCTCGCGATGCTGATCGCGCCCGAATCGCACAAGGGCTGGCGCGTGTGGACGCTCGGCGACGACATCGCCTGGCTGCACATGGACGAGGACGGCAAGCTGCGTGCGATCAATCCCGAGGCCGGCTACTTCGGCGTCGTCCCGGGCACCAACGAGAAAACGAACAAGAACGCGTTCGACATGATTCACGGCGACACGATCTTTACGAACGTGGCGCTGACGGCCGACAACGAGCCGTGGTGGGAAGACAAGAAGGTCGGGGCCCCGGCCGTCGACTGGATGGGCCGCAAGTACGACGCCGCGAACGGCCCGGCCGCACACCCGAATTCGCGTTTTACCGTAGCGGCGAAACGCAACCCCGCCTATTCGACGCTGGCCGAGGCGCCGCGCGGCGTACCGATTTCGGCCATCGTGTTCGGCGGCCGCCGCCGCGAACTCGCGCCGCTCGTGTACGAGGCCCGCGACTGGAACCATGGCGTGCTGGTGGGCGCGAGCGTCGCCTCCGAGACGACCGCGGCCGCGACCGGCGAGGTCGGCGTGGTACGCCGCGACCCGATGGCGATGAAGCCGTTCTGCGGCTACAACTTCGCCGATTACTGGGCGCACTGGCTGTCTTTCGGCGAGCAATCGAAGCTCCTGCCACGGATCTTTCACGTCAACTGGTTCCGCCAGGATGCAGCCGGCAAGTTCCTGTGGCCCGGCTTCGGCGAGAACCTCCGCGTGCTCCGCTGGATAGTCGATCGCTGCGAAGAGCGGATGGGCGCGCGCGACGCGGCTATCGGTTACCTGCCGGAACCGGGCGGCATCGATCTCTCGGGTCTAGACATCAGCACGGATACCATGGACGCCCTGCTCTCGGTCGATCCGTCGAAGTGGCAGGCCGAGATGGCGGCCGTCGGCGAGTACATCGAGACGTTCGGCGATCGAGTGCCGGCTAAACTCAAGGCCGAGCACGCGAAAATACTGAAAGCGCTGAACGGCGCCTGAGGTTTCCGGGCCGGCGGCCGTCGATCAGCCGGCTATTCCTCGCAAACGTAGTGGATGGCGAGCGGCGAGCCAGGCTTGGCCGCCGCGCCGAGGCCGATCAGGCCCTCGCCGTGCAGCTCCCTGCTGTCCCGGCGGATGAACGACTCGTTGCCCTGCGCGTCGTGCAGGAACGTACCGTTGGTGCTCTGGTCGACCAGCAGGAACTTGCCCCGATGTTTCTCCACCTTTGCGTGGATCCGGGAAATCAGGTTGCCCTTGATGACCAGGTCGTTCTCCTCCGAACGGCCGAGGTTGATGCTCTTGCGCCGGTCGTCGACCACGACCGTCTTACCTCGGAACGTGACCGTCAGCTTGGCCGGGCGACGCTGCTTGGACTCCCAGTCGATCGTCGGCAGCATGCTGGTCGCCTCTTCCGGCTGCCACAGGACCTCGTACAACGCGATCTCGTCCAGCCGCCCGCGCACCGTCGCGACGTCGATCTGGCGCGTCTGCGCCCGCCACTCCGGGGTCATGTGCTCGACCGTGGTACCCGATACGACGATCTGCCGCGCCTTCGCCTGTGAGGTCATCCGGTTTGCCGTGTGCACGGCTGCCCCGAAGATGTCGTTGTGCTCCTTGACGACCGGGCCGAAGTGACAGCCGATCCGGATCGATACCGGCTGGTCGTCCTTGCCGCCGGACCTGGCGCTGATCCGCGCCTGCATCTGCTTGGCCGCTACCATGGCCTCGTCGACGCTGGGAAAGGTCGCCATGACCTCGTCGCCGATCGTCTTTATGACGGTGCCGTCGTTCTGGTAGGTGGCCTCTTTCATGATTTCGAGGCAGCGCGAGACCGTCTCGCTGGCGCGGGTGTCGCCGAGATGCTCATAAAGCTGCGTGCTGCCGACGACGTCGGCAAACAGAATCGCAACTTCCAGGTCCTTGGCCATCCGGGCTCACCCTGTCATCCGGTCCCGCAACGCCGCGGGAGGCGGCATTTGCTGCGGCGATTATAAGCGCTATGCGCGCGGCTTCGCGAACATTATGTCCAATAACCTTTATTTAAGTGAGTTGCCTGATTCGCAGGGCAAGCCACTAATAAGCTGGCTATTTTTCGGCGACGATGTAAGCGATCCAGGCCAGGTCCGCGTCGCCCTTCTCCGTCGGCGAAAACTCGCCGTTGCCCTCGCCGTCTTCGTCCTCGCCTTCCCAGTACACGGTCACCTTCCGAAAGCCCGCCTCGGTCAGCAGCTCGCGCAACTCCGGCAGCGTCCAGAGCCGCCAGTCGTAGGTGAAGGCCTTCTTGATCTTCGAACCGTCACGAAACTTGAAGTCGATGTGGCAGCGTATCCGGTGCGTCACGGGGTGAAACTTCGCCTGGTGCCAGATGTAGGTGAAGCCATCGTGCTTGGTTTTCTCGCGCTGCTCCTGCTGAGCCTCGGGACCGCCGAAGGCGTCGAGGAAGAATACGCCGTCGTCCACCAGCGCCTCGCAGGCCCGGCGGAAATAGGCCCGCATGCTGTCCCGCGTATCGAAAATAAAGTAGCTGAAATTGAATGCCACGACGATGTCGGCGGGCGCCGTCTCGGCAGCCATGACATCGGACTCGAGCAGGCGGACTCGTGCCCGGTCGGCCTCGGGCAATCGGCCGACGCGATGCTGCCGCCCCCACTCGAGCACGGCGGGATCGATATCCACGCCGACCGCGCTGTACTTCTTGCCCTGCTTCACCCATTGGCAGGAGGCGCTCGCGGTGCCGCAGAAGTCCTCGCGGAAACTCAGGGCGCGCCGTCCGCGCAGCTCGCCGAAGGTCTGCTGGAGAAACTCGATCTCGTGCTCGACGTTCTGGACCGCGGCTTCGTAAAGCTCGTGGATGTCGGCCTGTTCGGCCATCGTCGGCGTGTGCGCACGCGCTGCTTTGCGGCTCATGACGGGCACTGTCTCCGGTCCGGGGCTATGAAGAGGCGGGCATTGTAGCGGCCGAGTACCGGACTGGCTAGGCCGCTACGGCGAGCCTGGATAGTGCATCGCGCAGCACCTCGATCCCCGCGCCGCGTCGATGGGCGTTTTCGCTCAGGTAGCGCCGCCAGCGTCTGGCGCCGGGCTGCCCGGCGAACAGGCCCAACATGTGCCGCGTGATGTGCTTCAGTTCGGCACCGGCCGCCAGCTCGCGTTCGACGTAAGTCAGCATTTGTTCGACGATGGACTCGCGGCTCGGCACGTCCGGCCCGACGATGCCGGCCAGATCCCGGAGCTCGGTCAGGAACCACGGTTGCTGGTAGGCCTGGCGGCCGATCATCACGCCGTCCACCGCGGCGAGGTGGCGCTCGCACTCGGCCCGGGTCGTGATGCCGCCGTTCAGCACGATCGCCAGGTCGGGCCGGTCGGCTTTCAGGCGGTAGACGCGCTCGTAGTCCAGCGGCGGAACCGTGCGATTCTCCTTCGGGCTCAGCCCGGACAGGATCGCCTTGCGGGCGTGCATGACGAAGGTGTCGCAGCCCGCGGCGGCGACCGTGTCCACGAAGGAGCGCAGGAATTCGTAGCTGTCCTGGTCATCGATGCCGATACGGGTCTTGACCGTGACCGGGACCTCGACCGCCGCACGCATCGCCCTGACGCAATCGGCAACTGTTTCCGGCGCGGCCATCAGGCAGGCACCGAAGGCACCGCTCTGCACGCGATCGGACGGGCAGCCGACGTTGATGTTGATTTCGTCGTAGCCCGCCGCGGCGCCCAGTCGCGCCCCTTCCGCCATCAGCGCCGGATCGCTGCCGCCTAGCTGCAGGGCGACCGGGTGCTCAGTGGGATCGAAGCGCAGCAGCTCCGCAGGATTGCCATAGTGCAGTGCCTGTGCTGTCACCATCTCCGTATACAGCCGGACGCCCGGATTCAGCAGCCGCAGGAAATAGCGGCAATGCCGGTCCGTCCAATCCATCATCGGGGCAACCGCAATAATTGGGGAATTTGTAGCGATACTCATGGCGATTAGCGGGGCGTCTGGGAGGGGTTCGGCCGCCAAACGGACAACGCGACGACCGATGCCATGTTATCGAAGTCCTTGTCCGTGGTGAGCATCGTCAGGTCGTACCGTACACAAAGCTGCGCCAGCAGGGCGTCGATCGTCCCGGCCTGGACGCCCTTCCGGCGGCAGCGGTTGCGTATGTCAGCCGCATGTATGTGGTCGTCCCGGTCCGGAACCAGCAACGGCAGTGCGGCGAACCGGTCGACGATCTGACGGTGCGCTTTCGGTTTCGCGAAGCCCTGCAGGAGTTCCTGCAGCACCAGGCCTGTGCAATAGACCGCACCCGCCTCGAGCGCGCGCCTCAGTTCGGCAACCTCGGGTACATCGGGCGGCGCATCGCGCCGCAGGGCCAGCGACCAGACGGACGTGTCGACGAAGACGTTCAATCGCGTGACCGGTCCTTCTTGTAGTCGTAATCCGGGTCCCACTCGAGACGGCCGAAAAGTTCCGCCAGTTGCTTCTGCTCCCGGCGCGCGATGAACTCCTGGAGCGCTTTCGTAACCGCGGCCTTTTTAGTGCGCTCACCACTGACCTGCAACGCGCGCTCGATGAGATCCGGGTCAACCGCGAGATTCGTGGCCATTTGTGTGTACCTCCACACAGAACTCTACACAAAACGGGCCCGCATTTGAATCCGGGAACCTGCCTGTCAGCCGTACCTCCCAGCCTGGTTCTGGCCTGAACCCCCTTTCCGTCGGCACGCCCGGTGCCCACGGGATCGCAACGCCCGCCCCGTAGTTGTCGCGCCGGTCCGGCGCACCCGGTCGCGGCGATGCAGGCGGCCAATTGCCGGGACTCGCGTGCGCAAACTCCCGGACGTGCCCGCTCGCATGCCTGGATTCGGCACTCGGTCGGTACACGCCCACGGGCAAACCAGATCAATAGTTTGCAATTGGTTAATCATCAATGCCGTTAATGGTCCAAAACACCCATATTTGACATCTCATTGATCCCCGGCCTAGCGTCCGGGCCGTCAGCGATTGCATGCACTCGGTGCCGGCGGACCGGACTCCGAGTGCCCTGGTGGGGCCGCCACAGGAACAGCCGAAGCGGGGCATGAACATGGTAAATGCACGATTGCTCGGACCATCCCTCTCGGCAACATGGAGATCATCGTCCACCCGAACGGCAACCAGGACCGGAAACGGTATATCGCCGGGGTCGCCGTCGAGACGCTGCACTTTGGCACGGACAGCGTCCTGGACTCGAGGGAGACCCACTACGTCCACCAGGACCACCTGGGCTCGGTGGACGTGATCACGGACGCCACGGGTGCGATCGTGCAGGAGCAGTCGTTCGATGCCTGGGGCCAGCGGCGGGATGCGACCGACTGGAGCGCGTTCACGGCGGGAGAACTCAGCGGGTTCGACCACAGCCTGACCACCCGGGGGTTCACGGGCCACGAGATGCTGGACGAGACCGGCATCGTGCACATGAACGGGCGCATCTACGACCCGACACTCGGCCGGTTCCTGCAGGCCGACCCGATCGTCCAGGACCCCCTCCGGTCCGCCAGCCTGAACCGCTACAGCTACGCCTGGAACAACCCGCTCAACGCCACGGATCCGAGCGGGTATTTCATCTTCAGCCTGCTGGTGGCCGCCGCACTGCACGGTGCGGAAATCGGTTATGCCCGCGAAGGCAAGATTCGCCAGTTGTCTTGATGAACACGCCAGACCATTGCAGGCACGGCCTGGACATGGCCGTCATGATCATGACGGTGGAGGCAGCAAGGATCAGCGCCACACGTGTGAAACGCCTTGGCAGCACGCTGACGGTCCGTCGTTGTGATCAGGTAGAGAGCGGGATCACCGCGCGTGCCGCTGCGCAGGTGCATGTCCCGAGACCAATTGCCCGGGCCGGCATCGAGATGGCCTTTCTGGCCCAGGCAGGCTCGAACGGAGATGTTTGGCCAGAGGACGCCTGCGACCGGGCTTTGGAGATGCTTGATCCCGCCTGGAATACAGCGTATCGTCGTCCGGCCAATAAAGCGGCCATTATTCCGGCCGTTTTTTTGTAGCTAATCTGGTAACTATTTGTTTTAAAAATATTATGGTCGATTATAAACCGGACAATAATCCGGCCAAACTAGCGGCCACGGATGATCGGGGCGAAAGCCTCAGCATGCTGGAGCCGCTCGTGCTGTCGCAGGGCTCCAAGCACCGCCCGGCCCTTAGCGACCTGGCCGTGGAATTGGCCCAAGCGGCGAGCGGCTTCCGGAGAAGCCTGCCGGACGGCGTCATGACGGCGTTAGCCCAGTTAGTGCGGGCTATGAACTGCTATTACAGCAACCTCATTGAGGGGCATGACACCCACCCGGTCGATATTGAGCGTGCACTCAAAGAGGATTTCAGCGCTGACAAAAAGCAGCGCAATCTGCAGCTTGAGGCCAAGGCCCATATTGCCGTTCAGACGTGGATTGACGAGGGCGGGCTGGACGGACGCGCGACCACCGCCCAAGGCATCATCGAGATTCACCGGCGCTTCTGCGAACTCTTGCCGGATGACCTGCTTTGTATTGAACACCCGCAGAGCAAAGAGAAGCTTGCCGTCGTTCCCGGGGGCTTGCGTGAACGCGATGTCGAGGTCGGACGACATGTCGCCCCCAGCCCGGGAGCCATCCCCCGCTTTCTGAAAAGGTTCGAAGAAGTCTATAGCGGCCTTGGAAAGTCCGAAGCGATTCTGGCAACGGCGGCGGCACACCATCGCCTGCTCTGGATTCATCCGTTCCTCGATGGCAATGGCCGGGTTGCTCGCCTGATGTCCTATGCAACCTTGCGGGAAGCCCTGGACACGGGCGGTATCTGGTCAGTGGCAAGAGGCCTTGCACGCGACGAACAGGCGTACAAGCAACTCCTGGTTGCCTGCGACGCAACACGCCGCAATGATCTTGACGGGCGCGGCCATCTAAGTGAAGAAGCGCTCGCGAGATTTACGCGCTTTTTCTTGGAGACCTGCCTGGATCAGGTGAAGTTCATGGAAGAGCTTGTCCACCCTGAGAGACTCCGCACAAGGATCAAGCTTTGGGCCGATGAAGAGGTCGCGACCGGCAAACTGCCCAAGCAGGCAGGTACGGTCCTCGAAGCCATCCTGTTCCGTGGCGAACTGCCGCGTGGCGACGTTCCCGAACTACTCGATACGAGCGAGCGCACAGCCCGCCGCGTTGTCGCAGCCCTGATCGATCGCGGCGTTGTCACAGCCAGAACAACAAAAAGTCCCTTACGTATCACTTTCCCTGCCAAGCTGGCGTCTCGATGGATGCCGGCATTATTTCCGGAGCAGCGCGAGTAGCTGCGGACTGTGGACCGGGCTTATGACCGGTGACAGACAACAAAATAGCGGCGGCAGTGAAACGAAGAAATCGACGAACTTGATCGCAACGACCCTGGGCCTAATCGGGGGCCGCCCAAGGAAGGCGTAGCAATGCCTCCTAGCAGGCAATCACTGCAACAGCAATTTTTCGGGAAAATGAACGGAAATCAGGGTGCGACATGCCGCTACACTGATTTCGTAAACCACTGATATTATGACCGCCCCCCCTCGAACGACTCCACCGAGTGAGAGAGACTTTCACTGGAATCTAGGAGTACGACAGTGGGGAGAAGGCACTTCAAACCCGAACAGATCATCCACATGTTGCGAGAAGCCGAGATCAAGCTCGCCGGCGGCAAGACGACCGGCGAGGTCTGCCGGGATTTGGGGATCTCCGGGCAGAGCTACTACCGCTGGCGGAAGGAATACGGCGGCGTGCAGGTATCCCAGGCCAGGAAACTCAGGGACCTGGAGCGCGAGAATGCCCGCCTGAAGAAGCTGGTCGCCGAACAGGCGCTAGACAAAGCGATCCTCGAGGAAGCCCTGAAGGGAAAATACCAAGCCCCGAACGACGCCGTCAGGCGGTTCACCACGTGCAGCTGACGCTGACAATCTCCGAGCGGCGGGCTTGCCGGGTGCTGGGACAGCCGCGATCGACGCAGCGCCGCACGCTCGTCGTGCGCGATGACGAGGATGCCCTGACGCAAGCAATTGTCGGGCTGGCCAGCGAATATGGCCGTTACGGCTATCGGCGCATCACCGCGCTGCTTCGACATCAAGGCCGGCACGTCAACCACAAACGGGTGGAGCGCATCTGGCGTCGCGAGGGGCTGAAAGTACCGCAGAAGCAACCGAAGCGGAGCCGCCTGTGGCTGAGTGACGGGTCTTGTGTGCGTCATCGCCCGCAGTACCGTCATCACGTCTGGTCTTATGACTTCGTCATGGATCGAACTCACGATGGACGCGCGTTCCGCATGTTGGCCGCCATCGACGAGTACTCGAGGGAGTGCCTCGCTATCCGTACCGAGCGCAGGCAAAACCAGGAAACGGTGTTGGAGACACTGGCTGACGTGATCCTGCTGCACGGGCCACCCGATTACCTCCGCTCCGATAACGGTGCGGAGTTCACGGCGACGGCGGTAAGGGACAAACCAGATCGGTTAGGAAGACTGCAACCCGGCCCAACTCATCGGCATCACGGGCGAACTTCCGAGCCAGTACGGTCAGAAGTTCGTCGATGATCGCTCGGGAAACGAGCAGTTCGTCCTCGCCATCGAGGATTCGTCTGATGGCGGCATCCGCTCGACTCCCGGGAAACACGAGCGCCGATACGAAAATATTGGTATCGAAGACAACTCTCAATCGCTGAGGTACCGGCGCAGATCTTTCTCCGTAAGGATGCCCTTGTCTCGAGCCTTCCGACTCCAGTAGCCCTGAATCCCGGCGTACTCCCGCTTCAGGTACTCGCGGTGCGCCAGTCGCAGCGCGTCCTGGACGACGGCGCTGACCGACTTACCTTCTGTTTCGGCGATCTCTTCGATCTGCCTCGCCAGGTCGGGTGGGAGCGAAATGGTTTTCTTGACAGCAGAACCCATGGCAGTTGGCCTCGTGCACAGTATGAACTATTCATACTCGACCCGTAATGAAGGGAAAACGCCTGCCTTGCAAGCGATGAATTGGGACTGAAGTAGTAGAAACGACAGTGCAACACCGGTGCGACACGCCGCTACGCTGAATCCCCAAGCTACTGACCTCGATACGTTATTCCGATTCCGTCCGTCCAATCCATCATCGGGGCAACTGAGATCCTGTGGTCCATCCGTTCGTACGGGGTCGCGTCATCCCCGGTCGGCGCGAACAAACGCGAATCTTAGCCCCACGGGCCGGCGCTGTCGTCGAGCGCGGCATTGTTCGATCACACCGCCAGGAACTCGTCCGGCAGCAGGCTTGTCGCGAGCATTACCGCGTTGATGTCCTCGTGATCGCGCCAGGTGTGCGACTGCTGGTGCCGCGGTTCGCGCCAGAAGCGTTCGATGCGCTCCGCGAGAGCGACGTGCCGTACGAGCAACCGGGCACTGTGCCGCACCGGTTCCGGCTGGCCGGCCGCCGCGCGGGCGATCATCGGGACCGCGTGCAGCCCGATCGCGAGGCCCAGCTCGCGAAACGCGAGCCGGTTGTCCGCGGGCAGCGACAGCCCCGCGTGCGCGGCGTAGAACTGTAGGCTCTCGGCCGCCGCAGCGGTGAGGCGCGGCACCAGCGAGCGGTCCGGCAACGCGCCCTGCCCGGTCAGCTCGAGCGCGCGGTGCGCATCGACGAGCAGCCCCCCGATGCCGAGCGGGTCGTCGGTGTGCCAGTACTGGCCGTCGAGCATCGCGCCGAGCAACGTGACTTCTGCCCCGATGTCCCCCAGCGCGTCGGCCGGGAACCGTGCCCGGGCGTGCTGCAACTCGCTGAACGTGAGATAGCCGTCGAGGGGATCGTGCAGGCCGGACGACGACACCAGCGGATAGGACAGGTCGACGCTCATCTTCCAGTAGAGCCGCTGCGCGTCGCCGGTGCGCGTGGGCGCGACGAAGCCCGCGAGCGCCGCTGTCGCAAGCTCGATGGCCCAGCGGAGATAGCGGTCGCTGCCCGTGACCGCCGCCATGCGCGCCAGCGCGTGCATCCACTTCGTCAGGTAGTGGAAATACTGGCCGTCACGGTCCCACTCGATCCGCTCGTCGGCAGGCTCGTCACGAGCGCGTTCGGGCAGCGGCTTGCCGATACGGAGGCCGCCGGCCGTCGGGTGCTCACGCCCGGCTTCCTCGGGCAGCCCGCTGATCCAGCCGCGGCGAGTATCGCCGGGACGGTGCCGCCCCAGCACCGCGTGGACCTGGTCGACGAGCGCCACGGCCAGGTCGAGATCGCGGCGATCGCCGGAGGCACGGTACAGGCCGAGGAAATTGCAGACCGCGTGCGCATCGGTCCACAGGTAGCGGCGCGGCGCCCGGCCGGCCGCCGAGAGCCCGGTCCGCACCGCGAAATCGTGCATCAGGCCACGGACCGCGGAGATCGTGGCCTGGTCCGCCATCGTCGTCGCCCCGGTTGCTGCTCCCATTAGGCGCGCAGACCCGGCGCCGCGCCATAGCGGATTTCCGACAGGGGGCGGGCCGGCCGAGGCGTGTATAGTCGATGCGGGTCGGGGTCCGCCGATTCGGCCCGGCCACCGCGTATGCCGGTCCATAACAGCGACATCGCAGACTTCTTCGCGACGCTCGCCGATCTGCTCGAGATCGAGGGCGCGAACCCGTTCCGCGTGCGTGCCTACCGGAACGCCGCAGCGACCGTACGCAGCCACCCGCGCCGCATGGCCGATCTCATCGACGAGGGCATGGACCTCGCCGAGCTGCCGGACATCGGCGACGACCTGGCCGGCAAGATCCAAACCATCGTCGAGACCGGCCGGCTGCCGCTGCTGGACGAGGTCGCCCAGCGCACACCCGTCGAACTCAGCGACCTGATGGCCATCGAGGGCCTGGGCGCGAAGCGCGTGCGCCGCCTCTACGACGAGCTCGGCATCCGCAGCGTCGAGGACCTTCGGCGCGCCGCGGACAGCGGCGCGATCCGCGAGCTCCCTGGGTTCGGGCCAAAAACCGAGGAGGCAATCCGCAAGCGCGTCGAGGCGCACGCCGGCCGCGAACGGCGAATGAAACTGGCCGACGCGGAAGACGTCGCCGATGCCCTCGTTCACTGGCTCGCCGGCTGCGACGGCGTCAGGGAGGTCGTCGTCGCGGGCAGCTTCCGGCGCCGCCGGGAGACCGTTGGCGACCTCGACGTCCTCGTCACCGCATCGAAGGGCGCGCCCGTCATGCAGCGCCTTGCCGACTATGACGAGGTCGACGAGATCGTATCGAGCGGCAAGACTCGCTCGACGGTGCGGCTGCATGCCGGGCTGTCCGTCGACGTCCGCGTCGTTCCGCAGGTCAGTTACGGGGCCGCGCTGGTGTACTTCACCGGTTCGAAGTCGCACAACATCGCGTTGCGCAAGCGCGGCATGCGCAAGGGTTACAAGGTCAACGAGTACGGCGTGTTCAAGGGCGAGCGCCGCGTCGCCGGCCAGACCGAGGCTTCCGTATACGCGAAGCTCGGGCTGCCGCTGATCCCGCCCGAGCTGCGCGAGGACCGCGGCGAGATCGATGCCGCGCGCCGCGGCAGGCTGCCGAAGCTCGTGACCCTCGAGGACATACGCGGCGACCTGCACTGCCATTCGAAGGCCACCGACGGGCGGGACACGATAAGCCGCATGGCCGAGGCCGCGAAGGAGCGCGGCTACGAGTACCTGTCGATCAACGACCACTCGAAGCACGTCAGCGTCGCGCACGGCCTCGATCGCAAGCGGCTGCTGGCCCAGGTCCGCGCGATCGATCGCCTCAATGCGAAGCTCGACGGGATCGTCGTGCTGAAATCCGTCGAGGTCGACATACTCGAGGACGGCTCGCTCGACCTGCCGGACGACGTACTAAAGGAACTCGATTTCACCGTCTGCGCAGTGCACTACCAGCTCCGGCTGACGCGCCGCAAGCAGACGGAGCGCATCCTGCGCGCGATGGACAACCCGTACTTCAACATACTTGCACATCCGACGGGACGCCTGATCAACCGCCGCGATCCCTGCGAGCTCGACCTCGAAAGGCTGCTCGAGGCGGCGCACGAGCGCGGCTGCATCTTCGAACTCAACGCGCACCCCGACCGGCTCGACCTGAACGACGAAGCCTGCCGCCTGGCTAAAGACATCGGCGTCGGCATCGCCGTCGCGACCGACGCGCACAGCGTGGACGGCCTCGACACGATGCGCTACGGAATCGACCAGGCGCGCCGCGGCTGGCTCGAAAAGAAAGACGTCGTGAACACGCTGTCGCTCGCGGCCCTGCAAAAGCGGCTGCGGCGCCGCTGACCGGTGCTCCGGGCTAGCCGGGATCGCCGGCGAAATCCGCCAGCGCCGGCGTCGCGAAGACCGTCGCCAGGCCGCCGCCGGCCGTGCGCAGGTTCGTGGTCTGACCCTGGTACAGCCGGGCCGAGAGCTGCTGGATGCGGCCCCGGTAGGTAATGCAGCGAATGTCGACCTTGAGCGAACGGTATTCGCCGTCGATCCGGATCCGTCGCTCCCCCGGCGGCACCTCCGCCTGGGCGATGTAATCCGAGTTCAGGATTTCCTCCCAGACACGGCGCGTCAGCTTCGCGCCCCGGTAGGTGCCGCGGCTGCCGTAGCCCGTCGCCGGCTTGAAGAACAGTTTCTTGCGATTCGCCCAGAGCCGCTCGGCATCGTCCCTGGTCACCCGCGTGGCGGCGGGCAGGTACGCATTCAGCACGGCGATGCGTTCGCCATCGATGCCCAGTGCGCGCAGGGCCGCCGCGTCGGAAAACAGCGGGAGGCTGCGCTTGTCGGCGAACAAGGCGTAATGGCGCGGCGCCGGCGTCAGCACGACGGCACCGGACTCGTAGGCGGCGCGCAGCGCGGCCGACTCCGGCTCCTGCAGGTAGAAGTCCGTGAGCCGATTGTAGACGAGGTCGATTCGCCGCCCGCCGGCCCGGAGTGCGCCATTGGAGAACTCGAGGTTGTTACGATCGACGATCAGCGCATCGAGGCCGCTGCGCCGGAACATCGCCCGGAACAGCACGAACTCGGCGTAAAGAGGTTGCGTCTCCGGCGCGACGTCCACGATCGCGATCGTTTCCAGCGCCTGCTCGCCGCGCTGCAGGTGCCACTCCTCGCGGAACATGCCGACGATCTCGCGTTCCACCGCGTCGAAATCCGTCTGGCCGCCGAAGAACGAGTCGACCTCAGCACAACAGGCCTGCTGTGCCGCCGCCAGGTAAAGGTTCAGCAGCACGCCACCGGCATTCGTGTTGATCTCGATCAGCTGCGGGCTGCCGGGACCGAGATGGAAGTCGTAAGCGAAAAACACGCCGCGCGTGCCGAAGTCCGAGCGCGCGACCGCCGGCGCGCTGTCCAGCAGGCGCTCCCGCACACGCTCGTCGGCGACGACAGACTCGAAGGTGGTGACGAAGCGTGCCATCGCATCGACGTGACCGCGCCAGACGAACACCGGCGAGGCGGCAAACGGGTAGCCGCGCAGTTCGAGCGGCGAGCCGGCGATACCGGACCCGCCGAGGTGCGCCGCCAGCCGCTCGAGCAAGGCGGCCGAATCGACGTCGATGCAGTGGCAGTCCCGGTTGAGGGTGTCGGCGAGGCGCTCGCCGGGCGTTGCAGGCTTGTCGATCATGCGATCAATGTGTGCCTGCGGCCCGGGCGATGCAAGTGCCTGCCCGCCCGGCGCTGAAGGCGACGCCCGACAGGCGCAGACCGCTCAGGTGCGGGACCGGGTCCAGAGCCAGATGCCGGTGAACGAAAGCACCAGCATCATCAGGCCTACGGCATCCATCAGCATCGGGCCGAAGCGGCCGAACAGGCGGCCGCTGTGCAGGTCCAGCATCAGCTTTTCCATGCTCAGGATTCGACCGCGGAAGTCGGCCGCGAGCCGGGCGACACGCTCGGCGGCGGTCGCATGCGCTTCCGGCCACTCGACGCCTGCCACGGGACCGGCCGGCTGCCAGCCGACGAGATCGGCGTCGGCCCGCCAGGTCGTGCCGTTGCCGTCGCGGGCGACAATGCCGCCGCCGTCGAACGCCAGGCCGGCAAGGCCGGCCGGCACGCCGTCGGCATGGCCGAGACGCTCCACGAGTTCGAGGTCCGCCGTCAGCAGCAGCACGTCGCCGCCGGCGGCGATGACGAGCAAACCGGCAGCCTCCACGGCACCCTGCAGGTTCGAAAACGGCGCGCCGACCAGCGCGTCGTCAACGTACAGGTGATCGCCCAGCAGCGTCACCTCGCGGGAACCCGTCCGCAGGCTGAGCCCGGACTGCGGCGCGGCGATACCGTACCAGTCCAGCAGCCAGCCGGTGCCGACGTGGCGCTGGTCGAGATCCAGCCTGTCCGAGTGATTAAGCGCGATGCCGGTGATGCAGAGCAGTATCACCATCACCGCGACGGCGGCGCCGAGACGCCGGTGCCAGAGCCACAGGTGCCTGTTCACGCTTGACTGGCCCGTAGCCCGGGTCTGCGCGCTCTGCTCATATTCTCAGCTCATGCCACGGTCGCTGATGCGGCTGTCGAGGAGCAAGGCCACGCGAGCCAGTTTCTCGACCGCGCGCACGGACAGCGTGGCGCCGGAAATGCCGTCGATGGACCGGTCAAGCGTGCGCTCGCCGTTCATCGACGCGCCCTTGAACTGGTTCGTGAAGAATTCGTGGCGCACCTCCCAGCCGCGGCTTTCGCGAAATACCAGGACGCGCACGTGCTCGATGCGCCCGTTCTCGATGACGAACCCGGTCGTGATCGGTTGCTCCTTGCCGATCTCGTCCAGGATCCAGACGCTGCGCGAACCCTCGGACCAGTAACGCAGGCGCTTGCTGAAGGGCGCATGCCCCAGCAGCTGCTCCACCTCGACGCCCAGCGTGCCGGTCAGCCACAGCACATCGGGTGCGGGTGGGGTCCCGTCGAAGGCCTCGCTGACGAAGTCGACCGGTTCCTGGTAAACGGCGGCCGTCGCGGCGCCGGCCAGCAGCGTCACGAGGAGTATCAGATTGTGCTTCATGGTCGTGATCATAAAAGGTCGCACATGGTAACCGTGTCCCTGCCTCCGCGGTATCCGGGCATTCGTCGATCTAGAACTGGTAGCCCACACCGAGGTTGAACCCGTCGTCGTCCGTCCCGTCGGCATTGTCCTGGCGCTGGAAGTCGAGCTTGAACACGACCTGCTGCGTCGGCCAGTAATTGATGCCGGCGTTGTACTGCTTGCGCTCGGTCGCGTTGTTCGCGCCCGCGTTGTTGTCCCAGACGTTGTAACGCAGGAAGGCGCCGAACTCGCCCGCGAGGTCGCCGAGGCTGCCCCGCAGCGAAGGCTCGACGTACCAGCCCTCCTGCCGGTCGCGCCCGGCCGCCGCCGGATCCACGCCGTCGATGAGGGCCGCGTTGTCGAGGTCCCAGCGCGCATACAGGGCGCGCAAGCCGAACGGACCGCGGCTAATCGCGGCATGCGCCTCGAGCAGGGTCGCGCCGATATCCAGGTCGCCCTGCGTGATGTCTTCCTGGTATTGCGCCGTCATCGCGAGCTCCACGCCAGGCACGCCGGTCCAGCGCAGCCTGCCGGTATAGGCGAGCGATTCGGCGCGCGCTTCCGCGACCTTCTGCCGGCCGTTCCGGATGCGAAACGCGTTGGATCCCTCCTGCGGTACGTCCAGGCCGGAGGTCACGGTGAAGTCGTAACCCAGGCCAGGCGCCAGTTCGCCGCGCATGCCGGCACCGCCCTCCCACCAGGTGGACGGCACGATATTGCTCTCGACCGGGTTGCGCTCGACGCCGTAAAACGTTGGCGGCTCGTGAGTTTCGTTCAGAATGCCGACGGGTACCAGGAACAGGCCTGCCTTCGCCGAGTGGTAGTCGTTCAGGTCCAGCTCGACGTAGGCCTGCTCCACCTCGACCTCGCCCGGCTCGCCGTCGCCGACCAGCGCGTGCTCGATTTCGAGTTCGGACATGAAGCGCACGCGGTCGTTGAACTGGTGGCCGAAGAACAGCACGAAGCGGTGGAAGTCCATCTCGCTGCCGGAGTCGAGGTCGTTGTAGTGCAGCTCGCCGTAGCCGCCGATGCTGGTCCGCTCGGCCCAGGACGCGGCGAGCGACATGCCGCCTTCCTCGATCATGTCGCCGGTAATCTCGACCTTTTCCTCGGTCTCGGCGACCTTCTGGTCCGTGCGATCGACCCGCTGGTTCGTCGCCGCAAGCCGTTGCTGCAGGTCTTCGATCTGCCGCTGCTGCGCCTGGATGATTTCCCACATCTGCTCCGGCGACGGCACCTCGGCCGCCGCCATTCCGGAGCACACCAGCGCCATAACGGCCAGCGCCGGCCCTCGGCGCATGCCTGCCCTGAACATCCCCACTCTCCTTCTACTCCCGGCGGCTCGCTGCGCCGGAACACAACGTGAATGCAGCAATCATATAGCCGGGAGGACTAAATGACAATGATTCTCATTAACATTTATTGCCCGGCCGGGAGTCAGGGGACGCCCTCCCTCGCCGGGCCGGACTAGCACCGGGGCCAGCGGGCTGCCGGCCCTCGCCGCAGGCCGACTATCCGGCCGGGCGAACCGCGATTCGGCAGCCGGATGGATCGCTCGTGCCGCCGCTCAGTCGAGCAGGCGGTAGCCGACACCCTGTTCGGTGACGATGTATCGGGGATCCGAGGGATCGTCGCCCAGTTTTTGCCGCAGGGCGCTGACGAGGACGCGAAGGTAATGTGTCTCGCCGGCAAAACTGGGCCCCCACAGGGTCTTGAGCATCTGCTGATGAGTCACCACGCGTCCCGCGTGTTGCACCAGCAGGCGCAGCAGTTCGTATTCCTTGCGCGTCAGCGCGACCGGCGCGCCGCCAACCTGCACCTCGCGGCGTGACAGATCGACCTGCAGCTCCCCATGCTCGAAGCGGGCCGATGCCATCTCCTGTGCCGGTTTCTCGTGCAGCAATACCCGGACCCTGGCCATCAGTTCGTGTATCCCGGCAGGCTTGGTGACGTAGTCGTTCGCGCCCGCATCGAGCGCCCGCACCTTGTCTCTTTCTTCGTGGCGCGCCGACAGTATCAGGATCGGCACGTCCGACCACTCGCGCAGTCGCTCGATGACCTGCGACCCGTCCATGTCCGGCAGGCCTAGATCGAGAACGACGAGGTCCGGCCGACGGGTGCCCGCCAGCAGCAGCCCGTCCTCCGCCAGGCGCGCCTCGAGGACCGAGTAGCCGTTGGCCTCGAAGGAAATGCGCAGGAAACTCCGTATCTGCGCTTCGTCCTCGATGATCAGGCTCATCGCCGCGTTCGCATGCATCCTCGGGCGCCTCGAGGTACTGACGATATTCGTCCTGTTTACGCCGGAATTCTGGCGGGCTTAGCAGCCACGGCAGGTCCCGGTTTCACGATGCGGCGCGGCTATTGGCCGGCCGGCGGGTTCCGTGATAATTGTTGCCCGACTCGGTTCGAACTGGCGAGCCGCAACCGGCAGACCCTTCAGTCATGCAAGCAGATACTACCGGGCTCACGCTCCTGAACTCTGCCCAGGTCGCGGATTATTACCGTGACGGCTTCCTGGTGGTCCGCAATTTCTTCGGCGCGGAGGAACTCCGGCCCCTCGCCGACGCGTACGACGCCGACCCGACTATTAACGGGCGGCTGTACGGCATGGTCGACCTCGAAGGCAAGGGTCACCCCTTCTGCACCTGGGTCGAACTCGGCGACGACATCATCGGGCTGATTCCGCGCATGCAGCGCATGGTGCGGAGCGCCGAAGACCTGCTCGGCGAGCCCTGCTATCACTGGCACTCGAAATTCTCGATCAAGACGCGCGGCTGCGAGGCGCGCGTCGACTGGCACCAGGACTATACGAGCTGGTACGACGACGGCGTGCTGTTCCCGCACATGCTGACGACGGCTATCGCCGTCAAGCCGGTCACCCGCGCGAACGGCTGCGTCCAGTTCGTACCGGGCTCGCACCGCATGGGGCGGATCGGCGCGATCAGCATGGTCAATCCGAATATGGACGACCTCTTCCGGCGGGTGGACATCGCGAAACGGGAACTCGGCGTCTACCACGCCGAAATGGACGTCGGAGACGCCGTATTCTTCCACTGCAACACGCTGCACGGCTCGGACCTGAACTCGACCGACACGGCGCGGGTGATGATCTTCTCGTCTTATAACGCGGCCGCCAATGCGCCGCGAGCGGGGCTGCGCGGCTCGAACGACGAAGGCGCTTTCATGAACATCAGCGACGAGGAACGCGCATTCCGGCCGATCGACCGGGTGCCCGACGACGTCTTGCTGAAAAGGGCGTATCGGTCCGCGTTCTCGCACACGCGCTTCAACGACCCGGTCTACGACCTCGAGGGCCCTTACTCCAAAGCGATCAAGCTCAGCGACGCGGCACTCAGGTAACGCCGCGGACGAGGACCCAGCTGGCGACCAGCCAGGCCATGCCCTTCACCAGAAAAAATGCGAAAGCCAGCAGGCCGAGGCGTGCAACGCGCTCGCGCAGGCCAGATTGGATCGATGCATTCATGTGCCTGTCCTTTTCAACTTTTCAAAGGTGCAGATGGTCGGCGGCAGGCGTCCCTTCCCGCCACCGACCCGTTGCCTAGCTCGCGTCTGCGACCAGTTCGGCCGCCGAGCGGCGGTCGAGCCGACGGCGGAACGACGGGATCAGCATCGGGACCTTGCGCTTGTACTGCGCGTATTCCGGGTGTGCCTCGGCCAGATTGCGCTCCTCGAGCTGGATCGCGATCAGGATGTAGCCGGTGCAGGCCAACGCGAACACGAGGTGCGTGACGGTCATCGTCTGCGCCATCCAGAAGATCATCAGCCACGCGACGTACAGCGGGTGCCGCACCCAGCGGTAGAGGCTCGGCGTCACGAACTTCAGCGGCTGCGCCTCGCGCTGCCGGAACTCGTTCCACACCTGGCTCAGGCCGAACAGGTCGAAGTGGTTGATCAGGAAGGTGACGTACAGGAGCAGCGCCCAGCCGGCGAAATACAGCGCCGTCAGCACGGTGCCGCCGATCGTGCCGGAGACGTCCCAGACCAGCCCACCCATCGGCTCCCAGGCCCAGAACAGCAGGACCAGGGCGAGGCTCGAGGCCAGCACGTAGGTCGCGCGCTCGAGGGGCTGCGGCACGATGCGGGTCCAGTACTTCTTGAAGGCAGGCCGGGCCATCACGCTGTGCTGGATCGCGAATACGCCGAGCAGCAGCGTGTTCACGAGCAGCGCCTGGACGAACGGCACCGTCGGCGCGGCATCGATCGTCTTCGGCACCCACAGGTTGCCGATGAAGCCGATCGCGTACAGGAAGGTGGCGAAGAAGACGGCATAGCAGGCGATGCCGTAAGCGAGGAAGGCGGTGCGTTTCATGGTCTGATCTCCTAAGTTGTTGATTGGATTAGGCCGTTTGGCTTGATGCGCAGTTTGCCGTCGGCCGCTCCACCCGGTCCTGACCATTTGCAGACCTCGTGCTGACCATTTGCGAACCCCCGGCCGGGAGCCCCCCCGCCTGCCGCAGGCCGGCGCTGCCCGGCCTTGTTGGCCGTAACTCCTCCCGCGGTAGAATCAGCCGGGACACGCCGACACGCGGGGCAGCGCCCGCGACACCGAGGTGCCTGGGCCCGTGACCGACAGCAAGCAGTCCCCGCAACCCGTCTATCGCTTCGGCGAGTTCGAACTCGACTGTGCGCTGCGCGAGCTGCGCCGCGCCGGGGTGCCGGTCGCGATCCAGCCGAAGGCCTTCGAACTGCTGCGCTACCTGATCGAGCATCGCGACCGGGCGGTCGACAAGGACGAACTGCAGGACGTTCTCTGGCCGCGCAGCATCGTTACCGAGGCGTCGCTGACGCGTTCGGTCATGAAGGCGCGCCGCGCCGTCGATGACGATTCCGAGCGGCAGGCGGTCATACGCACCGTGCACGGCCACGGCTATCGGTTCCTGCCCGACATCGAGGCACCGCCCGGCCCGGCCCCCGCGACGGCTGCCCCGGAAACCGAGGCTGCGGGCGCGCGGCCGCCGCGCCGCTGGCTGCCGCTGTCGGCCGCCCTCACCCTCGTTGTCGCGCTGGGTACCTGGTGGGCCCTGAGCCGCGACGTGACGGCCGGTCCCGTGCGAATCGCCGTGCTGCCGATCGAAAACGCTACCGGTGACGGCGGGCTCGATTGGGTCGACACCGGGCTGATGAGCCTGTTGAATCGCCTGCTGGAAAACCACGGCATCGAGGTCGTCGGCGATCGGTCGGTCATGGGCCTGGCCGCCGGACGCGCGGCGGCCGAGCTGACCGCCGCCGGCAGCGAGTTCCCGGAGTTGTTGCAGAAGACCCAGGGCGCGACCTACGTGCTCGCCGGCCGCCTGGAATACGTCGAGGGCGCCTACCGGCTGCACTATCAGCTGACGAGCAGGCACCGTCGCCCCGAGCAGCGCAGCGCGGTGGGAGCCGAGGCGACGAGCATGATCCCGGAAGTCGCGGCGACGGTCGCGGCGCTCGTCTCGGACGGCCGGGCCCACGGCGAGATACGTCGCGTGGTCTCCGGCGACGACTTTCTGAACGAGGCCTACGCCCGCGCCCTGAGTCTGCAGTTCGCCGGCCGCAACGAGGAAGCGAAGCGGCTGTTCCAGGTCGTCACGGAGCAGGAGCCGGAGTTGTTCTGGCCGCGCTACGAGTATGCCCTGTCGGCGCGCACGCTGCGCGAGTGGCACATCGCAGAGCCGCTGCTGCAGCAGCTGGCGGCCGAAGCCGCCGCCGAGGGTGCTGTCTCCGAACAGGCCGCCGCGCTCAATTCGCTCGGCATCGCCTACCTGAACCAAGACCGTCTCGACCTCGCGCGGCAACAGTTCGAGGACGTGCTGCGCCTGACCGAGGGCTCGACGCACCTCGACCGCATGGCGTCCGCCAATGTCAATCTCGGGCTCGTCGCGTCCAATTCCGGGGATTACAGGCTTGCGAAAGAGTATCTCGACCGTGCCATCGAGCTGACCCGTGCGCAGGGCATCGAATCCCTGCCGGGCACGATCACGAACAACCTGTCGGGCGTCCTCATCCGGCTGGGCCGCTACCAAGAGGCCGAACTCCAGTCACGCGAAGCCATCGCCAACTTCCGGGTCACGGGCAACCGCCTGTTCGAAGCCTCCGCATTGAGCCGGCTAAGTTCCGTTCTGCGCCACCTGGGCCGTTACGACGAGGCGGAGGAAGCGCAGGAGCTGGCTTTGTCGATCCGCCGCGAACTCGGCAACCGGGTCGGCGAGAGCTCGAGCTACCTGTCGCTCGCCGCCCTCGCGCTGGAACGCGGCAACCTGTCGCGGGCTCGCCTGTTCGCCGTACAGGCCCACGACATTGGCATCGAGATCCAGGACCGTTACGTGACCGCCTCGGCGCTGGCAGCCATGGCGAGTGCCGACCGGCTGCTCGGGCGCCCGGCGGACGCGGCCGCCGGCTTCCGGGCGGCGAGCGCAATATTCCGGGACATCGACAACCGCATGAACGAGCAGGCGACGATGCGCGACCTCGCGCGCAGCCTGCTGGACCTCGGCGACGTCGTCTCGGCCAGGGCGCTCGCCGATGAGCTGCTCGGGCGCTCGATCGAGCGGGGCGAGCGCCGCGAGCAGGCGCGAGCACTCGCGCTGCAGGCCGAGATCCGGATAGCCGCGGGCGATCCGGAAGGCGCGACGGACCTGCTGGGCGACGCTCTCGCAATCGCCCGCGAGGTCGGGGACGACGGGATCGAACTCGAGGCTACCCGGGAACTCGCGCGCGCCTACCTGGACCTGGGGCTCATGGCCGAGGCAGAGCCGCTGGTCGGGCGTCTCCGGCTCGAGCGGCCGGAGCAACCGGATACGTTCCGCCTGCAGGCACGGCTCGCCTTTCTCGGTGGCGACGCGGCCTCTGCCGTCGCGCTGCTGGAGTCGCTGCGCGAAACTTCGGCGGAGTCATGGACCGAAACGGACGCCGCGGAACTCGAGGATTACCGTGCCCGCGCCCCGGATGCCGAAACGGCCGTCGTTCCCTGACAGCCTGCCAGTGACGGGCCTCAGGCCGACGGCAGCGCGTCGATAAACTCGATCATCCGTTTCTGCATGGCCGCGTCCGGCAGACGCCCCATGCCGCCGCCGATGTTGTCGAGCATGTGATGCGGCTTGCTGGTCGCCGGGGTGACGGCCGTGACGGCCGGATGCGCGGCGGCGAACTTCAGGAAGAACTGCGCCCAGCTCGCCGCATCGAATTCCGCGGCCCATTCCGGCAGGTCCCGGCCCGCGGTCCGCTGCCAGAGACGCGTCCGCCCGAACGGCAGGTATACGAGTACCGCTATGCCGCGGTCCGCCGCGAGCGGCAGGATCATCTCGGCCGACTCCAGGTTATCGACGGCGTAGTCCACGCCGATGAAGTCGAGCGGCTCGCGGCGCATGACCTCGGCCAGATCCGCGTAACGGGAGGAGCTCGTCGACGTAACGCCGATATAACGAACCCGCCCCTGCTCCTTCAGGTCTTTCAGTACGGCGAGCTGGGTCGGCACGTCGGCAAGGTTATGCACCTGGATCAGGTCGATCGACTCACGGCCGATGCGCCGGAAGGACGTCTCGATCTGCGCCAGCGAGTCGGCCGGATCCGCCGTGCGCCCGCCGCGCGGGACCGCGTTGACCTTGGTCGCCCAGAACATGCGCTCCGCAATCCCAAGTTCCTGCACGAGCTCGCCGGCGACCTCCTCAGCGTCGCCGTAGCCGGGCGCGGTGTCGAACACGGTGCCACCCGCATCGGCCAGCGTCTCGAGGACCTCGCGCAACGCATCCACCTCGCCACTGCCGGCCAGGCGACTGAACGTTGCCGAGCTGCCCAGGCCGATGATCGGCACGGACTCGCCGGTCGACGGGATCCGGCGTTGAATCAGGTCGCCGGCGGCGAGCGCGGCTCGTAGGTCGAAGGCCAGTGCAGCACCGGCCGCAGCGGAATACCTGAGGAGATCGCGCCTGTTGATCATCTGAATTCCCGGTTCGACAGCGACGCCGCTAGGTTAGCAAACCCGCGGCGCCGCCGTCATAACCGGCAAGCATGACCGGCGCCTACATCGCGCCGGTCAGGTTCAGGAACAGCCCCTGGTGATCGTAGTCCAGGTCGGTCAGGTCGTCCGAGAAATCCGTGAAGTTGTAGCCGAGGCCGATCTTCACGTTGTCGCCGAACCAGCGCGAAATCGTCAGCAATGCGCCGCTGCGGCTCTCGCCGAGATCGGTCATGTCGAGCAGGCGCGTCTCGACCATCGCCTCCCAGTGCTCACGGAAGCGCCAGTCGGCCCGCAGCACGTACAGCGCCGCGCCGTTGTCGAAGAATTCCGGATTGTCGCGATCCAGGCTGATCTCGCCCAGCCGGTACGCGTACTTGCCGCCGATCGATATCGTCGGTGAAATGTCGTAGGTGACGTCGACCGCCGCCACGTGGCTCTTCTGTATGTACTCGGCGGCCGTGTTTTTCAGCGTGACCTGGTCCGTCGTCGGGACATTGTAGAAGTACGTGTACTTGACGAGCGTATTCAGCCGGTCGTGCGTCACCGGCCGGTAGGCATAGCCGAGCACCGCCTCCGTGAAGCCGCCCGCGTAGAAGTCGCCCAGCGAACTGTCGCTCAGCGAGTGATTGAGCTTGCCCAGCAGCCGGCCGCTCTCCGACATCTCGAAGCGGAAGTTGTTGCGGAACAGCCAGGTCTCGCGCTCATTGCTGGCCAGGTCCGGCTGCTGCACGAGGTCGTTGCGATACTCGACGCCACTGGAGAACTGCAGCCGCTCGAAGCCATAGCCGACCTGGACGCCGACCGCCAGCCGTTCCGTCTCGGCGCCCGTCAGGGAATCCTGCAAGGTGCCGATGTCGGTGTTGAAGCTCAGGTTGAGCCGCTCGACCGGCGCGAGGCTCACGCCGGTCGCGTGCGTCAGGCCCGTCATGGTCCTGTTGTGCTGGTAACGTTCCTCGACGAAGACGCTGGTGCTGTCGGACAGGCGCGTCTTCACGCCCGCCACGAGGTTACCCTCGTCGCCGCGGTAGCCCCTGAGGCCATTGTCGCCGCGCTCGTTCTCCAGCGCGTAGTTGAGGTACATGCTGGTCCGGTCGGAATGCAGGTAGGTCGTACCAAGCCGGCCACCCGGCCCCAGGTCGCCGCTCGAGACCTCAGCATTCAGGCGCAGCTTTTCGGAGTACCGGTACGAGCCGCCGACGCCTATGCGGCCGTTGTCCTGGCGGTTGCCCGTCGTCGCAACGGTCTCCTGCATGAACGCGTAGGCGTTCCAGTCGGCGCGCGAGTTGTAGCCGAGCTGCACGACGACATCGGAGCGCTCGCCCTCTTCCTGCGTGAGCGGCACCAGCGGCGAACGATCCACGCGCTCGTCCTGGCGATAGCCGGCACGGACGTCCCAGTTGTCGCCGAAATCATAGCTCAGGTTGATTTCCTGGGCCTGCGTCTCGATGCCCTGCTCCTGCTCCCGCTTGTCGAATTTCGCGTTCAGCGCGACGAAATCCAGTATCGGCACGCTTACCGTTCCGCCGACGTTCTTCGTATCGGTGATCGTCGACAGCCCGGGCGCCGAGAAGCCTGCTTCCACTTCCTGCACATACAGCGTGATGCGACTGTCGCCGAAGTCGAACAGGTCGTTCGAGCTGGCGCTGACGTCTGCTCGCCAGGCCCCGGCCTGGGCGTTTTGGAACGAGAGCGGGTCGTAGCCGTAGAAACCGAAGCCGCCGTCGTCGGAGCGCAGCGAAGTTGCAACCAGGCCCTCGCTTTGTGCGGTCTGCAACTTGACCCAGGTGTCGGAACTCATTCGCACCGTCAGGTCGCCCGCATTCAGGCTGCTGTCTTCCCCGTCCTGCTCGTTCGTGTTGGCGGTCAGGCCCACCCTCACGTAGTCGCCGAACCAGTAGTGAGCCTGGCCGCCCGCCGCCACTGCGTCGATCTCGTCGAAGCCCGGCGCGTATTCGTAGCGCACGACCAGGTAGGCCTCGTCGCCGCTCAGCGCGTTGCTGCGAACGAGCATGTTGTCGTCCACCGTCGACGACAGCGGCTCGTTCAGCATGATCCGGCCCTGCAGGTAATCGACGTCGTAGTCGACCGACGGCATCAGGTTCAGCACGCCGGTCACGATGCCGGAGGCCTTGTCCCGAATCTCCACGCGCACCCGCTCCGACCCGACCAGCAGGTCCTGGCGCTTCAGGTAATACAACGACCCGCCGGTGCCACGAAACTCCTCACGGCTGGGGATCGTGCCCGGCTCCGCAACGAACGCGTCGGCGACGAGGCGCCGCTCGCCGAAAGCCGTCGAGGCATCGGCCTGGTAATGCGCGTTTGCGCCATACAGGCCCCGATCGACCTGCGCGAGTTCGTTCTGCATGTAGCCGATCTTGAAATTGCCCCACATGCCGTAGTTCTCGTCCTCGCTGACGCGCACATAGAACTTGCCCATCGTCGGCGCCATTTCCTCAACCGTGCCGTCGTCACCGAAGGTCGGGTAGTAGTAATCGGGGTCGATCCGGCGGAACAGCGAGTCCGGCGACTTGTTCAGGAAATTGCCGAACATCTCGTCGATCGGTCCCTCGCGGGTGTCCGCACTCGCCGTCAGCTTCCAGTGATCGCCCCACTTGCCGTTGACGAAGAACGCGAGCCGGCCATCGGCGGTAGACGTCGGGTCTACGGCTGGCGCGGAACCGCCCAGCTGTTCGATCGGCCCGTTCGTCTCGTTCAGGGACAGAGTGACGTCGGCTATGCCGACATAGAACCAGTCGTTGTTCCTGAGTTCCAGGTCGCGCAGGTAGAGCTCGCCGTTGCCTTCCGCATCGAGCATCGCGACCTCGACCGTGTGCTTGCCCTGCGGGAGGATTTCCTCGGCCACGAAGCTGCCGTCGGGATCGACCGGCACCGGCCGCCCGGCAACCCACACGCTGTGACCCTCGGGCACACCGCTGCCCCGGACGCTTACGGTGCCGCTCGCGAGGCCGATGTTCTGCGTGGCCAGCGAAGTCTCGCCCCAGGATGCGAGCAACGGATCCTGCGCGCGGGACTCGCCCTGCTCGGGATCGTTCTCGTCGAATTCGGTCTCTCCGTAGACGAGCCACAGCGGCTGCGGCAGCGTTTCGTCGAAGTTGCCGTCCTGGCCATAGCTGCGCAACACGTAGGCCAGCTCGCGCGTCGGCGCCCGGAAGTGCTCGAGCGGCGGCTCCCACTCGGCCACGTCGTCGAGATCGATCGGGACGACGGCCAGCGGCTCGGCTTCCAGCGACTGCCCGTTATCGAATACACGCACCTCGGCCCGCTCGATGAAATGCGAGTAGTTCGTGTACATGCGGAAACGGACCGGCTCGACCTTCGGTACCACGTACAGGTCGCCGTGGTGCGACGGCAGGGTCACCGACGCGGGCTGCGCGCTGACCGCCAGCCGCGGCGCCGAGGTCATGTTGTCGAAACCGAACTGGATGTCCGCGCTTTCGAAAGCCACGTCCGTGCAGCGCTGGATATCTGCGGAGCTGCGCTCCGGGTCGTCGATCGGCTCGCCGTCGACCGTTATGCGCATAAGGTTCAGCGCCAGCGGGTTCTGCGGATCTATCTCGCGCGTGAGTCGCGTGATTTCCACGCCCTCGTAGTCGTCGAGCACCGCCAGTTCGTCGTAAACGACCTGGATTTCGACGTGCGAGGTATCGCCCTGGACGAAGCCCGCGTTCACGACGTCCTTCGAATGCAGGTAACCGCGCCCTTCGAACTCCATCTCGCCGGGCTCGAGGGTCAACTGGCTGCCGATCTCGTCCATGACGCGACGAGCGCGCGATGCCGACAAGCCGATATCGTCGCCGTAGACCATCGCAGTGCGTCGATCGAGGCGCTCGTTGCGCGTGTAGCCGAGAAAGCGCAGCCGCACGTTTTCCTTGGACGCCACGTCGCGCATCGCGCGCGCGAGCTTGTCGGCGAGGCCTGCCGGGACCACCGGCTGCCCGCCGCTGAAGCTGACGGTATCCAGCCTGCCCCAGGGCGGATCGTAGACCTTCGTGACGAGTTCGGCGCCGGCGGACTCCGGGCACAGCTGCGGTTCGTTCGGGAGTTCCTGCAGCGGATCGTCGTACCAGAATTCGACTTCCACACGGCGGTTCAGCGCCCTACCCTGGGCGGTCTCGTTTGCGCCGAGCGGCCTCTCGGCACCCCGCCCGTCGCTGTCCACGGCCGCCGTCGGCAGTCCGAGATCCTCCTGTATCGCGAGCGCAACGCGGCGCGCACGAGCCTTCGACAGGCCGACGTGGTCGCCGTATATGCGTTCGGTCCGCCCGGTGAGCGGAGACTCGTCGGTGTAGCCGACGAATTTCACCGTGACGTTCTGCTTGTCGCGAAGATTCTGGAGTCCGCGCTGCACCTGGTCGACGAACTGCGGCGTGACTTCTATCGTTTCTTCGTCGTAATAGAGCGGCGCGATCAGGTTCTGCAGGCGCGCGCGCTTGGAGTGCCCGTCGACATAACGGAGTTTGCAGACCGTTTCCATCCGGCACACCTTGACGCGCTGGATCTGGTGCGGCACGAGGAACTCCTCGAGCGCCACGCTCTCGCGCAGCTCGTCATACCAGACCTCGACCTCGACGCGCCGGTTCAGTGCGCGGCCGTCTTCCGTGGCGTTGCTGGCTACGGGCTCCGTATCGCCGGCCCAGCCGAACGAGATCGCCTCCGGCGGCAGGGACAGGGACGTCTGGAAGTGCTCGGCCACCTGGCCCGCGCGCTCGCGTGACAGGCCCTGGTTGTCGCCGTAAATGGCAGCGAGGCGCGGCGACAGCGGCCGGTTGTCCGCATGGCCGACCAGGTGCAGGCGGACATTGCGCCTGTGCCGCATGCGCTCCAGGATGCCCGCGAGTTCGACGACCGTCGTGTCGGGAATCTGCGCGACGCCGGTCTCGAAGTTTATTGGCGGCACCAGGCCGGTCAGCTTGATCGTCTCCGGCTTGTCCTCGATGACCTCGCGGACGTCGATCTGGTCGCCCTCTTCCGTGGCCAGCTCGTCCGGGTCCTGGACCCACTGCAGGTACGGTTCGTCGATCGGCAGGTGTCGCTCGACGGTCTCGCCGAGGGCCGCTTCGTCCACAACCTGTGCACGGACCGCGGGCAATGCCAGCGCAGCGCCGATCAGCAGCAGCAGGCTACGCATGATCATGGCGTTCACTGTTGCTCACCTCCGGCCTGCCGGGGCACATCGGGCGGCTCGCCCAGGCGCCAGTAAACTTCGGGCTCGATGACGAGCTGGTAGCAGCAGGCAAGCTCCTCCCAGGCATGCTCGATCTGGCGCTTGACGACCTTGACGCGCGCGTCGACCAGGCCCGGTTCCTCCACGTCGGCGAGGTAGGACAGCCGCAGCACTGCCGGACCCTTCTTCAGCTCACCGAGCAGCAGGTCCATCCGCGGCTGCCACATGCGCCGGATCTCGGTCGTGCCGGGCTCGAACACGGCGTCGGCGAGGTCCAGACCGACCACCCGGTGTATCGACGCACCGAAGTTGAAGCGCAGCGTCTTGCCGCGCGTGGCCCGCTGCACCTGGACGGGCCGCGTCGACGCACGATAGCCGCTCGGCAGCGTCCGGTCGTCGAGCTTCAGCACGAAGTTACTGCCGCGACTCTCGTTCGGCGTCGTCGCGCAGGTGATGTGGTAGCGGCCATACGCGTCCGTGGTCGCCGCCAGCCCCCGGGCCGTGACCAGGCGCACACCGGGGAGCCCGGCTTCGTCGCCATCCTGGTAGCCGTTGCGGTTGATGTCGTCGAAGACCTTGCCCGTGACGTCGGTGCAATCGAAGGTCGGATCCGGCACCAGCCGCACGGTTGCCGTCGCCTCGCCCGACATCGCCGCGCCGGTGATGGCATTGGCGGCCTGGGCCCGGTTGACGAACTGGCCCTCGGTGACGCCCGCGCCGACCGCGAGCAGCATCCGGATGGTGTGTCGCCCGGTCGCGGCCAACGTGAGGTTCTGCCACACGAGTTCGCCCGGCAGCTCTGCCGGCTCGACCGGCACGCCGTCGATGCGCGCCGAGCCGGCAACGTACTTGAAGCCGGCCGGGTAGCGGTCGATGACTTCGACGTCCGTCAGGGCGATCTCGAACGTGTTGTTGACGGTGATCTCGTAAGGTACGAGCTGGCCGCGCGTGACGTTGACCATAGGCGTCGTCTTCGTGATCGCGACGGATCCCGTCAGCACCGGATCGAGCGGAATGTGGTTGTTGAAGATCTGACCCGAGCCCGGCAATTGGCTGTCGTCCAGCGTCAGGAAGGCGTAGTAGCTCGTGCCCTGGCTGCGAGCCGGTACCGTCGTCGGCGGCGCGAACTCGGAGAGCTGGACCTCGCAGTAGGCCGTCGTGCCCGCGATCGCATCGTCCGCCGATGCCGGGCAGGCAGGCACGTTGAACGGGTTGCCGGTGCCGAAATTCACCGGTGGGATGATCTCCGACAGCCCGTCGACATAGCTGGTCGACGGCGGCGTCACCCGGATCGTGTAGCTCCCGCCGCTCGGGCAGGCCGGATCCGAGAAATTCAGGTCGAACTTGTAATAGCCATCCACCAGCGTCACCTGGTTTTGCTGGATGGCGTCGTCGAAGCACACGGACGGAACCGGCGGACCGTTTTCGCCGCTCAGCAGCGTGACGACCGCGCCGGCAATCGGCGCACGCGCTATCGAGTTGTACACGACGCCGTTCGGGTCGATCGGCAGGTTCAGGTTCAGCAGGTTGTCGCCCGACGCAATGACGATGTTGCCGATCCGCTGCGGGTAGTTCGTGAAATCGGAGTCGGCGAGGCCCAGCGGCGCGGTACGCGTGCCCGCGCCCGGCGCAACGAAGCGCAGCTCGTACTGCTCTGTGTCCGGCGTCAGGTAGTTCGGGACCAGGCCGCTGATCCGGTAGATGCCACTCGCATTCGTGAACGCGGTGTGTACGCGCTGGCCGTTCAGGTACACCTCGACAGCCCAGCCCTCGAGCGGCCTTTCGCCGGTGTCGAAGACGTTGTCGAAATCGGCGTCGTGCCAGGCAAACCCGTTCAGCGCGCCGGAACCTGGCGTACCGCCGATGTCGAGCGAGACCTCCGCCGAGGCCCGCTGCTCCGGATCGTTCCACTTGACCTCGGCGACGTTCGTCACAGTCGTGCCGATCGGCAGGCTCGCATCGATGAGAGCGCGGAAGCGGAGTTCGATCGTCGCGCCCGGCATGAGCGGCCCGTTATCGGCCGAGTAGTCGGCGGTCAGCAGCGAACCGGCGATCGTGATGCCGTCGGCCAGCCCGTTCATCGTCCAGGACTGGTCGACGAAAGTGAGCTGCGCCGGCACGGGTAGATCGAGATCGTCGTACAGGACGACGTACTGTGCCGGCACGGACGCGATGTTCGTTACCGTGACGATGTATTCGAGTGTGGATCCGGCCTCGGCGATGCCGCCACCGACGACGAGCACCCGCTTCGTGATCGCGAGCTGCTGTACGTCGCCGACTACCACGACTGTTGGCTCGGGTCCGGTTGCCGGGTTGCCGTCGCCGTCGGTCAGCCGGTCCGGCACTTCATAGGTCGACACCACGGCCTGGTTCGTGATCAGCGTCCCCGGCGCGACACCCGCGTCGACCAGCAGGTTGAACTGTACCGTCGCCGACTGGCCCGGGTTCAGGACGCCCTCGCCGGTGCCCGGCAGCGGCGGCGTCAGGTCCGAAGAGCTCACCGGCAGGCCCGCCGCCAGCGGGAATACGCCGCCATCGGGGCGGCCGACCGGCTCGCCGTTAAGCGTAGTCGTATCGGCGACGTAGCTGGTGTTCGTCGGTACCGAGTCCAGCAGCTCGACGAGCGTCGCCGGCACGCTGCCGTTGTTGTAGATCGTGATCGTGTAGCGCAGCGTGTCGCCCGGATCGACGATGCCCGGCGAAGTCAGGTCGACTTCCAGTGCCGCCGATTTCTCGGCGTAGATCAGCGGGAGCGCGCCGACTATGTCGAGCGTAGGGTCGTCCTCGACCGGCGTGCGCGGGTCATCGGACGGCAGGTCGAACAGGCCATTGGGCGGCGCGCTGACGAACGCCTGGTTGGAGATAACCGTACCGTCCGCGACGCTCGGGTCCACGATAACGTCAAAGACGATCGTCGCCGTGCTGCCTGCGGTCGGCGGTGCCGCCGCGGCAAGAACGCCGGGCGTCGCGTCGTCCGGTGTGGTGATCAGTATGCCGTCGACCAGCGGCGAGGCCCCGTTGGCGCCGTCCGGCACCGCGACGCCGTTCAGCGTCGTGCTGCCGGCGACGTAGGTCGTATTGGCCGGCACCTGGTCGGCAAGCTCGACTGCGGCCGCGTTGTCGCTGCCGGTGTTCTGCACTGTGATCGTGTAGCGCAAGGTCTCGCCGGCGAGCAGCACGGTCGGGTCGCCGGTTTCGTAGGAAGAGACCTTCTCGATGTTGAGATATGGCGCCGACTGGATCAGCACGCGGGTCGGGTCCTCGTCGCCGGAGATCGCCGGATCCGCCGCGCCGTTGACGTTCGGGTCGTCGGACAGGGCGACGGGGAAGCCGTTGTAATTGATAGTCGACTGGTTGCTGACGTAGCTGCCGTTCGCGATGACCGGCGCCAGCGTAACTTCGAACTCGATCAGCACGCTGTCGCCCAGCCCGCCGAGGCTGAGACCGCGGATGTCCAAGAGCCCGGTGCCGGCCGCCCCGCCGTTCGCGTCGGTATTCGTGTCATCGGCCCCGGCCGGCAACGT
This sequence comes from Gammaproteobacteria bacterium, assembly GCA_029884165.1. Lineage (GTDB taxonomy): Bacteria > Pseudomonadota > Gammaproteobacteria > Steroidobacterales > Woeseiaceae > JAOUIH01. The sequence goes on along the minus strand of JAOUIH010000001.1, from coordinate 14,544 downwards.
GACGATGGTCAGCGTGCCAGGCTGGAAGGACGGGCTGGCGTTCAGCCGGTCCAGTTCGTCGACCACGTCGAAGCCGTCAACGGCGGTATCGCTGGCGTTCTCGATGCGCAGGCTGTAGCGCAGCGTGTCACCCGGCGTCGCGGTCGTCGCGGGGTCGTCGCCCGTCGTCACGTTCACGACCGTCTTCTCGAAAATCAGCTCGGGCGTGAACTCCACGAGCGTGTGCGCATCCTCGTGGTCGAGCACGCCGACGGTGCCGTCGGTCAGGTTCCGCTGGTAGTTGCGGGCGTTTGCCGCCACGACCGGGTCGGAGTCGTCGAGGCTGAGCCATTCGGTCGCGCCCGCGATATTCGTCAGGGCCGCATCCTGCTGCGTGTCCGCATCGAGTTCAGCGTAGTAGGTAACAATCAGGCGCTGGTCCGGCCCGATGGCCGCAGCGGCGCTCAGCAAGTCGATCGCAAACACGCAATCGGGAGCAGGACTGAAAGCCAGCGCAAAATCGACGCCCTGGACGAGCGCGGAACCCACGGGCGTCGTGCCGTCCGCCTCGTAGAGCTGTGCCGTCACCTGCGTCGGAGCGGCGTCGCACATGCCGCCGTTCGCCGTGTTCGGCAGGATATCGGCGAGGTATACGCCCCAGGCCGTCGAGTCGCCGACGTTGTGCACGTTCAGCGTAAACACCTCGGCCTGGTTCAGCCGCATCTGCAGAGGGCCGGATTTTTCCAGCGTAAGGTCCGGCTCGACGATCGTCATCGGGCCGCTCGTGCCCGGGTCGCCGGGACGCGCGGTGAGCGGATCGTTGTCGAGCTGATTGTAGGTATACGCGGCGCTGTTCGAGAACGTCAGGCCCGCGACGTTCGTCGGCGTGTCCACGAGCCGCACGGTGATCTCGATAACTACCTGCTCGCCGACCGGGATGTCGATGCCGTTGACCGGGTCCTCGATCACGAGGCTCGTCGACGTGCCGGTATTGACCGGGGTCCAGCTGCCGGAACCCGACACGCGGGCGACGCTGACGAACTCCAGGTCGGCGCTGGAGGCGGCAAGATCGTCGAGGATCCGGACGTCGAACAGCGGTGCCGGGTGCGGCGCCGAGGGAACAGTGACCAGGTAGCTGAATTCCTCGCCGATCGTGGCCGTTGCCTGCGTCGTTGCCTTGACGAGCGGCGTCGGCTGTATGCCCTCGATGACGACGCGGGTCGGGTCCTCGTCGCCGGGAATGTCGAAATCGGCCTGCCCGTTGACCGTCGGGTCGTCGCTAACGCCCAGGCTGAGGCCGCCGAAGCCGAGCAGGCTCGCCTGGTTCGTCACGACGGTGCCGTCGAGGAGCGCGGCAGCGAGGGTCACGTCGAAGCTGATCGTTACCTCGTCAGCCGGGGCGAGGTCGAGATTGCGGATGTCGAGCAGTCCCGCGCCGTTCGTGCCCCCGTTCGGGTCGGTATTCGATGTGTCGGCGCCGGGCGGGACGCTACCGGGCACCAGCGCGAGCGTGCCCGGCAGGAACACGGCCGTCGGGTTCATCGAGCCCATGTCGTCTCGGAAGATGACGTCGTCGAGCGCGCCGTCAGTCGTTTGCAGTCGCAGCGTGTATCGCAGCGTGTCGCCCGGTGCCGCGGTTGCTGCCGGGTCCTGTCCACTCGTGAGATTGCGGACCGTCTTCTCGTAGAAATAGCCGTACAGCAGGGTCAGGACCGTATGCGCGTCCTGATGGTCCGCGACGCCGGGCGTGCCGTTGGTCAGCGGCCGCGCGAAACGCAGGCGGTCGGGATTGCTGTCATCGCCGTTGAAATACTCGATCGCGCCCGCGACGTTGGTCAGTGACACGCCGTCGTCGGTGTTGGCGTCGAGCTGAGTCCGGTAGCGGATCACCAGGTGCTCGTCCGGCCCGATTGCCGCCTCCGGCGTCAGCATCGTCAGCCGGAGCTCGCACTGCGGCGCATCGTTGTAATTCAGCGTGAAGTCGGTGCCGGCCGCAAGCGGTCCCTTGCCGGGCACCGGCGTCGTGCCGTCAGGACCGTACACCTGCACATCGAGAAGTTCGGGGGTCAGGTCGCACATGCCGCCCTGCGGGCCGTCCGGCAGGCGATCCACGATGGTGACGTCCCACGCGTCGCTCAGGCCGGTATTGTGGGCGTCGATAGCGAACTCACCCCACTGGCCGAGGTTCAGCGTCCTGCCGAGCGTCGCCGGCCCTGATTTCGTCACGATCAGGCTGGGACCTGCGATCGTCAGGGGAGGAGATATGCCCCACTCGCCCGGCAGCGGTTCGTAGAACACGTCGTCGATGAGCCGGCCGAAATCCCATTTCGCGGTGTTGATGAACTGCGTGCCGATCACGTTCTGCGGCGTATCCTCGAGCACCACGGTCAGCTCGATGACGATCTGGTCGCCCGAGGGGATGATCGGGAAATCGTCGAAGCTCAGCAGCCCGCTCGAATTGTCGAAGCTGTGTGCGACCGGTACGCCGCTGTCCAGCCAGTACGCGGTATGGCTGATGTAGGTGAGGTCTACGCCGGTCGCGTTGAGGTCGTCCGTCAGCGTTACGCCGTGCAGGTCGTTCAGCGAACCGAAATCGTTGATCACGGTGCCGGTGCCGGCGTCGAACAACACCGGCATGACCAGCCTGTAGGTGAACGGCACGCCGATCGCCGCCGTCGTCGTGCCGGCCGGGTTCTGCTTTTCGATCTTCTCGACCGGGATGAGCAGGTTCTGGCAGCCCTCCTGGATCGAACTCGACGAACCGTTGACGAACCAGATGCGATGCCCGGCGACCGCGTTACACGCCATCTGGCCCGTGTGCACGACGTTGTCGAAGACGATCAGCCAGCGCTCGTCCGTCTGCCCGGGCTGCGTGAGGAAACTGAAATTCGTGCTGAGCGGATTGCTGGCGGGGAAATTTCGAATCGTGCAGTTTCGGTCGATCTGCAGCTGCGACGGCGCGATGTCGCCGGCGAATCCGTCGATGATGCCGTTCGGAAATTCGGAACAATCTTCAGCCCAGGCGGCCGAACCGGCCAGGCCCAGGAGCAGCACGGCGGCGCGCGCCAGCGCCCGCCCGAATGCGCGCGGTCCCGGTTCGCTGCTCACGCGACGCACCCCGCGCAATCCAGCACAGGTGCGCGGCACCGCTCGTACGAGCGGCGGCTCATGCGGGAAAGTCTGCCATCCGTGCCGGACGGCCGGCCGTATTGCGCCATGTATGACCTCGATCCCTGAGGTAGCGATGCAACATCCGTTGTTGCCGGTCCCATAGCGGGCCGGATTCCGGCGGTCCCGCTGTCCTGGGGCCCAGTGGCCCGGTAGACCGGTGACTTTGCGTCGCCACCTTTCGGTGGTTTTGCCTTTGTCAGAATCTGGGAGGAACTATCGCAGAGTAGGCCCCGCGATTTAGGTGATCTGCATCACAGCTTGATCGTGTTGCTAAGAGCAGTTCGATATTCCGCCAAGCAGTGCAACAAATGCAGCGGCGGCGGGCTGTCCGGGAGCGTGTCGTGTACCAGTGTATCCCCCGGATAGCAGGGCCTGCGGAATCAATACGGCGACCGGCTGACGGGCGGCACGGTCGCCATATTATGTTTGATTGCGTGCGCGATCAGCTCGCTGGCAGGAAGTCGATCGGATAGATTATGGTCATCGCGACGATGCCGTCCTTGGCCCCGAAATCGAAGCCCAGGACGCGCTCGACGACCTGGTCGGCCAGCGTCGGCGCCTCCATGTCGGACGACTGCAGTATGCACATCGACACGGTCCCATCCGGCTCGATCGTCAGCTTGAGGATCATCTGTCCCCGGAGCGTCGGGTCCCGCCGCAGCTCCCGGTTATACAGGCGGTAAAGCGCTGCCTTGTAGCGATCGAAGACGATCTGGATTTCCTCGTCGGTGCGGCCGGCTGACGGACCGCCCGAGAGCGGCCTGTCGGCAGATCCGTCGCCGCCGATCGAACTCGCGACACGCGTTACCTGGACACCATCCATGCCACCGCCGCCACCGCCGCCGACGTCGCGGCTGATCTCCGCCAGGTTGATGCCACCACTGGATCCCGGTCCCTGCGTCGTGACCATGGACCGCGTCGGCAGCCCGACCGCAGCATCACCCGCATTGCCGATCCGGGCGGATGCACCCAGCTGGGCGGACGGCCCGCCCTTCGCGCGTTCCGAGAAACTGTCGCGGAAAGCCAGGATGCCTTTCGAGCGTACCTGCTGCTGCGGATTTTCCTCGGGCACCGGTGCCGGCGCCGGTTCGTCCGATGCCTCCGGTGTAACTTCCGGCGGCTGCTCGTCGGCCACCAGTTCTTCGACCGGCTCGTCCTCTGCCTCGAGCGGCTCCGGTTCGGGCAGCTGTTCCTCGACCACCGCAGGCGGCGGCGGTTCCGGTTCCTGCCGAATCAGGTTGGCGACGCGCTCGGGCAGTTCCAGCAACTCGTCGCGATCGGGAATCGGCAGATCGATGATGCCGATCAGGAATGCGAGCAGCGCGCTGACCGCCGCGGATACGAGCATCGACTTACGGAAACGGTCGTCTTCCTCGAAGCCCCGGGCCCAGGGCATGACGAGCTTGCGGAACGGCTCTTCCTCGGGCTCGCGCTCGATCTGCCACTCCGAGCGCCGGTGTTCCTCGGCTTCCTTGAGATCCAGCAGCGAGTCTTCGAGGTAGGCCAGCACCTCGTCGACTTCCCGGATTTCACGAACGATCTCCTCACGCCGGCCGCCGACCTTGTCGAACTGCCCGCTGAATTCCTCCACCCGCGCACGAATGTCCACGACGTGATCAGTCGAGACGTCCTCTCCCAGGCGGCCGCCCCAGAAGAGCCGGGAGGCCCCGAGCTCGTCCAGGCGATCCAGCGCCGAGCAGATCTGGAGGAGCAATTCGTACTGCTCGCGCCTGTCGCCCAGCGCTTCGAGTTCGGCGTCCAAGTTGCGCAGATCGGCTTCCAGGGCGCCAAGCTTCTGCTGCACCTGCACGATCTGCGCTTCGATCGCCTTTTGCTCTTGTCGTATTCGATCCAGTTCGGAAGTCACGCGTTCACCTGCTGCGTCCTGCTGCGGATGGGCGGCGTCAAATCGCCGACGTCTGCGAGGCTTTCTGAATTACAGCCAGCGACACCTGCCCGTAACCTTCGCCGGTACAGGAAGTCATGATCCGTTTGATCACCGTGAAGGGCACGGACTTGTCGGCGAGTATCGTGACCTCCTGGCTCTCCGATACCCACTTCGTCGACGGCCCTACGACGCTGGTGCGGAGCTCGGCGAGGCGCTCTGTGATCGGCGCGATGTTGGAGCTGCCTGATTCGAGAATGTCGGCGACCTTCATCACCGACTTGCCCTGGACGAGCACCTCGTCCGGGCTGACGAAAATGACGACCGTTTCGCGCGGTTTTTCCTGGACCATGGACTCGGGCAGGGTCACCTGCTTCGGGGCTTCCATGACCTCCACGGAACCGGAGTTCACCAGCAGGAAGAAGACGAGAATCGTGAAGACGTCCATCAGCGACGTAAGATTCATCTTCGTCACTTTCGTGCGGTTGCGGGACATCCGCTTGATCCGGCGCGTATTTCTCACGGAGCTTCTCCCACGGAAATTTCCGTAAACAGCGCGAACAGCTGCATCTCTTCCGGAGTCTCGCCTTCCACTTCAACGGCCCTGACCACGTCCATCACCTGGATCAGGTAGTCGTACGGAATGAAGGGCTCCAGGAGGACTGACGCCGAGTCGTGGCTCGGGTAGCTCCGCTTCAGCTCGACCATGTATTCCGACAGCCTTTCCAGGTCGTACTCCTCCTCGACCTTCGGAATGGCGGCAATGATCGACGTACCATTGGTTATCTCGAGGCCGGTTTCGCGCACGATGACCTCCACGCGGAAGTTCGGCTGTACCGGCGCCGGCCCGCCCGACGAGCTCGGCAAGTTGAGCTCGACGATCGTAAGGCGCGAGAAGACGGCGGTGATCAGCAGGAACGGCACCAGAACCACCATGAGATTGAGGAAGGTGGTGACATCCAGCTCCGGTGCGTCTTTCGAACGCCGCTTGTAATGGTGTCGTCGCGCCATGGTCGCTTATCCTCAGGCGGCGATGTCGAGCTGGCGCTTGGCGCGCTTCGTAATCACGTTCAGCGCCTTGACCGATGCCATCTCGAGACTGTCGACGATCTCACCCGTCTTGCTCGTCAGCACGACGTGCGTGACCAGAAGCGGGATAGCGACCATCAGCCCGAACGCGGTTGTGTTCATCGCGACGGAGATGCTGGCCGTCAGCAGATCGGCCTTTTCGGCCGGATTCGCGTTGGCGACCGCCGTGAACGCCTGGATGAGGCCCATGATCGTGCCGAGCAGACCGAGAAGCGTCGCGATACTCGAGGCCAGCGCGACATAGGGCGTGCGTTTCTCGAGTCGCGGCACGATCTCCATCATGCTCTCCTCCATCGCGATCTCGATGTCTTCGCGGCGGCGTACGGTTCCCTGCAATGACAGGCCCATGTTCAGGACCTGCGATATCGTGGATTCGTCCTTGCCCGTGATCTCGCGCGCCCTTTCGAACTCACCCTCTGCCAGCAGTGGCTGCACCTGTTCCCAGATGCTCTGGTTCCTGTAGGTCACGCGCGACAAAGTGACATAACGCTCGATCGCGACCGCGACGCCAACGGCGAAAACGACCAGGATCGGATACATGAAGATGCCGCCCGAAGCGAAGAACCTTACGATTGAATAAAAAACGTCCATCACCAAATCCTCATTTGACAAAATGTCGTAATCCATCTCATGGACGGGTCCAAGAATAAGTCCAGTCGGCGTCCGCAGATGTGATGCAGTACACGATCGACGACAATTAGTTCGACGCAGTGCGTCAATCGGCGCGCTGCATCCGTGATTTCGAGCTCGATGGATTGTGTGACCGCGCCAAGAGGCAGCGCAGCGCGATCGAAAAAGAATGCGTAGTGCAGGCCGGCGACAGGACGAGGTTCGGGAACCGCGCTTCTGCGCAGGTCCCGGGCGCTAGTTCTGCGCGCCGCTGCGTATCGAGTAGTAGCGGAGCTCGCGCTCGAACACGTCCCGGTCGACCGGTCGCGCACGTTCGTCCAGCGAATCGTTGAGCGAGATATCGTTGCCGAGTTCGGAACCCTTCCACGGCACGATGACCAGTGATTTCGGGGCTTCCTCATTACCGAGAATCGACATGCCCGACATGGTCTTGGGCTGGTCCGGGGAAACGCCCGCGCTCTTTGCCACGGCCTCCTGCTCGACGGCCTCTCCTTCGATGGCCTCGGCATCGTTGCTATCGGCGGCTTCATCGTCTGCGAGCACCGCAGAGCAGCTCAGCAGGAGTCCGACTGTAATGGCGGCAAGTCTCGACATCACCTGCTCCTAGCGACCCGTCCGGTTGCGGAGGTCGGTGATCCAGATAGCGGCCTCGTTGTCTTCCGGCACGGTCTTCATGTAGGCCTCGTAGTTATCGAGCGCGCACGAGGTATCAGCCAGGTACAGGTCGCACAGAACCGCAAGATTTCGGCGCGCATAGTGAAAACCAGGGTATACGGCCAGTGCCCGCTCGTAGCTTGCGCGCGCCTCGCGGAATCGCCCGGTCTTGCGGTAGATGATGCCAAGCTCGTTGTGAGCGATCGGATGCTCCGGGTTTACAGTAAGCGCCTTGACCAGTGCCGACTCGGCAGCGGCAAGATCGCCTTTCTGGTGGTAGGCAATGCCGAGGTCGATAAGCGGCCCGCTGAGCTCGGGCGCCTGCTCGACGACGAGCTCGAGCCGTTCGATGCCCTGCCCAAAGCGCTCCTGCTCGAGAAACGCCAGCGCCGCCTGGTAGTCCTCGCGGATCTCCGCATCTGCCGGCGATTCCTCGGTAATCGTAAAGCCGATCTCCTCCTGGATTTCGATACGTGCCTGCGGCTTCTTTGCCACGGGCGTGGCGCACCCGGTCAGGCCGAAGGCAGTAGCGGCGGCCATCGCGGCCACGGCAAGCCAGTTATCGGACCGGGTCGAATGATTGCTCGGGTATTTCATTTCTCGCCGCCGTCCATGTCAGTCCTGCGCCTCGCCCGGGAACACCCGCGCTGTCGCGCCGGGCGTTACCTGGCCATCGACCGGGTCGCTCAGCGCCGAGTTCTGGCCGCCGCCGGGGACGATCTCCGGCACGATCGGCATTCGGTAGGCGTAGAAATCGATCGAGCCCAGGAACCCGCTGCTGATCTCGTTCTTCGCGTATCGACCCGGCATCAGGACGGCCAGCTTGTCCAGGCTCTTCTGCACCCACGGGTTGTACAGGCCGACGCGCAGGAGCTCGAAGTTGTTCTCGTGCACCTCGATGGCCTGCTCCTCGAATGGATAGGCCTCCTCCTCGATGACGAGTTCGTAAGCCGACGCTTCGGCGCTCGACAGGCCCTCCGGCCGCTCCGACTCGATCAGCGATACGCTGAAATCGAAGTAGATCTCCGCGATATAGAAAGTCGCTGCCGCAGTCACCTCGCCCACCTCGTAGGCAACGAGCGCCTCGAATGCAGCCATCGCGGTATCCATGCGCGCCTGCTTCTCTGCCAGGCTCTCTTCGAACGGTTGAATCAGCTCCAGCCCGGCAAAGCGTTCGTACAAGGGCTCGGTCAGAACCAGGGCCGACTTCGCGGCAAGGAAACGACTGCGATCGGAACGCGCACCGCCGGCCGCAGCGTCTGCCGCGACGATTTCGCGTAATTCGTCGTAGTAGCGGGCCATGTCGCCTCGATCCTCGTGAATCCCGGCGACGTGCATCCTGGTCTCCTGCGCAACGTCCAGCGGCATCGGGTACTCGACGATGTAACGTTCGTAGACCTCGATCGCATTGTCGACGCTGTTCGCCTCCTCGTAGAGGCCGCCGGCGACCAGCAGGGTCTCGCGCCGGACCTCGGGGTCCGCGGATTCGTCGGCGATTCGCACATGCTCCTCGGCCGACTTCAGCAGCTGACCGTCTTCACGATAGATGAAGGCGAGCTGGCGTGTCGCGTCCGCGGCCAGCTCGTGATCTGCAAACGTAGCCCGGAAGTCTTCGAGAACGCCGGCGGCCATTCCCCAGTCCTCGAGCTTGACCAGCGCAGCGGCCGCATCGTACTCGGCCGAGGTCCTTATCGCCGATGTCGGCGCGACGTCACTGATACGGAGAAAATGGTTCGCGGCGGCACGGTAGTCCTCGAGCAGGTTCGCCTGCTCGCCCTGCTTGTAGATCGACGCGGCAAGTCCGTCGACGATCGCGGCACGACCCTCGTCCTCCGGCGGCATCAACTGGAGCACGCGAGTGTAGGCAAATTCCGCGTCCGGATATTCCGCGATATCGATCGACGAGTGGCCGACCACGACCCATGCACCGCGCACCAGCGACTGCTCCGCGCCCGGGTAGCGTTCGATCAGCATACGGGCCGACGCGATCGCGCGCTCGAAGTCCTTCATGTCGTACAGGTCGGCGGCCGCGGCACCCAGGACCACCGGCGCTTCCTCGTGCTCCGGAAACGCCTCGGCGAACCGGAGCGAACTCTCTACCGCCGTCAGGCGGACGTCCGATCGACGTGCGCCGGTGGCGCCTTCGAGTTCCTGCCGGAACGAATAGACAGCGGCGTAACCCGCCGCAGCGGACTGTTCGTGTCGCGGATACTCGTAGGCCGTGCGCTCGTACTCGACAGCGGCCGGGCCGAAGTCGCCGTTTTCGAACAGCAGGTTGGCCAGCTGGTAATTGATTGGCGGCGATTCGTCGTCCTGCGGGAACGAGGCCAGGAACTGGCGGTACCACCGAGACGCTTCGCTGAAATTCCCGGGCCGCTCGGCGAGCAGCTCGTCGTTCTGGTACAGCGCGTGGTAGTGGTTGGCGAGATCCGTCAGGTTCGTCTTTAGAAAGCCCATGACTTCCGGCGCATCGTTCGGGTCGAAGTGCAGCCAGTAGTCGCCGTTGAGCGCGTAGCGTGTCGCGAACTCCTTCTTCGAGTCGACCACGAGCTTCGGAAATTCGCCTTCTTCGTAGATTTCTACGACCCGCATGCTGAAATGCGGCGCGACGCGATGATAGGGATTGCGCGCTATGAACGAGTTGTAGACCGACGCCGCGTCCTGGTACCTGAGCTTGCTCAGATAGAACTCACCCAGGTTGCTGTAGATGCGGTCGGCGAAACTGCGGTGGCCGTATTCGTCGAAGTATTCGTCGATGACCTCTGGGCCCCCGAGGTTCGAAAAACTCAGGCTGATGACGCGGAACGTGTCGGCGACGCGATGTTCGTCGTCGGTTTCGCCCGCCTGGTCGAAGTCGTAGCCGATCGACAGGCGATAATCCAGCATTGCCATGTAGCGCCGTAGTGCATCTTCGTACAGTTCCTGCTTGTAGAGGGTCCAGCCCATCTTGTACAGGGCTAGTTCGTAGTAGGACGATGTCGACCCCCGCTCTATGATAGCCGAGTACGATTCCTCGGCGTCCAGGTACTTCTTGCGGACAAAGAAGTACTCGCCCCGCCGGAAATGTACTTCGTCGATGTACCGCGAATAGGGATAGCCGGCGATCAGCCGCGCCATGACCTCGACCGCCTCGTCGTTGCGACCGAGTTCATCGTAGGCGCGCGACATCTGGTACAGGACCTGGTCGTTGCGCTCGTAATTCGGGTACTGCTCGAGAATTCGCTTGTAGGTCTCTATCGCCTCGAGCGGGCCGGACAGCGCCGTTTCCCGCGCGCCTTCCGGCAGCTCAAGCCTTTCGCCCGATTCGGCCGCCACGAAGCGTTGCTCTCCGGCCGCTCGCCTCTCGAAATCCTCGGTCGATTCGTCGTAACCGCCCTGGCCCAGTCCCGTTTCGGGGGAGTCGCCCTCCAGCGGCAGCATGGCGGCCTGCGGCGGCCTGGCGAGTGCCACCTTGTCTTCCGCGACGGCCATCTCGACCAGGTCGCCGGAGCCGATGATTCCGAACTCTTTTTCGATCTGCAGATCCGCCATGCGGCGCATGGCTTCAGGCGCCATCGCGCTCGATGGCGTCTGTTCCAGGTATCGCCGGTAGCTCGCTTCCGCACGCTCGAGGCTGTCGTCGATGTGCACATCGGCCACGTCCGGCTCGACGCTCTTCAGGTCAGCCAGGGTGCCACGATTGCGGTCGTAGGTTCCGCAGGCGACCAGCACGACGGGAAGCAGCAATAAGGGCAGCCGAGGGAAGCGCGTCATTCGTCGAGCCTCCTTGCCTGCACCTGCGTCGCGCGGTCGTAACTGTCAGCCAGGGCAAAGCGCGCGTCGTTCTGGTACTTCTCCAGCCGCTCCCGCCGCGCGGTCAGTTCGTCGATCGCGACGATCTCGAGCAGGCGCCCCTGCCGCGCCATCAGGGTATTGACCGTTGCCAGCGACTCGCGGACGTTGGTCCGCATGCGAGCGATGCCCTTTTCGTAGCCCTCGAAGCTGTGAACCGCGGCCTGGCGCACGCGCACGAACTGTTCGTATTGCGCTTCTGCCACGGCGATGGCTGCGCCGAGTTCGTACAAGTGTTGCTCAAACGCAGCCAGTCGCTCGTGATATTCGGTATGGAGCGTCCAGAGTAGCCGGCCCTTGAGGCGCTTCAGGCGCTGGTAATTGTCAGACTCGGGCGCGACGCCCGCTTCCTGCAGCCGCAATTCGATGCGCTCGATCGTACCGAGCATCGCCTGCTCGTCGCGGGTCGCGAGAAATTCGGGCCTCGGCGCCGTAAGCATCGCCTGCATGCGGCGTTCGAGCAGCTTGTGCTGCTCGAGGCGCAGGCGCATGCGCGAATCGAGGGCACGGAACTGCGAGTCTATCTCCGGAAGCAGCGGCTCGTAGTGCGCCCTCCGAATCGAGATCATGTCCCCGTAGGCGTCGAAGCTCGATTCCCAGGATGCCAGTTTCTTGCGCAGGTCTTCGAGGTCCAGGTAGTTCTGCAGGCCGGTCTGGAAATTGTGCGCGGCCATCAACTCCATCAGGTAATAGGTCTCTGGTGCTTCCGGCAGCGAGCGCAGGCGGATCACCCAGTCCTTGTCCTGGCGGATCTCCTCCCGAACCAGTGCCTCGAGAAACTTGCCCTCGCGGATACTCAGGATCGACGTGTCGAGTTTCTCAAGCTCGACGCCGAAGGAATCCAGCGCCCGGCCGTAGTACTCGGCCGCACGACCGTGCACGTCCAGCTTGCCATATGCGTATGGCAGGGCGAGCTTCGCCTCCTGGGCAGAAAGATCCGTGGCTTCGCGCTGCGCGAGCAGGCTCCAGGGGACGACGGCCCGGTCGTAGTCCTCGTTCGACATCGCCGCCCAGCCGGAGCTCAGCAGGGCCTGGTTCGAAAACGGTCCGTCGAGGCGCACACGATCGAAGTACTGGCCGGCCAGCGCGTAGTCGCCCGATTCGAGCAGCATCGTCCCGAGTACCATGTTCGACTTGTCACGGATCGCGAAAGTCGGCTCGTCACGGGCCTCGATGCGGCCGGAGCGATCCAGCTGCTCGACTGCTGCCTCGGTACGGCCGTCTTGCAGCAGCGCAATGCCCAGGTTGTAGGATGCAAATCCGCCCAGCTCATCGGAGCCCTGCAGGCGCTTGAGGATTTCGGCAGCCTCGGCGGGCCGGCCTGTCGACAGGAAGGCATTCGCACGCAGGAACTCGATATCGTCGCGTATCGAGTCCGGCACTCGCCCGTCTATACGCGCCAGCGCCTGCAGTGCGTCGGCCATCTGCCCTTTCTGAAAGTGGATTCGGGCCAGTCGATATGCGGCTTCGTTGCGCACGAGTTCGTCGACGTCTCCCTCGAGCACTGCGGTGATCGCGCGCCCGGCGCGATGGTGCATGCGGTAGCGCAGCTCGAAGTCGCCGACAGAGAATTCGGCGTCGTTGATGTGGTAGTAGAGGCTGTCCCGCTCGGGCTCGTCCAGCCCGTAGTGCTGCCCGAGTTCGGTGTCCAGTCGCTCCAGCGCCTCGAAATAGTAGCCCTGTCGAGCGAGGAACAGCGCCTCACCGAAATAGAGATCCTTGAGTTCCTCGCCCGAGGCGGAAGCGGCCGCACAGATGGCGGCCAGCGATACCCCGAAAAGCCTGGGCGACGTGCGCAGCATGTCTACCAGTCTCCGAACTGGATACCGTTTTGGCCGAACTCCGAACCTGCGAGCGTGAACCCGAGCATCTTGGGCTCGACGCCCTTTACGAAGACGAATTGCTCAGAACGGCTCACGTCCTTGCCGTTCTTCAGCTTGCCGTTGTAGCTGACGCTGACCTGGTGCTCGCCGGTCGGCACGTTTCCGGTATACAGGCGCTGCACCCCGCCATTCTGCAGCGCTTCGAGTTCCTTGAAGCTGTAAATGTAATGCGCAACGAGATCGCCGTTGATCGCTACCTGCACCGCGTCGAGCCGCAGTTCGTCGCCGCCAGCCAGCGCAACGAATACCGCGACCTGCGTATTCGATGGATACAGCAGGCGCTCCTCGAGTCGCCCGAGTTCCGCGGCGATGTTGAGCACATCGGATTTGATCTCCTGTACCTGCTCGTCGAGGCTGCGCATCTGCTCCTGGGATATGTCCTGCGAACCGCTGCTCGCAACGGAAGCCCAGAGCAGCAGCACATAAAGAAATTTCCGCATCAGTGTAGGCATGTTCAAGCCCTTGATTTGCCGGGTTTAAGGTCCGGGATGCAGGCACTTGCATCCGCGCCGGTTGCAGGCCGGCATTTCGTCGCACAAGTGTTGATGAATCGTCGCATCCAATCTGTGATCCATCCCTCAAATCGCATGGGGTTGCAGCGACCATTGCGGCATACGCTGCGTTACGCCTGCGCGATCGCGCACGAGCAATCTGTGAACCTGCTCACGGATCGCGACGCAGCCGCGTAACAAAGTGCCCGCAATGCGCGAGCTTGGCGCGCGGATACATTATGTGAACCAGCCATTCATGAATGACATGCCGGCGAACGACGAGGCGCCGCTCCTGCCCCCCTGGGCCAGCGACCTGAATCTCGACGGCGAGGTGACCCTCGCAGACCACGTGCTGTGGCTGAAGCAGGCACTGCTATTGCCCGGCGACTGGGTGCTGTCCGCGACGGCAAGGTTCGCGCCCAATCTCATTGCGCAACTCGGATTGGCCGGGACCGAGACAGGCGGAGCCGCTTCCCTGCTGGTCTCGATTGCCGTTTACCTCGTTACCTTGCTGCTCGTCCTGCACATCACGCGCTCGCTGCTTCGCAAGTTGGCCTACTGGATCGATTCGTTGCGCATCGCTGCGACGGTGCGACTGCGGTCGATCGCCAGGCGATGGCAAGCCCTGCGTGAGTGGCGACCATTCGGCATGCCCTCACGCGGCCTGGCGGTCGAGGCCGACGTTGCCATTAGCGAAGCCGACCTGGCGGTGCTCCGCACCCAGTCAAAACTGCAGCCGGGCTACGTGCTGACGGCGCCCGAGATTGCGAACATCATTCGCCTGCGCCCGTCGCAGGTCGAGGCGATCCTGGAAAAACTGAGGGCTCTGCAGCTCGTAGAGTTCGCGTTCGGCTCGCTCGACGGCTATGACGGCTATCGCATCACGTCCACCGGGCGCATGTACCTCAAGGCCTGCGGAGAGTCAGTCGCA
>JAOUIH010000014.1 GCA_029884165.1 Gammaproteobacteria bacterium | reverse complement strand
GAGATACTGCGCCTCGCGGTCCAGGTCCGCGACCGTCAGCGGGTTTTCGGCCAGCCAGCCCGGCGCGAAAATGAGCTCGAGCGACTCCTCGCCAGGGGTCATCTTTACGTTGGGCACTTCGATCTTCGTTCGGCTCCGGTTCAGAAGCACGGCAAGCCGCAGCAGGATCGCCAGACGCAGCGCCTTGGGCCGCCACCCTGCAGGCAGCCTGTCGCAGAATCCCCGGTCTATCTCCCGGCGCTGGCTGGCAATCAGAAAAGCGAGCAGCAGCTGCTCCGAGCGCGGAAAGCCGGGCAGATCGGCATGCTCGGCGATGTACGCGCCGTGACGCTGAAAGCCGTCGTGCGAAATATCGAGTCCGATTTCGTGCAGACGGGCAGCCCAGTCGAGCATGTCCGCAGCAAGCGGCGAGGTAAGCTCCCAGGACACCGCGCATTGTGCCAGTAGCCTCCGCCCGGTGCCGCTGACCCGTTTCGCCTGTGCCCTGTCGACGTTGAATCGGCGCGCCAGCGCAGACACGCTCCGCTCGCGCGCATCGCGGTGCTGCAACCGCCCGATCAGGTCGTAAAGCAGCCCCTCGCGCAGCGCCCCGTCCGACGTCTTTAGCCGGTCGACTCGCAAGACGTGCATCAATTCGGCAAGGATCGCGAGCCCGCCCGG
Organism: Gammaproteobacteria bacterium; assembly: GCA_029884165.1. Taxonomy (GTDB): domain Bacteria; phylum Pseudomonadota; class Gammaproteobacteria; order Steroidobacterales; family Woeseiaceae; genus JAOUIH01. Next base: position 56,949 of record JAOUIH010000014.1, on the reverse strand, counting down.
CCATACCTGCCCGCGCCTCTCCGGCAGACCCGGGAGGTTGAGGGCATCCACGTGCTCGAAGACTGTGACCCGCTCGATCAGCGCCTCCACCGCCTCCGGCGTCAGGTCCGTCTCGACGATCCCGAGAGCGCGCGCAACCGCGGCGGTGGCCAGTATCGTGCCGGACGTACCCACGGCTTCGGTTTCCGGGGAGTCCCGGAAGAACGCCTTGACCGGTCGCATCTTCAGCCTGACCGCCATTCGCGCCGAGTCGAAATTCGCCTTGCTTATCCTGCCGCCCGGAAAGTGCCGCTCCGTCATCAGGACGCAGCCCATGTGCAGGCTCTCGAGCGCCCTCGGCCGATCCCCCTGCCCCATGATGAGTTCCGTGCTGCCGCCGCCGATGTCTATGACGAGCCGTTGGCCGTCATGCAGGGGCATGCTGTGGGTGACACCGCCGTAGATCAGGCGCGCCTCCTCGAGCCCGGAGATTATCTCGATCGGGTGCCCGAGCGCCTGCTCAGCGGCCTTGCAAAAATCCGCGGCGTCTTTCGCGCGTCGCAGCGTGCTGGTACCGGCTGCCCGAACATTTGACGCGTGCATGTCGCGGAGACGTTCGCCGAAGCGTGACAGGCAATCGAGTGCCCGCTGCCTGGCCGGTGCGATCAGCGTGCCGGCCGTGTCGAGCCCTTCGGACAGGCGGACGGTTTCCTTGAGGCGATCGATAATCGTGAGCTGACCGTGGCGCAGCTCGCCGACGATCATGTGAAAGCTGTTAGAACCCAGGTCGACGGCTGCAAGTACCGACGGCGCAGCGCCAGTCGGGACGCGCGCCGGGGCGGATTCCGGGGCGTTGGCTTGCGGCGCGTCCGTCGGTCCCTGCGAGCGCCTGGGCGACCGGCGCCTAGACAGAGAACGAGGAGCCGCAGCCGCAGGTAGTCGTGGCGTTCGGGTTTCGAATCACGAACTGGGCGCCCTGCAGGTCTTCCTTGTAATCGATCTCTGCGCCCATCAGGTACTGGACACTCATCGGGTCGACGACCAACGTGACGCCACGATTGATCACCTTGCTGTCCCCATCCTCGATCTTGTCGTCGAAGGTGAATCCGTACTGGAAACCCGAGCAGCCGCCGCCGGATACAAAGACGCGCAGCATCAGTTCGGGATTGTCCTCTTCCCTGATCAGTTCGCCGACCTTGTCGGCTGCCGCATCCGTGAAGACGATGGGAGGCGGCGCGCCTGCGGAACCGATGACGGGGATGTGTTCGCTACTGGTTGACATATGTCTGCTTACCGTTTTCAGGTGGTGCCGGCTGCCGCCTCGGCAGGCTCGGCTGGCCGTTTCGACTGCTCGAGCAATGGTACCTGACCCTGCGGCTGGTGCACAAGCTTGCCGTTTATCTCGGCCCCTATGGCCATCTCGATCAGGTTGTAATAGACGTTTCCTATGACACGCGCGGTCGGACCGAGTTCAACCCGCTGGCTCGCAACCACATCGCCCCGGACTATGCCGTTCAGCAGCACGTAGGGCACGTTGACGCTGCCTTCGACGGTACCCTCCTCGGCGATCGACAAAGCCGAATTGCTGTCGGCATCGGCAGTGACATTGCCCTTTACGGTCCCGTCAACGTGACAGCCGCCGGAAAAATACAGGTCGCCGTTGACCTTCGAGTTCATGCCGACCAACGTGTCGATTACGCTGTGGCGGCGTTTCTTGCGCCCAAACATATAGCCTCCAGATCCTTCAGCTCCGGCCGACCTGCCAGAGAAAACTTTGCTCGACGCCTGCGACCGACTTGGTTCGCGAGCGCACCTCGATGTTCACCCTTTCCGGCGTGAACCCGTCCGGCAGAATCAACTGCCGGTTGAAATCCTGAAAATACCTGAACGAGAACGGCCAGCCCGAATCCTGGTCTGGGGGTGCCAGCTGGTCGAAGCTGTAGCTGGCGGCCGACCCGCTTTGCTCGCCCTCCAGTGTCAGCGCCACGTCGCCGTTGACCGTCCGGTCATTCTGAATCGCCTGTACCAGCACGAGGCGAATATTGTACGAGCGCTCGTCGCTCCCCCGGGATAGCCTGAAGTCCTGTACCCGCAATCCGCGTTCGCCGTCCTCCGGAGCCACGATGCCTCGATAGAACGCTATCGCATCGCGCTGTTCCTGGATCTTGCGCTGCAGCTCGACCAGGTTCGCCTCGACATCCTTGTAGGCGGCGCGCTCGATCTCTCGATGGGTTTCCAGCGTTGCAATTTCCTGCTGCAGGTTGGCGATCTGCCGTTCGAGCGCGTCGATGACCTCCCGGAAGTCCCTTTCCTCGGCGATCGAGTCGGCAATGTTGTAACCGGACTGGATTCGCCCGAACTCGAAAGCCAGGTAGACGCAAACGACGACGGCGATGGCGACCGCTGCGCGGAGCAGCCAGACTGGAATGCCACTTATATATGCGGGCCTGCGCGCAGACAAAGCCGGGATACCTCGATTATGTCGAAAAAGGGTATGGTACGCGGTGGTTCCGGCAAACAGAAGTGCGGCAGGTCACGGAATTGGGCATAAGCCGCGCAGTCTGCGGGCGGGCCGGATGCTGAAGAGAAAAACGGGGATTCGACGTGTACGCATATTATCTCTGGTTCAAGGCAGGACACATCGCCTTCATGGTCACCTGGTTCGCCGGTCTGTTCTATTTGCCGCGCCTGTTCATCTACCACTCAGAGGCTGACGACCCGGAAGGCCGATCGCGCTTTACGCTAATGGAGCGGCGGCTGTACGCAATCATGACGATCGGCGCAGTCCTCACCCTTGTTTTCGGCCTGTTGCTCATCGCCGCAAACAGCGCCCTGCTGTCTATCGGCTGGTTCCGGGTCAAGCTGATTCTGCTTGTTGCGCTGGCGGCTTTTCACCTGCGTTGCAGGACCTGGATAGGCAAACTGGAGGCCGGCTATTCGAACAAGGACACGCGCGGCCTGCGCTGGTTCAATGAGATTCCGGCACTCTTTCTGCTGCTGATTGTGGGCCTGGCCGTGCTGAAACCCTTCTAGCGCGTTCAATATCCTTGTCGAACACCGCCTTCCACCGCTTCGGCCACCAGCGCGGCCGCGGCGGCAGGCCCTCGGGATACACGTGAGGACCGAGTTCGTGCAGTGCGCGAGCATAGACCCGTCGCTTGAAGTAGATCACGTCGTTGACCGGGCGCCAGAAATCGACCCACCGCCAGCGATCGAATTCCGGGTCGTCGGAGCAGTCAAGGCGAACCTGTTCATCGTCGCCGAGGAATCGCAGCATGAACCAAAGCTGCTTCTGGCCGATGCAAAGCGGCATGCTGCCGCGCCGCACGAACTTGTCGGGCAGGCGGTAGCGCAGCCAGTCGTCGGTACACCCTAGAATCTCGACCTGCGAGGCCTCGAGACCGATCTCTTCGTAGAGCTCGCGGAACATGGCCTCTTCCGGGCTCTCGTTCGGGTGCATGCCTCCCTGCGGAAACTGCCAGCCCTTGTTGCCGACGCGCCCGGCGAGCAGCAGCTGGCCTTCGTCATTGGCCAGTATAATGCCGACGTTGGCGCGGTAGCCTTCTGGGTCAATGTTCTCGGTACTCATACGCGTCGCAATGATTTTGCACGAATCCTATATAGTGGCAAGGAAGCAATCCTCAATGCCGCCCTGCCGGGGCCGCAGCGGTAACCCGGACGCTACGCTGACCAACACTTTATGAACCGCCAGGCCGCTCTGTTCACCTCGCTCTCGTTGCTCGCGCTCGCCGTCCTCGGCTCAGCCCTGGTCAGCGGCAGCGCAGATATCTCGGCACGCGAGGCGTGGCAGTCGCTCCTGGGCGTCGCTCCCCCCAACGTACAGGCCCTGGTTCTCGACCTCCGCCTGCCGCGCGCGCTGACCGCCTTCGCGGTCGGAGGGTTGCTGGCGGTGGCCGGTGTGCTGATGCAGGTACTGCTGCGCAATCCCCTGGCCGAGCCGTATATCCTCGGTACGTCGGGCGGCGCCGCGGTGGCCGCGTTGATCGGCATGATGCTGGGTATCGGCGCCGTCGGCGTCGACGCGCTGGCCTTTGCCGGGGCAATGGGTGCCACGTTGCTGGTATTCACCGTCGCGCGCGGCACCGGCAGCTGGACGCCGGCCCGTCTGCTGCTGACCGGCGTGGTCCTCGCGGCCGGGTTCAGCGCCGCGACGACGCTGCTGTTGGCACTGAGCCCAGAGCAGAACCTCCGCGGCATGCTCTTCTGGCTGATGGGCGACCTCGCCTTCGCGTATGCGCCGGCGCACTTGCTGGTCCTGCTCGCCGTGATCAGCATTGGCGCAATGCTGGGGGCACGGCACCTCGACGTGCTGGCGCGAGGCGAGCTGCAGGCGGCGATACTGGGCCTGCCGGTCGGCGGGGCGCGGCTCGCGATTTTTGCGGTGACCGCCCTGGCTGTCGCCGTGTCGGTGACCGCCGTCGGGGTCATCGGGTTCATCGGTCTCGTCGTCCCCCACGTCGTCCGCCTCGTGGCCGGCAGCAAGCATCGCGTCGTCGTGCCGGCGGCGGCCCTCGCGGGCGGATCGCTGCTGGTCATTGCCGATACGCTGGCCCGAACGATGCTTGCGCCGCGTCAGCTACCGGTGGGCGCACTGACGGCGGCTATCGGCGTTCCCCTGTTCCTCATCCTGATGAGTCGTGGACAACGGCAATCGCTCTGACCGGCGGTTTCAGTTCGTTGCCGTGACACCCGAACCGTAGCGCGACCGCTCCAGCAACCGCACAACGTCGGCTGCGCCGAGCGCGCTGGCCGAGGGCACCGCGGGGCCCGGCCCGGGCGGTTTGTCCAGGCCGTGCCGCTCGAGCATGTCCGGTGTGCGCGACGCGGGACGGGCGGTCTGGTACGGACCCAGCTCCGCCAGCACGCGCTGCCCTTCCGGGCCGGCCAGCCATTCGAGCATGTCAGCCGCAGCCCCCGGGTCATTGGCATGGCGGCTGATGCCGGCGGCCAGCAAATGCAACTGGGGGCCGACCACCGCATCTCCTGGCCAGGAAACAATCAGGGTCGAACCGGGATTTGCGTCGAGATGGCGGGCCAGGGCGGCACTACCCACGACGGCAATGCCGCAGGCGCCGGACTCGAGAGCCTGCAGCAGCTCGCGATCGCCGGCCAGCGGCGGCCGAGCCAGGTTCGTCATCCATCCGCGAACCGCGAACTCCGCATCCCTCGACCCGAGGCCGGCAAGGAGCGCCGCGACCAGGGAGCGACTCGACTCGGCTTCGCTGCCCGGCAGGCACAGCTGTCCGCGCAGGGTGTCGCCGCCGAGCGCCGCGTAGCTGTCGATGTTTGCCTGGCCGACCCGCGCCGGCCGGTAAACTATCGCAAGCGAGTCGGCGGCAAGGCCGATCCAGTAGCGCTCGCCGTCGCGCAGCCCGGGCGGGATCGCGTCGAACGCGGTGCCGGCCGGTGCCGGGCGCAGCACATCCTCGTCGACGGCACGACCGAGCGGGCGTGTCCCGGCGACCAGCAGCAAGTCGGCTTCGGGCCGATGAGCCCTCGCCGCCATCTTGTCGATCAGCACGTCCGCCGCGTCCAGCATGTAGTTGACTGGTGTCCCGGTCGCGGCCGTGTAGGCCTCGCTGAGGGCTCGCGTTTCGGTTTCCGCCAGGGATGAATAGAGGACGAGCGCGGACGCCGGATCGCCGGCTTCGGGATCTGGCCCGCCGCAGGCGCCCAGCGCGAGCCACGCGATCGAAGCCGCTGCCCAGTGCTTCAAGCAGCTACCCCGTTGTCCGGGTTGACCGCCAGCGCATTCCGGCCCGCGGCCTTGGCCCGATACAGCGCAACATCCGCGCGCGCGATTAGCGAGTCACCGAGCGTCTTCAGGTCCGCATCGCCCCGGCGTGGCGCAATACCGGCAATGCCGATCGAAGCCGTCACGTCAATGCGGCGCCCCCTGCCGATCTCGAAAGGTTCGCGGTCCACGGCCTGCCGGATTCGCTCGGCCAGCTTCTCGGCGGAAGCCGTGCCAGTACCCGGCAACAGGATCACGAATTCCTCGCCACCGAAACGGGCCGCGACGTCACTCGATCGCACTTCGGCGTCGATCCGTTGGGCGATCTCCCTGAGTACCGCATCGCCGGCAGCATGGCCGTAGTTGTCGTTGACGCGTTTGAAGTGATCGATATCGAGCATCAGGCAAGTCAGCGTCGTACCGTGCCGGCGAGCACGGGCCAGTTCCTCGCCCAGGCGGATCTGCAGGTAGCGCCGGTTGTACCAGCCGGTCAGCACGTCGGTGAACCCGCTGCGCATCAGGCGTGCGCGGTTGACGACGTTCTCCAGGCAGAAAGACGCTATGACGCCGAGATGGGCAAAGAAATCCGTTGCGTGGTCTGCCGTGAACCTGTCGCCCTGCCGTGAGCCGAAGTTGACGCTGCCGATCAGGCTGCGCTTGTGCGACAGGGGAATCATCGCGACGGAGGCCAGGCCGCGGATTCCCGGGAACAGGAGTCCGTGATCCGCGGTGCTGTACGCGCCCAACCAGGGTCGGCGGAGCGCCACATACTGGGGCGCGAGGCCCGCAAGTGATTCCACGAAAACCAGCCCGGGGAGTTCGTCCAGATCCAGCCCGCTGGCCTGCAGCAGGTGCCTTATGTCATGGCTGCCGTCGCAGATCACGAAGCTAACGGCGTCGAGCCCGTAGCTGTCGCGCAGACCGATCAGGATCTCGCGGCACAACTGCTCCAGGTCTTCCGCCTCGAGCAGACGGAGTTCGCGCTCCTGCGAGCGCTTGAGAATCTGCGAGTTGCGCTCGGCTTCACGCGTCATCCGGTCCACGAGTTCGCGGGCGCGAGCCAGTTCGGCGGAATCATGCCCTCCGGCGAATTGACCAGGAAAGTTCTTCCTTCGGACCATGATGCGCTTTTACCAGAAAGCCCGGGTCACGTCCCGGACCTGCGCCGCAGTCCCCGCGTTCAGCGACCGCGAGCGGCGAGGTACTCGCGCCCCTTTTCCATCAGTGCCACGAAACCCGTCTCGTCGCCCTCGGCTACGAGCCGCCGGATCCGCGCAGCGGACTCGCACAGTGCATCCAGCGGATCCATGCCGTAGTCGTTCAGGCGCTGGATCTCGAAGTAAAGGTGAGGATTGTCGCGAGCAACGGCGGCCGACACGAGGAGCTGCGAATCGAAAGTTGTCGATGAAAGCTTCGCCAGCCTGGGCGCTGCCTCGCCGCTCTCGGCCAGCGCGGTGAAAAAGGCTATGTTCAACGCATGTGACAGGCCCAGCACGTAGGCGATCAGCCGGTCGTGATCGTCCACGTCCATGTCGAGCTGCTCGACCATCGTCGCGGCGAATAGCTCCTTGGCCTCGGCGGTCGCCTCGGGCACGCCGACATCCACGAAGATCAGGTGCCGCCCGGACAGGAGCTCGGTATCAGGACCGAACATCGGGTGCAGCGAGGTAACCCTGCAGCCTGCGTCGACGAGCGCCTGCAGGCCATGACGCAATGGCGTCTTCAGCGAGCCAATGTCGAACACGAGGCCGCGCGGTCGGCGCGCGGCGACTTCGGACAACACACTCGCAGAAACGGCCAGCGGCGTCGCCACGACTATCACGTCGTAATCGAGCCCGGCATCTTCCCAGCTGCCGTAAATGCCATCGGCCGGCACGGCGGAGCGATCGGCAATGTCGGTCGCGAAGCCCTGCGAACGGAAGAAATCGACGAACCAGCCGCCCATTTTGCCCGCGCCGCCAATTACGAGCACCCGCCGGCCGCCGCCCTTGCCCTCGGCGGCGACTCGGTCGCGCTCCTGGTGCGTCAGCGACGAACGGATCAGCGCCGTCATGATCTGTTCGGCCAGCTTGGGATCGACACCGACCGAGCGGGCCTGCTCTCGAGCCTGGCTGAGCACCACTTTTTCGCGTTCGTAATCTCGTGTCGCCCGACCGCTCTGCTGCTTGTCGCGACCGATTTCGGCAACGATGCGCTGGCGCTCGGACACCAGCGACACCAGTTCGCGATCCAGCTCGGAAAGTTGCCGGCGCAATTCGTCGAGATTCATGCGTACCCTGCGCTCCAGTTGAGTATCGACCCCGGGAACAACCTTTTACCGCAGTTGCCCTCTGAACAGAATAGCGCAAGACGGCGTTCGGCTGACATCGGTGCAGAAATCGTGCGAATATCCTCTGACGATTGAAACCGCTGACAACGGGGAGAGATGCAATGAAGACACGTGCCGCGGTAGCGTGGGCAGCCGGCAAGCCGCTTGAAGTCGAAGAGATCGATCTCGACGGACCGAAGGTCGGGGAAGTCCTGATTCGAAATGTCGCCACCGGTGTGTGTCACACGGACGCGTTCACGCTTTCGGGAGAGGACCCGGAAGGCAAGTTTCCCGCAGTTCTCGGGCATGAAGGCGGCGCGATCGTCGAGGAAGTCGGCACTGGCGTTACGAGCGTCAAGCCCGGCGACCACGTGATCCCGCTGTACACGCCGGAATGCGGCAAGTGCAATTTCTGCACGTCCGGCAAGACCAACCTCTGCCAGGCCATTCGAGCGACCCAGGGTCAGGGCCTGATGCCGGACGGTACGTCGCGCTTTTCGAAGAACGGCAAGCCGGTCTTCCACTACATGGGGACGTCCACATTCAGCGAATACACGGTATTGCCGGAGATTTCCGTCGCAAGAATCAGCAGTGCGGCACCCCTGGAAAAGGTATGCCTGCTGGGCTGCGGCATCACGACCGGCATAGGCGCCGTCCTGAACACGGCGAAGGTCGAACCGGGCTCCGTGGTCGCCGTATTCGGCCTCGGCGGCGTCGGACTATCCGCCGTGCAGGGTGCGACCATGGCCAAAGCGAGCCGGATCATTGCGATCGACATCAACGAGGACAAGTTCGAACTGGCGCGGCAGATGGGCGCGACGGACACGGTCAACCCGAATGACTACGACAAGCCGATCCAGGAGGTCATCGTCGACATGACCAACGGGGGCGTCGACTATTCGTTCGAGTGCGTCGGGAATGTCAAGCTGATGCGCGCGGCCCTCGAGTGTTGCCACAAGGGCTGGGGCGAGTCTGTCATCGTCGGCGTCGCCGGTGCCGGACAGGAAATCTGCACGCGGCCGTTCCAGCTGGTCACAGGGCGGGTCTGGCGCGGCACCGCTTTCGGAGGCTGCAAGGGCCGCAGCCAGCTGCCAGGCATGGTCGACCAGTACATGCACGGCGACATCAAGGTAGACGAGTTCATCACGCACACGATGCCGCTCGACGAAATCAACAGGGCGTTCGACCTGATGCACGAAGGCAAGAGCATCCGGACGGTCATCCGTTTTTAGGACCAGCGCCGCCGCGCCGTGAGCCGTAGCCAGCAAGTCGCCGTCGCCACGACATCCGAACTCGCGGCACAAGCCGCGGCAGAAGTGGCGGTCGCTGGAGGCAACGCCGTCGACTGCGCCGTCGCCGCCGCCATGGTCTCGATCAATACGCAGCCAGGCGTCTGCGCGCTCGCCGGGGGCGGCTATGCCACCGTCTGGCATCCGGACGAGGAACCCGTGACGATCGACGGTTACGTCGCATTGCCGGGGCAGGGCGGTGCCAGGCGCACGACCGAAGGCGTCAACGTACACCTGGGCTACGGCGGTGGCGTGGATACCGTCGTCGGCTGCGCCTCGGTCGGCGTTCCCGGCACACTGGCTGCCCTCGAACACACCTGGCGACGCTGGGGCCGAGTCGCCTGGGCCGACGTGCTCGCACCGTCCATACGCGCAGCGGAAGACGGGTTCCCGCTGGCGCAGGCCTGTCGCTATTACCTCCAGTATTCCGCCGAGCCGGTTTTCGGACGCAGCGGCGACGGCTTTCGCGCGCTGCACGACGAGCACGGCCGGCTGCACGAGACCGGCGCGCTGATACGCGTGCCGAGGCTCGCGGATAGCCTGCGCATCATCGCGGAAGGCGGCGCGTATGAGTTCTACGAGGGCCAGCTCGCCCAGCGGATTGCCGCACACGTGCGCGAGGGCGGTGGCGCCCTGTCACTCGCGGACCTCGCCGGTTACCGGGCGATCGAGAGGCCGGCGCTGACGCTCCAGCTTGGTGGCTACACGGTCGCGACCAACCCGCCGCCGGCTGTCGGGGGCGCGGTGCTCGGCGCAATGCTGTTCGATTTCGTGCGCCACCCGGCGCACGGACGCGACCGCGAAACGCTGCGACGGCTGCTCCGGGCGCAGGCCGTCGTGCTCGATTATCGCGATCAGAACGTCGACGCGTCCGAGGACGTGGGCAAGGCGGCGGCCGAGATGCTGGACCTAGCCCGGGCATCGGGGCTGCCGTCCGGCCGCGCATCCGCGTCCACCGTGCACACGTCTGCCTGCGACAGCAATGGCCTCGCCTGCGCGATCACTGCGTCGTCGGGCTACGGATCCGGCGAAATGCCGGACGGGACCGGCCTGTGGCTCAACAACTGCCTCGGCGAACTCGAGCTCAACCGGCATGGACTGGACGCCGGGCCGGCCGGTGCACGCCTGCCGTCCAACATGGCGCCCGGCGTCGCCCGTCGCGGCGCAGCGGTGCTCGCTTTCGGCACCCCCGGCGCTGACCGCATCACAACGGCGCTGCAGCAGTTCCTGATCAACTATGTGCAGCTGGGCATGTCGCTCGACGATGCGATCGCCGCGCCGCGCATGCATTACGAAGCACGCGAGAACCCGCCTCGCGTTGCCGTCGAACCCGGCGTCGACATCGGCGATGTCGGCATCGAGGTAGTGCGCTTCCCGGCAACCAGTATGTATTTTGGTGGGGTCGGCGCAACGAGCCACGCGCCGGCTACCGGCCTCGAGGCCGCCGCGGATCCGAGACGCGAGGGCGGCATATTCAAGGGCCGGTGATGCCCGGCACGCCGCTCTCTGCTAACCTGCGTTGCGGCCGCCGCAGGATGGGCGACCGCTGCTGCGACGACGACATCCCGGAGACAGACGTGAGCAACGCGACACCGCCTGACCGCCTGCCGGAGAAGCTGCCGGACGATCCGATGCAGCTCGCCAGCGACTGGCTCGATGAGGCCACGGCCCGCGAAGTGCAACGCAATCCGAACGCCATGGCGCTCGTGACCCTGGGCGCCGACCACAGGCCGTCGGCTCGGGTCGTACTGTGCAAGAGCTTCGTGGCCGATCCGGGCTATATCGTCTTCTACACGAATTACCAATCCCGCAAGGGGCGCGATATATCGGCCAATGCGGACGTTGCCCTGGTGTTTCACTGGGACGCGCTGGGACGCCAGGTGCGCATCGAAGGCAAGGCGGTCTTTTCGCCGCCCGCGGAAAGCGATGCCTATTTCCACAGTCGTGACTGGGGCAGTCGCCTGGGCGCCTGGGGCAGTGACCAGAGCCGGCCCATCGCCTCGCGGGACGCGCTGGTCGCGCAGATCAAGGCGCGGGCCGCGGAACTCGGACTCCCGCTGGAACCGGATGCCGCGAACCCGGCCGCGGGCAGCCCGCCGGAGATCCCTCGGCCGCCGCACTGGGGCGGGTTCCGGGTCTGGGCCTCCTCGGTCGAACTCTGGGTAGAGGGCCGCGATCGCATACACGACCGCGCCGTCTGGACCCGTGAGCTGGCGCCCGCCGACGAAAACGAATTCGCACCGACCGCCTGGGTCGGCACGCGACTGCAACCCTGACGCACCGACATGGACGTACTGATGGTCGAGCGACGCGCACAGTGCCCATACTGCGGCGAGAGAATCTGGCTCATGCTGGACCTGTCCGCGGGCCGGCAGGCCTATACCGAGGATTGCCAGGTATGTTGCCAGCCGATGCTGGTGATCTTCGACGTCGAGGACGGCGAGGCCGTCGAGCTACGGGTAGAGCGTGGGTCGTAGCCGGGGGCTCGCCGGCGCCGCGTGCGCCGGGCTGCTGATCGTTCACGGGACCCTGCCGGCACAGGTCGTCCTCACCCAGGGAACGAACATCGCCCCCGACGTCTCGCCGAGCGACGGCTCCATCGCACTGGATTTGCTGGGCGGGATATGGGTCCTGCCCGAATCGGGTGGACTCGCCACCCTGTTGACCGACACGCTGCAATCCGGCAAGCGTCCGCGCTGGTCCCCGGGAGGTTCGCGGATCGTCTACCAGGCGACCGCCGCAGGAGCCAGCCAGCTTTGGCTGATCGACGCGGACTCGGGCGAGTCCCGCAAGCTGTCCCACGGAGGCCATTTCGACCAGCACCCGTCGTGGCACCCGGACGGCGACCGCGTCGTCTTTTCGTCGGCCCGGCGGACGACCGGCTTCGATATCTGGGAGACCGACCTGCCGACCGGCCTCGCCTGGCGCCTCAGTGACCATCCGGGCGACGAAACGGAGCCGGCCTGGTCTGCCGATGGTCGCCACCTTGCCTACGTCTGGAATGCGGACGACCGCTGGGCGCTCGTACTCCGCCGCAGCGGAGAGCCGGAAGTGAATCTCGTGGTTAGCGAGACGCCACTGGCCGCTCCTGCCTGGCGGCCCGACGGCAGCCTGTTGACCTTCCTGCAGCAGGAGAATGGCGCCTACACGCTGAACATGGTCATCCTGTCCGACCCGCCGCTCGCGCGGCGCCTGGCCGCCGGTGAGGATTTTTTCCCGTCACCCGTCAGCTGGCGGGACAGGGACCGTTTCGTCTACGCGGCTGACGGCCGCATCAAGGGACGCGACCTGGACGGATGGCAGACGAGGCCGGTGTCGTTTCGAGCCGTCGTCGGCCGCCAGGCTGCGCCTTCCGCGCTTGCGGCGCGCGAGCGCGATCTGCCTGTCACCAATCCCCCCGACGGCCGCCTGGTCGTTCGGGCGGCCCGCCTTTACGACGGCACCGGCGATACGTACCGCGCGAATCTCGACATCGTCATCGAGGGCGGTGTCATCAGCGCCGTCGAGCCGCGACGCGAGCACGACGACGCGACGGTACTCGACCTCGGCAACACCACCGTTCTGCCTGGTTATATCGATGCATATGCGGCCCTGCCGCAGGGCGTGAGCGGCATTGAAATATTGAGCTGGGGCGTCACGACGCTGGTGAGCCCGGATGCTTCGGTCGGCACCGGCGCCGGGTGGGATACCGAAAGCACCCCAGGGCCAAGGATTCTCCGGGCCGTGGACCTCGGCGAACAGGAGCCGGCCCGTGAGGCACAGGACGAGGTACACCTGGTAGCGATCGCCAGCGAGCCGAACGGCGGCGGCGAGGCAACGGCCACCCAGCGTGACATCGTGCGCGCCTGGCAGGCGCTCGGCGTTCCGGTGCTGGCCGAGAGCTGGCTGGTGGGACTCGGCGTCGGTGCCGACCTGCTCCTGGGAGCGGATGCGCTGCCCGCCTCGCCGATGGGGAATCGGTACCAGGACATGGCGGCAGCCGGAAATGCCCCCGTGATTCTCGTATCCGGCCTGGCCGATAACGGCACACCCGGCCTCGACGCGCTGTTCCGCGCACGCCAGGCCGCGTGGCTGCGCCGGCCGCGCGAACTGGAGCGGCGGCTGGCGCTGCAGCCCGATTTTCGCGGCAGCCGCGCCACGCTGATCGCCGGCAGCCGGCCGAACGGCCTGCCGCCAGGCATGGCCCTGCACGCGGAACTGAGGGCGCTGGCCGCCTCCGGGCTGGCCGGAGCGTCGGTACTGCGGTCGGCCGGCGCCAACGCCGCCATGATGCTGGGACTCGACGGGAAGCTGGGTCGGATCGCCCCGGGCGCCGCGGCGGACCTGGTCCTGGTCAACGGCGACCCGCTCCAACGGGTCGGCGACACGCTGCAGATCGTCGCGGTGGTCCGCAACGGACGTTTCTACAGCCTGATCAGCCTGCTCGAACGAATACGCAGTGATCGCTAGTGTCGAGAAAATTTACATATTTTACTTAACACGAGAAATGTCGCCGTTTTGCGACGAAACGAACCGCCAGGCCTGAAATTGCCCGACCGGTATGCAAGCTCCACCCGCTCGCATGGTGGCGCTCCGGCCTCTGGCAACTTAGGTTAAGTCATTGTTCTGAAATCAATTATTTCTCAAGCATGGAAACGGTGTCGGAATTATTTACAAACCTGTCCGAATAGTTCAGCCTGTCTTGGCGGGATCGTTCATAACCAACTGAAATATAGTCAATTACCGGCTGCTGGCACAGCTCTTGCCTTATATAGCCTGCCCAAGCGAAGTGTAACTGGGTAGGTAACCCAAAAACGATACGCATAGGATTCAGACGCCAGAAGATAAACAACAACAACAATAAGAAAATCCAGATCCAATACAACAACAAGCAAGTCTGTGTCTGGTTACCGAATATCCAGTTACCTCTTTTGAAAAAAAGAGCCTTAAATCCCGCAGCCCAGGCCGCGGGTTTTTTTTGGCTGTCGCTGGCGTGCCGGACACACCCGGCCGTCGGCCCCCGGGTCGCCGTCGGCGACAATTCCGGCGGGCAGGTTCTGCTTTCGTGGCACTATCGCTCACCGGCGCGGTCCGACTTCGAAACTCAAGCCCGGGGGGTGTACTCAATGAAAAATACGTCTGTCCCACTAGTCCTGTGCTTCCTGCTCGGCGCCTGCGGCGGCCCGGCGGGCGACCCACAGTCCGCTCCGGCCGAGAATCCGGCCATCGTCCTCGACGCGCCCGCACAGAAACTGCCGCCCCCGCTGCCCGGGCATCCGCAGGAAATCTACACCGCTGCCGTTGCCGACCCGGCGCGCAGCGACACCGATCGCGAGCGCGACGCGGGTCGAAAACCGGCCGAGGTCCTCGCTTTTTTCCGCATCGGACCCGGCATGCAGGTTTTTGATCTGTATTCGGGCGGTGGCTACTATGCCGAGCTCCTGTCCTACGTCGTCGGGCCGACAGGCAGCGTCACCGCGCACAACAACCAGCCGTACCTGGGCTTCGCCGCGGACGAGATCGCGACGCGCTATTCGGGCGACCGCCTGCCGAACGTCGCTCAGCTGCTCGCGGAGAACAACGAGTTGACGCTGGAAGCCGGGCGTTACGATGCGGTAACGATGATCCTGGCCTACCACGACGTCTACTACGCGGATCCGGAAAACGGCTGGGAACAGGTCGATGGCCCCCGGCTGCTGGCCGAAATCCACAAGGCGCTCAAACCGGGCGGCCTGGTAGGCGTCGTCGATCATTACGCGCCACTCGGCTCGCCGTCGGCCACGGGCAATACCACGCACCGAATCGACCTCGACCTGCTTGTCCGGGATTTCAGCGCGGCGGGCTTTGTGCTGGAGGACACGAGCGATCTGCTGCGAAATCTCGACGACGACCGTTCGATACTCGTATTCGACCCGGCAGTGCGCGGCAAGACCGACCGCTTCGTATTGCGCTTCAGGAAGCCGCAGTAAGCGTGCAGACGCCCGGCTCGCCGGGCGTCCGCTTGCGCGCCCGCAACGCGCGGCTTACCCTGCCCGCTCGCTTTCTCGAAGGGGTAACGCGCATGCACAGCTATTCGCCTGCACTGGTCCTGATCGCGGCGGCAACGCTCGCGGCATGCGGCAATGCTGCACAGGGGCCGGAGCTCGAGGTCGGTCCCGCAGCCGGAGCCGCGGCCGGCGCCGCCTACATCGAGTGGGACATCGCAGCGCTGCAGCAAGCGATGGAGGCCGGCGACCTCAGTGCTCGCGCCCTGGTCGACTACTACCTCGACCGTATTGAGCGCATCGACCGTGCCGGGCCCGAATTGCGCTCGATCATCGAGATAAACCCGGACGCCCGCTCGATCGCCGATGCGCTCGACGCCGAGCGCCGTGCGAGTGGACCTCGGGGGCCGCTGCACGGCATTCCGGTCGTGCTGAAGGCCAACATCGATACCGGCGACAAGATGGCCACGACGGCAGGCTCGCTCGCGCTGGACGGCTTCCGCGCAGCGGACGATGCGTTCCTGGTAAAACGACTGCGCGACGCAGGAGCCGTGATACTTGCGAAGACCAATCTCAGCGAATGGGCGAACTTCCGCTCGGAACGTTCTGCGAGCGGCTGGAGCAGCCTCGGCGGGCAGACGAAAAACCCTTACGACCCGCGCCGGAACGCCTGCGGCTCGTCGTCCGGATCCGGCGTCGCCGTGTCGGCGAACCTGACCGTGCTGGCGGTCGGCACCGAGACCGACGGTTCGATCGTTTGCCCGTCCGGGTTGACCGGCGTCGTCGGCGTCAAGCCGACGCTGGGACTTGTCAGCCGCGACGGAATAATCCCGCTCGCGCACAGTCAGGACACGGCCGGACCGATGGCCCGGACGGTCCGCGATGCCGCGCTGATGCTGACGGCGATCAGCGCGGCCGATCCCGCTGATCCGGCGACGCAGGGCCAGGATGGCGCCGCGGTCGATTACGCGGCTGAACTCGATGCCGGGGCCCTGGCCGGCAAGCGGATCGGCGTGCTAAGGAACTACGGCGGCGCCGGCAAGAACCCCTACGTCGACCAGGTGCTGACCGACGCCATCGCGCTCCTCGAGGCCGGCGGCGCCGAGGTCGTCGATCCGGTCAACGTGGATACCGAGGGTATGGGCGACGCCGAGTACGAGGTGCTGCTTTACGAATTCAAGGCCGACCTCGCCGCCTATCTAGGCGCGGCAGACGCTCCGGTCCGGACACTTGCTGACGTGATCGCGTTCAATGACGCGCACGCGGACCGCGTAATGCCGTTTTTCGGCCAGGACATCATGCTGAAGGCCGAGTCCAAGGGACCGCTGACGGACGATGCGTATCTCGAGGCGCTTCAAACCAGTAAGCGAATCGCCCGGCAGGCCATCGACGGCGCCCTGCAGGAGCACGGTCTCGATGCCCTCATCTCGCCGACCAACGGGCCGGCCTGGTACACGGACCACGTCAACGGCGACTTCTACAGCCTCGGAAGCTCCGGACTCGCCGCCGTGTCGGGCTATGCGAACGTCACGGTGCCCGCCGGCTACGTCTTCGACCTGCCGGTGGGCCTGTCTTTCATTGGCGGTGCCTACAGCGAAACGAAGCTGCTAGGCATCGCATACGCCTTCGAACAGGCCTCAGAGGCCCGCCGGGAGCCCGAACTGCCCTGAAAAATAGCCGAAACTGGGACGCCCGCACTCCAGCGGGCGGACCCTGGCGGGCGAAAATCGCAGGTCCCGGTGGACGTCATACCGAGGCCGCCCGATGTTCAAGGCAATTCGAGTAGGCATACTGCTGTTGATCCTGCTGTTCGTCTCGGTCAACAGCCTGCTGACCCAGGCGCGAAGCACGGACTGGGACAACAGCCTGTGGGTCAAGGTGTACCCGATCAACGCGGATGGCAGCGACGCAACCGCGCGCTATATCCAGGGCCTGCAGGCCGACAGCTTCAACGAGATCGAATCCTTCCTTGCGCGCGAGGCGGAGCGCTACGGCCATGGCATCGATCGGCCGGTGCGCATCGAACTCGGCCGTGAGGTGCGCGAGCAGCCGCCAGCGATCGACCCCGAGCCGGGTACGTTCGACATCATGGTCTGGAGTCTCAAGTTGCGCTGGTGGGCCAATTCCGTCGGGAGCGAGCAGGACGACCCGCCGCCGGACGTGCGAATGTTCGTTCGCTATCACTCGCCGGACGAAAGCTTTCACCTGGAAAATTCGGTAGGTCTGCAAAAGGGCATGGTCGGCGTCGTCAACGCCTACGCAAGCCGCCAGCACAACGGCACGAACAGCTTCATCATCGCGCATGAATTCCTGCACACCCTCGGCGCAACCGACAAGTACGAACTCGGCAGCGGATTACCGGTGTTTCCCGACGGTTACGCCGACCCCGGCCGCAACCCGCTACACCCGCAGCGCAAGGCCGAAATAATGGGCGGCCGGATCGCTCTGTCGGAATTCGATGCGATGGTGCCGACAACGCTGAAAGACGTCATCATCGGACAGGTAACGGCCGAAGAGATCCGGCTCCGCTGAACCGCGCCGCGTTGGCCGGCGAGTCGCACCGCGTTGGCCGACGACCGAAATCAGGCTAGGCTAGCCCGATGCCGGCCGACCGTCACGCACTGCTCACCGCTTCCCGCCTCGACATAGACGTTCCGGGGCGCCGTCTCGTCGAGGGCCTGGACCTTGACGTCACCGGCGGCCAGTTCATCGCGATCCTGGGTCGAAACGGCACCGGCAAGTCGCTTTCCCTGCATACGCTTGCCGGGCTCCGGCCGGCCACCGGGGCAATCCGGCTCGACGGTGAAACACTGGCCACGATGCCGCGGCGGCTGGTCGCCCGCAGGCTCGCGCTGTTGCCGCAGTACAGCGAAGACGTGTTTCCCGCCAGCGTGTTCGACACCGTGCTGATCGGCCGACATCCGCACATCGGTGCACTGCGCCTCGAGTCGGCCGATGACCGGAGCATCGCTATGCGGTGTCTCGAAGCCGTCGACCTCGGCGAACTTGCAGACCGGGACGTCGGCACCCTGTCCGGCGGCGAGCGCCGCCGCCTGTCGATAGCGCAGGTCCTGTCACAGGAGCCGGCCCTGTTCCTGCTCGACGAGCCGACCAACCACCTGGATCCGCAGCACCAGCTGGATGTGCTCGACCTGTTCGCCGCGAAAGCGCGAGACGGCGCCGCGGTCATCGCAAGCCTGCACGACGTCAACCTGGCGGCACGCTACGCCGGCCACTGCCTCCTGCTGCACGGCGACGGCCGCTGGGAGTTCGGGCGGAGTGACGAAATACTCACCGAGGAACGCCTTTCGGAGCTCTATCGCGTCGGCATCGAAAGCACGAGCTGGCGCGGCCGGCCGCTGTTCGTTGCCGCAGACCGGCGCTGAGCCGCCCGGGCCGGGCTACCGACCATCATGTGATTTCCGAGCGGGCATCCGGGCGCCGGAAGCTCGAGGCCGGGACTCGACGTCCTCGCGCCTACGCGACCCGGTTACGCAGTTCGGTAAGCAGCTTTGCATGCAACGCGGGGTTCGCCGCCAGCACGGAACGCGTTGCCAGCCCGGGCGGCTGACCGTTCAGGTCCGTGAATACGCCGCCCGCCTCCGTGACGATCACCGAGAGCGCAGCGATATCGAGGATATTTACGTCCGATTCGATCACGGCCTCGATCTTCCCCGCCGCCAGCAGGTGGTAGTGGTAGAAATCCCCGTAACCGCGGATCCGGTCGGCGCGCGCGACTATGCCACCCAGGCGGGACCAGCCCTCGGTGGTCAATGCCAGGGACTTCAAGTTACCTGTCGAGACCGCGGCCCTGTCGAGCTCGTCGATGTCGCTGACCCGGAGCCGCTCGCCGTTCAGCCAGGCGCCCTTGCCGCGTTCGGCCCATGCCAGCTCGTCGAACATCGTCCCGCTCGATACACCCAGCACCAGTGCGCCGCGGCGCATCAGCGCGATCTGGGTGGAGAAAAACGGGTACTGGCGTACAAAGCCCTTGGTCCCGTCGATCGGGTCGACCAGCCACAAGTGCTCGGAGCCGTCCCCGCTGCGGCCGGTCTCCTCGCCGTAAAAGCCGTGCGCGGGAAACGCGTCGAGAATTGCGCGCCGAATCGCCTGTTCGCATTCGACGTCTGCCTGCGTGACCGGCGTCCGGTCCGCCTTGGTCCTGACGTCGAGATTGCCGCGAAAGTAGCGGCGGGCGATAGCCGCCGCGAGGGCGGCAGCATCGAGAGCCGCGCGCAATTCAGGCGACGCGTCGGCGGGCAGGGATGCGGTCACGGTCTGAACTCCTCCGGATTACAGGCGACTATGGCGACTCGTTGCGCCAGACTCAAGTGCCTGCTTGACAGCTCCCGGTCGCGAGCCCTATCGTCGCCCCGACACACCAGGTGAATCCGGAAAGGCGTTTTCCGGATGAACGGGAAGCCGGCGACGACCGAGACCCGGCCGTAATCCGGCGCTGCCCCCGCAACGGTGATCGAGTCAAGCCAAGACCCCCGCCCGGCAACATCGGGCCGGAGCCACTGCGTAGCCGCAGACCCTTAGTCGGCAATCGTGGGAAGGCGTCATGGCCCGGGCCTACCCTGCCCGCTCGTCAGCCCGGAGACCGGCCCGGTGTACACGCGGTTGGTGCGGCGGGCACCCGGTCGGGCGTGAACCATTCGAACGGCCCGGACACCCTGCTACCCAGTCGCATGACAATAACGCGATCGCGCGTGCGGGCGGCACGCATTGGGGAAAATATGCTGTTTCGACGACTGGTCATCATCGGCGCCATGCTTGCGCCGTCCTGCCTTTTTGCCTCCGATAACGAACCCGCCGACGTCATCGTCGTGACGGCAACGCGCAGCGCGATGTCGCTGACCGATACGATCGTGCCGGTGACGGTCATAGGTCGGGACCGCATAGAGCAATCGCTCGCTACGGACCTTGCCGAACTGTTGCGTTTCGAAGCAGGCCTCGACCTCGGCCGGAATGGCGGGCCAGGTCAGGCGACCTCGATCTTCATGCGCGGCACCGAGAGCAACCACACGCTCATCCTCGTCGATGGCGTGCGGATCAATCCGGGCACGATCGGCGGCGCGGCGATACAGCACATCGATCCGGAAGTGATCGAGCGCGTCGAAATCGTGCGCGGCAGTCGCTCATCGCTGTATGGCACCGATGCGATCGGTGGCGTCATCAACGTCATCACGCGGCGCGCTACCGCTGACTACCTCGAAGTCGGCGGAGGCGGCGGCAGCTACGGTACGCAGACGGGCTACCTTAGCGGCGGCATGAAGGGCGCGAACGGCGAGTTCGGACTTACCGTCAACTGGCAGGAAACGGACGGATACGAAATCAGTCCGGCCAGCGAAATCGAGCGAGGCTATGAAAACCTGAGCGCGAACATCTATGGCAGCCGCAGTCTCGGCATAGGGGACGTGACGCTTCGGCACTGGCGCGCGAACGGTACGGTGGAGTATCTCGACTTCTTCCTGTCGCCGCTCGACCAGGACTACGTCAATTCGAGCACCGCGCTGGAGCTCGACTCGGCAATTGGCGATCGATCCCGCAGCAAGCTGATACTCAGTTACATCGTCGATGAAATCGACCAGAACCAGGGTGACGATTTCGTGCGTTCGGAGCGGGCCACCCTCGATTGGCAGTACAGCCACGCAGTCGGCGAGCACGCGCTGGCCGCCGGCGTATACCTGAGCGACGAGGATGCGTCGACCTTTTCCTTTGGCAGCGGCTTCGACGAGGGAACCTCCGCTCGGGCCGTGTTTGCCCAGGACTACTTTGCTCACGGCCCGCACCGGGCATTTTTCGCCGGCCGCTACACCGATTACGACTCGTTCGGCGGCGAATTCACCTGGAACGCCGAGTACGCTTACGACATTGGGGAGAACTGGACTGTCAGCGCCGGGCTCGGCCATGCATTTCGCGCGCCCGACGCGACGGACCGTTACGGCTTCGGCGGCAATTCCGAGCTCCGCCCGGAGGTGGCCGACGAGCTGCAGTTGGGCACGGAGTTCCGGATCGGTCTTCGGCAATCGGTTCGTCTCGAGCTGTACGGTCACGATATAGATGACCTGATCGAGTTCGACCTGGCCGACTTCACGCTGCGCAACATCGGCCGGGCCGAGATCCGCGGCGCGCAACTCGGCTACGAGTTCACCGGCGAAACATTCAGTCTGCGAGCGGACCTGCTGAAGCAGTCAGCCGACAATGCAAGTGACGGGCAGCGACTGCCCAGAAGGCCGGAAGAGAGCCTGACGATAAACTACCTGCAAAACCTCGGGCCGCATCGATTCGGGATTTCGGTCCTCGCGAGCGGCGACCGGGATGAATTCGGAGTCAAGCTGCCAGGATACGTGCTGGCGAATCTGACCGGCCAGCTCGCATTCGGCTCCAACTGGCAGGTGAACCTCAGGCTCGAAAACATATTCGACCGCGAATACGAAACAGCAGCGAATTTTCGCATGCAGGGCCGCAGCGCCTACGCTGAACTGAAGTACCGCTGGCAGTAGGCAACGACAAACGGGCGAGAACTATGGGACATCGACTGAGCAAGATCTACACCCGCACGGGTGACGACGGCACGACGGGACTCGGGGACGGCAGCCGTGTGCCGAAGGATAGCCTGCGCGTCGAGGCCTACGGCACCGTCGACGAGGCAAACAGCGCAATCGGCGTCGTGCTGGCATGCCCGACGCTGCCGGAGGGCTATCGCGCCTGCCTTACAGGAGTCCAGCACGACCTGTTCGAACTGGGCGGAGAACTCTGCATCCCGGGCCACGTTGCGATCGAAGCGCAATTCGTCGAGCGCCTCGAGCGCGAGCTGGATGACTTCAACCGCGACCTGCCGCCGCTGAAAGACTTTATCCTGCCCGGCGGCGGCCCCGCGGCGGCTGCCTGTCACCTGGCTCGGACGATCGTGCGCCGCGCGGAACGCAGGGTCGTAGCGCTCGCCCGCAACGAAACGGTGCGGGACGAAGTCGTGCGCTACCTCAACCGTCTGTCCGACCTGCTGTTCGTCATCGCTCGGCAGGCGGCCCGGGCCGAGTTCGGCGCAGAAGTCGTCTGGGATCGCGAACGCGGCTGACGGTAACGGGGCCTCAGGCCAGTTTTTTCATCATCAGGATCGCCGACGCGGGGCAGATCGAACTGAATTCCGGGCTGCCCTGTACGGCTTTCGGTGCGTCTGCGCGATTCACCACCCGGTATCCGAGCTTCGCGAAGAAACCATCCGCATCATTGGTCAGCAGCCAGAGCTCGTGCAGGCCGTCGGTCCGCGCGACATCCTCCAACTCGGCGACAAGCCTGGATCCCAAGCCTGCCCCGCGACTTGCCTGCGCGACCACGAGCGATCGCAGTAGCGCGACCTCGCCGTAACGTTCGAGGCCGATTGCAGCGCCTGGCGACCCGTCGCCGCCGACCCACACGAGGAAGTCGCCCATCCGTTCCGCGGCAAGGTCGTTTACCGGCAACTCCGCCAGCACCAGCAATTCCCGCACCCGGGGCCAGTCACGCGTCCCCGCCCGACGTATGCCGTTCTTCATCGTGGCGCCTCACTTGCCCTTGCCGAGGCGCGTCGCTCGCGCGCCGTCGCCAGAGCCGCACAGATCGCGTCGCCCGCAGCAAGCAGGCGTGGCGTCGCCCGGGCCAGCAGGTCTGCCGGTATCTCGAATTGATTGCCGAGCGCGTTTGCGGCAAGCCCGGGCCAGCGTGACCAGACCTCGAACGACGCGCCGTCCATTTCCGCGCTGCCCGCGAGCAGAACCTCCGGGTTGCGCGCCAGCACGGACTCTTCGCCGACCAGCGGCGCCAGCTCGTCGAGGTCGCCGAATATGTTCTGGCCGCCGCACAGCTCGATCAGCTCGCTCACGTAATGATTCGCATTGACCGTATACAGCGGCTGCACCGAGATCTGGTAGAAGACCGAGACGGGCTCGTCGTCGACATGCCTCGCGCGCAGCGCCGCAAGCCCGTCGGAAAAATGCCGCGCCGCAGCCTGGGCCACCGACTCGTGGCCGGTCAGCGCACCAATCCGCTCGAGCGCTCTGCCAACGTCGGCGAGTCCGCGGGTAGGGATTACCTCGACGCAATATCCGCGCGCCCTCAGCTCGTCGACCGCGTGCGCCGGTGTGCCGCTTTCCCAAGCCAGCAGCAGGTCGGGTTCGAGCAGGGCCAGCCTCTCCTGGTCGATCATGAAGGCATCGCCGACCAGCGGCAGCCTGGTCACCGGCTCCGGATAGTTGCTGAATGCGCTGACGCCGACGAGTTGGTCTCCGGCTCCAGCGACGTGCACGAGCTCAGCCAGGTGAGGCGCCAACGTTACGATGCGCGTCGCGACCGCGGACGAGCATGAGTCCGAACGCGGTTCGGCGCCTTGATCGCACGCACCGCACAGCGTGCCGACCAGCAGCAACGCAGCGGCGCGGAGCAGGCTCACAGCGACAGGCCGGACAACGTCATCAGCGCTATGGCAAGCGCCCAGATTCCGAGCAGCCGAAGCACGAGGCCGTTGGCAGCCATCGCACCCCTTACGCCGCGCTCGGAGGCTGATTCTCCTTCCTCGTCGGATAGGGCCAGCGCGGCGAGCCCGGCCCTTGCGAGCAACATTTCGTTCCGTTCGCCCGTGGTGGCGCCCTTCGAGCGATCGTTCGATCGCAGCGCCGAAATTGCGCCGTCGAAACTCCCAGCCAAGGCATATCCGAACGCAGTCAGCCGCGCCGGGATCCACGCCAGCCAGGCATGCAGGTTGCCGGCTGCCTCGGCCACGTCGGCCGCTACGGCTTCCGTTGCATCGTCTCGCGACGCAATGAATACCGCTCGTCGGCGTATCAGGTCCGTCACGCGATACGCCCAGGCACCGAGCGGTCCGAGCAGGACGAACCAGAAGATGACGGCGAACAGTCGGTTATTAGCCTGCACGCAAACAGCTGCCTCGACCTGGCGCGATCGCTCCCGCGGATCGTCTGGCACGTCCTTCTCCAGCAGCGACCTGGCTGTCTTGTGAATTCTCTCTGGATCGTCTGCGCTGACGGCCTTGCAGTACTCGTGTACCTGTTCGCCGATGTCCTTGGGACCGAGCGAGAAGAACAGTACAACGACCGCCAGGATCAGGTACGGGAACCCGTACAGCGTATCGCCAAGCGCCACGATCACGACGGCGAGAGGCAGCACAAGGAGTATAGCCAGGACGGTCAGCGGTATCAGTGCCGGCCAGCTGCGAAAGCGATCGGCCTGGCGGAAACCCGCGTCTATGACTCTGTCCAGCCAGCGGAGCTGGCGCAGGTGAAAGAGCTGCGTCGCAAGTCGCTCGACGAACAGGCCGATCAATAACGCAATCAGGTTCATGCGGTCTCGTTCGGGTCGGATTCCCGGTGCCTCTGCGAAAGGCCATCATACAGCCGGAACCAGTCGAAAGCAGGACCGGGATCCGATTTTCGGCCGGGCGCTATGTCGCTATGGGCCGCGACGTGCCGTGCATCCAGGCCGGGATACGCGGACCTGAGTGCATGCAGCACCGAGACCAGAACGCGATATTGCTCGGCGGCGTACGGGGTATCGTCCGAGCCTTCGAGTTCGATCCCGATGGAATAGTCATTGCAGCGGCTGCGTCCCCGAAAAACAGAATGCCCCGCGTGCCAGGCTCGCCGGGTGAATGGCACGAACTGGATGAGTTCGCCGTCACGTCGTATCAGCAGGTGCGCGGATACTTCCAGGCTACGGATTCCTTCGAAATAACCGTGGGCCGCCCAGTCGAGGCGATTCGTGAACAGCTGCTCGATCCAGGGCCCACCGAATTCTCCCGGCGGCAGACTGATGCCGTGGACGACCACGAGTTCCGGCTCGCATCCACCTGGCCGGTCATCCTGGTTCGGCGACCGGACCTGCCGGGCCGGGCGGATCATGCCGTCACCCGGAGTTACTTCGAAGAACGGTTCTTCCATTTTTTGCATATCAGATCCGGATTAGTCCCGGCCTTTTGACATTGCTATTCTGATCAATGCTAAATGGCGGCGCTACCGTTGCCCGGAAAAGAAGACCCATGGCCCGTCACCGCCTGTACATAGCGCAGCCCGTTATAGCCGGCCGAAGCCTGCGTATCGAAGGCGAAACGGCACACTACCTGGTTCGGGTCCTGCGGCTCCGACAGGGAGACGAGGTCGCGCTGTTCGACAACAGCGGCGTGGAATTTCCGGCGACCGTCACCGATATTGGCAAACAACGCGCCGATCTGCTGCCCGGCGACGCCGTGTGCCGCGATCTCGAGTCCCCGCTCGACATTCGCCTGATCCAGGGCGTCTCCCGGGGCGAGCGTATGGACCTGGTAGTGCAGAAGGCAACGGAGCTGGGTATCCGGCGGATTTCGCCCGTGCTTACGGCGCATTCGGTGGTGCGACTCGATGCCGAGCGCGCCAGCCGTCGGCAGGAGCACTGGAACCGCATCGCGCAAAGCGCCTGCGAACAATGCGGCAGAAACCGGCTGCCGGCCATCGACGAGCCGCGCCCGCTCGCGGATTTTCTGCAGGAACCATCGGCCGCCGGCCTGCGGCTGCTGCTGCATCCGGCGCCCGGAATCGACCTGGCGCAGGTCGACGCGCCTGCTTCCGTCGACCTGCTGATCGGTCCCGAAGGCGGGCTATCGGACGATGAACGCGAACTCGCCCGCAACATGGGCTTCGCTTCGTTGCGAATGGGCCCTCGCATCCTGCGGACCGAAACCGCCGCCCTGGCGGCGATCGCGATGCTGCAGTCGCGGTGGGGCGATTTTCAGGCCTGAATCAGCTCGTTTTCGATCATCGACTCGAGCTTTTCCAGGTGCGGAATCAACGGATACTCGTTGATCATTTTTACCTGGCAGAGGACCGGTGCGTCGTCCGGCCAAGCTTTCGCCGCATGCAATTTGAGGACTTCACGATTGACGCGGACGAGCTGCGGGAATCCCTGCGTTACTACGCCAAAGTATCCGGACTTGAGCTTGCCGCCGCTTGCATAGAAAACGACCACGCGCGTCCGGCCCGTCACGGCGGGAATATCCTTGCCGATCGCTCCCTCGAAGGCGACGATCGGCAGCTCCCGTCCATTCCAGGTGATCGTCCCCAGCATCCAGTCACCGCTACCCTCCCGGCGTTCGGGCTTGCTGAAGCGGATCACTTCCGCAACGCAGGCCCTGGGCACGATCAGGCGCTCCTCGATCAGGGGGACCAGCAGACTGTAGAGTTCTTCGGCGCTCGCACTCACGACAAGCTTATCCCCCGCTCTTCGAGCAGGCGTGCAATCGCTTCGAGCAGCTGCGAATCCTGGTAGGGTTTGCCGAGGTAGT
This sequence comes from Gammaproteobacteria bacterium, assembly GCA_029884165.1. Classification (GTDB taxonomy): domain Bacteria; phylum Pseudomonadota; class Gammaproteobacteria; order Steroidobacterales; family Woeseiaceae; genus JAOUIH01. The sequence continues at coordinate 30,341 of JAOUIH010000014.1, read as the reverse complement.
CGTTGACGCCTATCTCGATAGCACGGGCGCGATGCTTGTCGCCTACCCGTGACGTAATCATGATGATCGGCACATCGGATACCCGGTCATCGTTTCGGACATGCGTCGCGAACTCGTAACCATCCATGCGCGGCATTTCGATGTCGAGCAGGATGATGTCGGGTTTATGATCCTGCAGTACGCTGATCGCATCGAGGCCGTCCTTCGCCGTCACGACGCGCAGGCCATTGCGCTCCAGGAAACGCTCCATGACGCGGCGCACGGTAATCGAGTCGTCTACTACGAGTGCCAGCGGCCGCTGGTCGGCAGGGACCGGAGCCGCACTCTTCAGCTCGACCACTGGTGCACCTGCCCGCACCAGCGCACCGATATCCAGGATCAGGACCACTCGACCGTCGCCGAGGATCGTGGCCCCGGAAATCCCGCGCACGGCCGCTAGTTGCGGGCCCACCGCCTTGACGACTATTTCCTGGCTTGCCAGGAGTTCGTCGATCAGCAATGCGGCGGAGTAATCGCCCGCACGCACAAGGATCACAGGCACGTGGGCGTCTTCCTCCGGCAGCTGCGCCGATGGCCCGCCCAGGTACATGCCGAGATGTCGAAACCGGTACGACTGTTCGCCATACTCGTAGCTCGGCTCACTCTTGCTGAGCAGCGTTTCCAGCGCGGCGCGTCCAACGCGGACGACGCCCTCGATAGTCGGCAGCGGCAGCGCATAAACCTCGTCCCCGGTACGAACGATCAGCGCCTGCGTAATCGCCAGCGTGAACGGCAGGCGGACGCGGAAGTTTGTGCCCTGACCAGTGACCGAGGAGATCTGCAGCGAACCACCGAGCTGCTTGACGTCATTCGCGACCACGTCCATGCCGACGCCACGACCTGCCGACTGGGTCACCTTTTCCGCGGTGCTGAAGCCGGGGGTCAGTACCAGCTCCATTATCTGGGCATCGGTAATCTTCGCGTCGGGTTTCAGCAGCTCCTGCTCGTAAGCTTTACGGCGAATCGCCTTGACGTCGAGACCGGCGCCATCATCGGCAACGTCGATGACCATTTCGGCGCCTTCGCGATGCAGGCGGATCGTGATCCGGCCGGTTGCCGGCTTGCCCGTTGCCAGGCGCTTCTCGGGAGCTTCAATTCCATGAATGACCGCGTTGCGCATCATGTGCTCGAAGGCTGGCAGCATCTTGTCGAGCACCTGCCGGTCGAGTTCGCCGGCGGCGCCTTCGACGGCGAGTTCGGCGCGTTTGCCGACCTCCTGCGCGACCTGGCGCACGAGCCGCGTCAACCTGGGCACGTGGCGCTGGAACGGCACCATGCGCGTGCGCATCAACCCGTTCTGCAGCTCGGCAGTTACACGAGACTGCTGAACCAGCAACGAATCCGCCTCGGAGGTCAGCGACTGTAGTACGTCCTTCAGGCTGCCCATGTCGTTCGCCGATTCGGCCAGTGCGCGCGACAGCTGCTGAATATTCGAGTAACGATCCATCTCGAGCGGATCGAAGTCCCGCGCCACCATCGTATCCTGGTGGCCATGCATGATCTGCGCCTCTGTCTCCATTTCGAGCTTGCGCAGCTGGTCCCGGAGACGGGCGACCGTCTGCTCCAGCTCTTCGAGATGGAAGTCGATCGAACTGATCTGTTGGTTCAGGCGCGAGTGATAAATGCTGATTTCGCCGGCGGCATTCAGCATGTCTTCGAGCAGGTCGGCATCGATGCGCGCGAATTCCTGGCGCTGATCCGCCGCCTGGCGGGGTGGCGTCGCGCTCGCCGCCGCGGGACGAGCCGCGGGGACCGGCGGCATCGGCGGGCCGGACGGCGCGGCCGGCTGTGTTTCGACGCCGGGTCGAGTCGGCGGCGCCACGGGCGCGGGTCGAGGCGGCGTCACCGGCCCCGCTGCACGAGGCGGCTGGGCAGGCGCCGGCGGCGGAGCAAGCTGCAGTTTTTCCGGAGCCTCGGGAGCCGCAGCGGGCGGCGCCTGTTTTGCGCGACCAACGGGCTCGGCCGGCACCTTGGTGCCTTCCTGGTCTGTCCGGAACCGCGCCAGTTCGGCCTTGTCGTCGAGCGGCGAATCGAGTATCACCATGCTGACGCTGTCCTCGGGCTCGATCGAAAACTGCACCGCCACGGTGTCCGACGTCTCTTTCTTGCGCGCCGACTCCCTCCGTGAAGCCTCGATCTCCCTGAGGACTTCGCGCGCCTTGTCGCCGCCCGTGCCGATTGCGCGTATGCGATCCTCCAGCCCGACCGCACTGCCGACGCGCTTGCCGGCTGTCACGTGGTCGCGCATTCGGTGCAACTCGTCGATGCTTTGCTGTAGCAGCTCGTCGATCTGCGGCGTCACCGATATCCTGCCGTCGTCGACGCCAATCAGCAGAGTCTCCAGTTCGTGGCTCAGATTGCCCATCGCGCCTATACCGGCCATGCGCGCACCGCCCTTCAGCGTATGCAGATGACGCTTCAGTTCCTCGAGGTGCTCGCGCGAAGCCTTGTTCTTGCTCCAGTTCGCCAGGGCCCGGTCGGCGGACTCCAGGAGCTCCGACGCCTCCTCGGAGAAGATCGAGGCGATCTCCGCGTCGTAATCGGCCTCTTCGGCCGGCCGTAACGCGGGCGCCGGCGTCGGCGCCGGTTTCGGTGCAGCGCGCTCGTCCCTGGCCTCGTGCGTAAGCTCGGGCGCGCGTACCGCATTCGTGAGTCTCCCCACATGATCTATCAGCAGCGCAAAATCCGAACGATTGCGATCGGACTTGTTGATATCCCCAACGATGGTTGCGATAGCCTTCGCACAGGCTTTCAGCGCGTCGACACCGGACTGCTGAAAACCGGTCTTGTAATCGTATACGCGTCGGACGAATCGGTTGAGAGCGCCGGCCACCGCGACGCCACGTTCGACGTTGGCCATATTGGCGCTGCCGTGCAGCGTATGACAGGCCCGGTACAGCTTGTCCGTCACGGGGAAGGGCGGCCGGTGACCCTTGCAGGCCTCGAGGAACTCGGCGATAACTTTCAGGTGACCTGCAGTTTCCTTGGCGAAGATGTCGAGGAGCACCGGGTCCATTTCCAGACCCGGCTCCGCGGCCTCATCCGCCCGCCCTCCCTCGGCCGGTTCGATCGTCAGGACATCAGCATTCGGATCGCCGTCCGCGAACGCATTCGCGCGCGCCGTCATCAGGGCTATGTCTGTGATCGGCTCGGTGCCGACTTCGAGCTGCTCTACGAGCTCGGGAACGACTTCACCGGCGTCGACAATGAATTTCACCATCGGCGGTGTGCGTGTGAGCGTGCTATTGATCAGCTTGTTGAGGAGATTCTCGATACTCCAGCAATATTCCCCGATGCGTTCGGCGCCGACCATCCGGCCGCTGCCCTTGAGCGTGTGAAAGGAACGCCGCACCGTAATCAGCGCTTCCATGTCGTCGGGGCTTTCGGCCCAGTGCGGCAGGTTGCGACGAATCGTCGCGATCTCTTCTTTCGCTTCCTCGATGAAAAGTTCGAGTAATTCCGGGTCGATATGCTCCGCACCGCCGGCCATCACCGGCACAGCCATCACGCGCGTCGCGCGCGCCTGGTCTGGCGTAACCGGCACCTCGTCAGGCCCAGGCCGGGGCGACGGTGGAGCAGCGACCGCTCCCTTCGCATCCGCGGCTTTGTCTTTGCGCAGACGCTGAATCGTGTCCTGCAGGACCGCCAGACAGGCCTCGGCATTGTCCAGCATGTACCACGGTTCCTTGCGTCCCGCTTTGACCGTCTCCATGTAATACTCGATGCTGACGATCGCGTCGGCCAGCCGATCCGTTTCCTTGTGCGTCAGTCGCGACGGCCCGGAGCCCGCGAGCGCAAGCACCAAAAGCTCGCCGACACGATCGACGACTTCCATGGCCCGTGTCTTGCCCAGCATCAGCAACGCGGACTTCATTCCCCGGAGCAGGCCGGGAACGCTGTCGATGCCGGCTGAATCGCCGGAAGACGTCATCGCCTGGCTGAAGGTCTCCTTTATGCGTGCCAGGTTGATGATGCTTTCGCGCATCACGGCCTCGGCAACCTTTCTGTACTCTGCGTCCTCCTCGTCCGTCATGCCGGCATCGGCTTCGGCCGACTGCTCCTGCGGAACGGCGAGCCGCATCAGTTGCTGGTCGAGTCGGTCCTCGACACGGAGCAGCGTCGAGGCAATCTCGAGTATCGTCTGCTCCCTGGCGACACCGCCGCGCGCAACCACGTCTCGCAGCCGGTCGATTTCTCCCTCGACATCGCCACGTAGCCGGCCCAGACCCAGTACGCCGAGCGTGTCGCTGATCTTCTTCAGGAGCTCGAGCTGAGGTACGAGCTCCGATGCCTTGTTCATGCCGGTGCGGACGAAAATATCGAGGACGTCCTTTACCCGCCCGAGATCCTCCTTGATCGCCGCAGCGACAGTCTGCATCAGCTTGATGCTGGGCGCCGCAAGGCTTTCGCGCGCGTGCTCCACCTGCTCGTCGCCCGGCAGCAGTTCGGCGAGATTGAAGGCCGCCCGGATCTCGCTGATACGTGGACCGGCGTTGCTCGAGCGCGCCACGTAGTAGAGCAGGTTATTCAACAGGTCGGTGACGGGATGCACGTCGTACGCCTGTATGCCCTCGTCTATCGTCAGCTTGAGTTGCCGGTCCGCCTGACCGAGCAGGCGCTTGACGGCTACCGAGGTCTCGAGGCCCCCGTTCTGAAGGGACTCCAGCACGCCGCCGACCACCCACCACAGCTGCCGCATGTCGTCGCGCGTGGACGACGCCTCCAGCGCGGCGCTCACGTCCGACAGGGTCTTCAGGTGCCTCGGACTATCGCCACCCTTGATCCAGCCCAGCAGCGCGAGCTGGAATTTCGGCCGGAGCTTGCGGGCAACATGTACCGGGTCTTCGCCGCTCTTCGGCTGTGCGCCTTCCCGCATCGGCTTCGCGGACGGCGACAGGTTCAACAGAAGTAGCGTGCCCTCCGAGAGCAACGGTTTGCCTCGGGCGGCGCGCAAGTCGTTAAGGATAGGCAGCAGCACGAGCGCGATGTCGCGGCCGCCGCCCAGCAATCTCTCTATATAAATAGGCAATTGCACCATGGCCCGCGTCAGCGCATCCAGGCCGTCTTCCCGCCCCTTACCGGCACGCAGGTTGGCCAGGTAACTGCAGACGGCCTCCATCTCTTCGGCCATCAGCGCGGCGCCGTAGGTTTCGGTGATGCGCAGTGCGCCGCAGGCCTGGTGCAAGAGCTGGCCGCAGCGCACCAGCGATGCGGATCCACCGCGACCATCTACGCAGTCTTCGAGCGCGAGGTGCGCACCGCGGAGCGTCTCCAGCAACTCCTGGCTGACGATCGCCAGCGCGCTCTCGGCGGCCATAGCGGCCTCGTTCGCGCGTTGCTCCTCTTGGATGCCCGTATCTCCGGTCATCTGCTTCAGCTCGCGGCCTTGCCCCCGACGGCGCGGACAGGAGTCGCGCCATTGCGCCGCCCCACGAGCGCACTCGTCTGCAAAGCAGCACTCGGCAGCGTGAAGCCGGCAACGGTCTGCCTGAGCTGTGAGGCAAGCACGGACAGCTTCGATATCGACGCAGCGGTCGCCGTCGTGGCCTTGCCGGTCTGGTCACTAAATTCCTTCAACCGGGTCGTGCGCCGCGTTACATCCGCTGCCGCTTTCGCCTGTTGACGCGCAGATTCGGAGATATTTTGCACGAGACTTGCGATCTGATTGGAAACCTGCTCGATCTCGTCCAGCGCAGCGCCGGCGTTTTCCGCCAGCAGCGCTCCGCCGACGACGTCCGTTGTGCTTCGCTCCATCGAGACGACGGCCTCGTTCGTATCCGCTTGGATCGTCCGGACGAGGACCTCGATCTGCTTCGTGGCATTCGTCGAACGCTCGGCGAGCCGCTGCACTTCGTCCGCGACAACGGCGAAACCACGACCGGCTTCTCCTGCCATCGAGGCCTGGATCGACGCATTCAGAGCGAGAATGTTTGTCTGCTCCGCGATATCGTTGATCAGCTCGACGATGTTGCCGATCTCCTGCGAGCTTTCGCCGAGCCGCTTGATGCGCTTTGACGTGTCCTGAATCGTTTCCCGGATCGTATTCATGCCGTCGATCGTGCGCCGGACCGCTTCCCCGCCCTTGTGCGCGACTTCAACGGAATGGCGTGCGACATCGGAGGAGCGTTCGGCGTTACCGGACACCTCCTCGATCGACGACGCCATCGAGACGATCGATTCGCTCGCGGCACTGATTTCGCGTTTCTGGTGATCCGCGGCTTTCGCCATGTGCGCCGCCGTGTTCTCCGTTTGCTTTGCAGCGGAATCGACCATGATCGCCGTCTCGTTGATCGTCGCGACGAGTTCGCGCAGCTTCTCGATCGCATAATTGATCGAATCGGCGATCGCGCCGGTAATGTCCTCCGTCACCGTCGCCTCGACGGTCAGGTCGCCGTCGGCGAGACTTCCGAGTTCATCCAGCAATCGCAGGATGGCCTGCTGGTTCCTGTCGTTCTGCTCAGCCTGAACACGCGCCGTCTGTTCGAATACGGCCATCCGCGTGTGCAGGGCGAACAGGATACCGACGATCAGGAGTGCTATGACGAGCAGCCCGACCGGGATGATCGGCGCGGCGAGCAAGGCGGGCAGCGCCGACCCCGCACCGGCACCGAACGAACTTCCGTACAGCGCCGCCGCGGCACTGTTCAACCCTCCGAGGTCTGCGGCGACGTTCCCGATACCGTCGACGCGACCCAGCGCTTCGTTGACGCGCTCTTCAACTATCGCCAGGTCGCTCGCCATTGGTACCAGGGTTACCTCCCGGGTCGTTTCGTCGACCGGGGCAATGTCCAGCGGCGTGGTTTCGCCGGCAAGCCCGTCGGTAACCTGCCGGAGAAAAGCCAGGTCCGCCGCAATGGCGGCCGCAGCCTGGCGTGGATCGGCGCTCATGGCCAGCGCCTGCAGCGCCTGCTGCAACGACAGCGCGCGTTGCTGGAACTGCTGGATGATTGACGTCGCGCCCGAGGCGCCCATCAGTTCGTCCGCCGCGGCGAGAAGACCCGGCAAACTCGAGCCGAGCTCGCGGGTGGCAGCCGCGACCGCCTGCAGCGATGCACGCCGCTCGAGCAGCGCTGACGCATGCCGCTCGAGGGCATCCCAGTCCGATCGGCTGCCGGGAAGGCTCGCCCGACGCCGCTCCGACCGCAGTTCCTCCAGGTCCTGCGCGAGCCGATCGAAGCCGTCCTGTCCGGTGGTTATTGCGCTTGCAGCGTGCAACGGGATCCCCTGCGACAGGGCCGCCAGTGCGGGGGACTGCGCCGTACCGCCTGCCGTGCCCTGCAGGTAGACGAGGCCGGCCGCAACGATCAGCAACACAGCCAGCACTGCCGCAGCCGTCTTGAACGCAGAGGATGTTTGTTGTTTGGTAGCCATGATTTCGCGACGCTTCAATGGTTGTTCGGGACCTCGCCGTCAGTCGGCGGCGGCCTGTAAGAATGTGCTGCTTTCGACAAATTCGCGCAGCCCGAAAATCGGCCAGACATCGTTTCCGCGGCGGTACGCGCCTTTCAGGAACGTATCGCAGCGGACCGCGGTCTCGGGCCAGGTTTCGCTGAAATCGCTGTCGGTAAACCGGCGGAACCCCAGCACCTCGTCGACGATAAGGCCGGCGGGTATCTCACGGTGGTTGACCGATATGACGCGAGTCGTGCGCCGCAATGTGGTTCGCCCGCCGCCCAGCAGCAGCTTGACGTCGATCAGCGGCAATAGATGACCTCGCAAATTGGCGATCCCGAGTACCCAGCGCTTCGTGCCCGGCACGCGTGTCGTTGCATCCGGGAGCATCAACACTTCGCGGACCTGGTTGCGGTCGGCGACGAAGTTTTCCTGGCCGATCCGGAACCCGATTCCGACCCATTCCGATTGCAGGTCGCCACCGGCTTTGCCGGCCAGCGCGGCGCGGCTACGGCGCTCCATTTCCTGGAGCAACTCGAACGGCTGCTCGATGAGCGCTTCCAGCTCGGCCACCGCGCCCATTCAGCCTGCCATCACTGCGTTGATCTTGGCGACCAGATCCTTCGCAGTCACCGGCTTGACGATATAGTCGACGGCACCCTGGCGCATCCCCCAGATCTTGTCGGTTTCCTGATCCTTGGTGGTCACCATGATGACAGGGATCCTCGCGGTAGCCGGATCTTTCGTCAGCTTGCGCGTTGCCTGGAAGCCATTCATGCCCGGCATGACGACATCCATGAGAATGCAGTCGGGCAGGGCTTTCCGGGCTTGCCGTATACCGTCTTCGCCATTATCGGCGACCAGCGTACCGAAGCCGCTCTTTTCCAGCATGTTCTGGAACAGGTGCAGTTCGGTCGGAGAGTCATCGATGATGAGAACCACAGCCATGCTTGCAATCCCTAGTTGACTTGCTTTGCAATCGCGTTGAGGAGTTCGTCTTTCGTAAACGGCTTCGTCAGGTACTGTTCGGAGCCGACGATGCGGCCACGCGCCCGGTCGAAGAGGCCGTCCTTGCTCGACAGCATGATCACGGGGGTATCCTTGAAGGTCTTGTTGTGTTTTATGAGAGAGCAGGTCTGGTATCCGTCCAGCCTCGGCATCATGATGTCGACGAAGATCAGGTCCGGCTGGTGGTCTGCGATCTTGGACAGCGCATCGAAGCCGTCGATTGCGGTGAAAACCTGGCAACCCTCTTTTGTCAGCAGCGTCTCGGCGGTGCGCCGAATCGTCTTGCTGTCGTCCACGACCAGGATCTTGAGTCCGTTCAGACTGCGCGCTGCGTTACTTGCCACCGATTTTCCTCGCCCGATACGCGGCCCCGAGCCCGGGCAGCGGTCCCCGATTGCGGCGTTTCCGGATGCAGTTTCCATAATATCCAGCCGCAGAAGGCTGTCTTGTACCATATTGACCAAATCGCCGCTACGACGCGCCCCACAGCACGGCCGGCATGGTCGAGTCGGCTGATTTTTATTGAGATTCCGGGCATTTTGCCGGGTCGGCGGAGGTCGACATCGGGCCCTGCCACGACGCGTCCCGACGGCGCTGCGTAGTACTGCCGCAACGGATGCCACGGTATAGTTACGGCCAACTCGCGACCGCCTCACGTCGCTGTCACTCAAATCGAGCGGGACCCCGACCCTATGGCAAACGACCAACGCCGACTCGGCATCGTCATGGATCCGATCGAGTCGATAACACCCAAGAAAGACAGCTCGCTCGCGATGATGCTGGAGGCCCAGCGCCGCGGCTACGAGATCCATTACATGTTGCAGCACGATCTGCGACTGATCGGCGGCGAGGCCATCGGGCGAGCGCGCCTGCTGCGCGTTCAGGACGACCTGGAGCGCTGGTACGAGAAGGGCGACGAAAAGGAGCTGCGCCTCGGCGAACTCGACGTCATCCTGATGCGCAAGGACCCCCCGTTCGACATGGAATATATCTATACGACCTACATTCTCGAACGAGCGGAGCTCGCCGGGGCACTGGTGGTCAACAAGCCCAGGGCGCTGCGGGACATGAACGAAAAAGTGTTCACGGCGTGGTTTTCCGACTGCACGCCGCTGACGCTCGTGACGCGATCCATGGCAGAAATGAAGCGCTTCGTGTCCGAGCACAGGACCGTCGTCGTCAAACCTCTGGACGGCATGGGCGGGCGGTCGATATTCATCGCGCGGCATGGCGACAGCAACACGAATGTCATCATAGAAACGCTGACCGACCATGGGCGGCGCTTCGCCATGGCCCAGGTATTCATCCCGGAAATCAAGAGCGGCGACAAACGCATCCTGATCGTGGACGGCACGGCCGTGCCCTGCGCGCTCGCCCGGGTCCCGGCAGGAGATGACGGGCGCGGCAACCTGGTGATGGGGGCTGTCGGCGAAGGCCGCGAGCTGAGCGCGAGGGACCGGCACATCTGCGAACGCGTCGGCCCGGTTCTGAGCGAAAACGGCGTCCTGTTCTGCGGCATCGACGTCATCGGCGACTACCTGACCGAAGTCAATTCGACCAGCCCCACCGGCATACGCGAACTAGACAAGATGTTCAAGCTGAATATCGCGGGCCTGTTGTTCGATGCAATCGACAAGAAGCTGGGTTGACGGGCTGGCCGCGGGCCGCCGCGCGCGCCTGATCCTGCTGTCGGTCGCCAGCCTGGCCCTCGGGTGCGACGCGCGCCAGGATTTCGAGCAGCAGTCCTATGCTTTCGGCACACTGGTCACACTCAGTGTCTATGACGCGCGCCGAGCGGACTACACGGCCGCGATGAGCGAACTTCAGGCCGACTATCGGCGTATCGACCGGGACTGGTACCCGTGGCCCAAGCCGGACGGCGGTGACCCCGGCGAACTCATGCGCATCAACGCGGCGCTCGCGGACGGACAGACGATCGACGTCAGCCCGGATCTCGCCGACCTGCTTCGGCGCGCTGTCGAACTCGAGGCTCGCACAGGCGGTCGATTCAATCCCGCGATCGGCCGGCTGACCGAGCTCTGGGGTTTCAACGAACTGGATCGCGAGAGCTGGCGCCCGCCGCCGGACTCGGCGATCGAGGCGGTCATGGCCGAGCGCCCGTCGGGGATGAGCCTTGCCTGGCAGGCCGACCGACTCGGAAGCCGCTCAGCCGCCGTGATGCTCGATCTCGGCGGGATCGCGAAGGGTGCGCTGCTCGACCGCAGCGCCCGGATCCTCGAATCCCACGGGATCTCGAACGCCGTCATCGACATCGGGGGCGACCTGCTGGTGCTGGGTGTCGTGCACGGTCGTGCCGCGCGCATCGGCATCAGGGCGCCCCGCGAGCCGGGCATCGTCGGCTGGATCGAGGCCGCCCCGGGAGAAGCGGTGGTCAGCTCCGGCGATTACGAGCGCTTCTTCGAATTCGAGGGGCGCCGCTACGCTCATATCCTCGACCCGTCCAGCGGCTACCCGGTCAGCGAAACCGCGGCCGTGACGGTCGTGCACGAGGACCCGGAGCTGGCGGACGCCGCCGCGACCGCGCTGGTAGTTGCAGGCGCAGCCGATTTTGACCAAACTTGTGAGCAATTGGGCATAAAGTTCGCGCTTCTTATTGATTCGTCAGGTGAACTGCGTCTCACTTCGGGCCTGGCGAGGCGCGTAAACTGGACACGGAAGCAAGGCTTGGGCACCTGAATCCGGGAGTCGTACTCCGGCACTATGGCTGATCTGGACACAATTGCTGCGCCCGGAGGGACTCCGTCGGGCATCGTCGAACTGACGCCGGGACCCGTACCCGACCGCCTGCCGCCGATGCTGTTTCTCGCGGCCCTCGTGCACGGCATCCTGATTATCGGGGTGACCTTCAACGCGGCACTCGACGGGCTGGCCTCGGAGGCTGTCTCGCTCGAAGTCACGATCGTCGCCGACCCGGACCGGAGTTTCGACCGCGAAGACCCGGCGGCCTACCTGGCGCAGGCCAGCCAGCGTGGCAGCGGCAACACGGATCTGGAAACCCGCCCCGGCGCCCCGCTCGAGAGCAGCGTTCCGGTAGACAGCGCCGGCGTCGAGGACGGCAACGCCCCCGACGACGTTTTCGTGCAGGACCGGTCGACCGACGAAATCCTTGCCGCGTTCGCGACCCAGCGCGACAAGATCTACAACGAGCGTCGGCTCGATCCGGCACCGGAAGAGGCGAAAGCCGCGCTGCTGGAATCCGGTGCCGAGACGACGCTGCCGTTGCCGCAGGAACTACGCGCCAATTTCCTTGTGCGCGACCGGAATCGCCAGCCGATCGTCATCAGCGCAGATACCAAGGAATCCCAGATAGCGGGATACGTCGACCGGTGGAAGCGGAAGATCGAGTCGATCGGCACGCGGTACCTGCCGGAACAGGCGGCCCTGCAGGGTCTGAGCGGCAGCCCGACGCTCGAGGTGACCATCGATGCGGCCGGGCAGCTCGCGAGCGTCGTCATCCGCCGCTCTTCCGGCTCGCGGCTCATCGACCAGGCTGCCCTGAACATCCTGCAGCGGGCGGCGCCGTTCGAACCCTTCCCCGAGGCCGTGCGAGCGGACCATCCGGAACTCAATTTCCTTTACAAGTGGCGCTTCGATAACCAGGGCCTGCAGGCCACCGCGGCACTCAACTGAGCGGGCCTCGGTTGTTTATTCGGCCCCCAGCGCCGATACTGTCCGCATGAGCTCGGCCGGTTCGTTTAGCAATCAACTACTTATCGCGATGCCCGGGATGCAGGACCCGACCTTCTGCAGCACGGTCACCCTCGTCTGTGAACATAACGCGGACGGCGCCCTCGGCATCATCATCAATCGTCCCTCCGACATGAACCTTGGCGTCCTGCTCCAGCAGCTGAATATTGCCGAGATTGACGCAGAAGTCGCGGCACAGGCCGTCCTCGACGGGGGGCCGGTCGGACGCGAGCGCGGCTTCGTGCTGCACAGCCCGGGGCGGGACTTCGAGAGCTCGATGACGGTTTCGCCCGAGATACGGCTGACCATGTCCCGCGACGTCCTCGATGCGATGGCCGGAGGCCGCGGTCCGGAGAAGACGCTGGTCGCCCTCGGCTACGCCGGCTGGGAAGCCGGGCAGCTCGAGGCCGAGATGCTCGCCAACTCCTGGCTCAGTGTGCCGGCGACGCCGGAATTGCTGTTCGACGTGCCCTTCGAGCAACGCTGGAGCGCCGCAGCGGGCGCTCTCGGGGTCGATATCCGCCTGCTCTCCACCGATGCCGGGCACGCCTGAGCGCGGCAGGCCCGAAACCCTGCTGGCATTCGACTACGGGCGGCGGCGCATCGGCGTCGCCGTCGGCCAGACCGTTACCGGTTCGGCTACGGCTGTCGGAACCGCGGGCAATGGAGCCGGCGGCCCGGACTGGACCCTCCTCGAGAAATGGATCCGGGAATGGCGCCCGGACCGACTGATCGTCGGACTGCCGTCGCATGCCGACGGTTCCCCGTCGGATCTGGGGGAGGAAGCGCGCCGCTTCGGGCTCGAACTCGGCCGTTTCGGAATTCCCGTCAGCATGGTCGACGAACGTTATTCCTCGATCGAGGCCGAGGCCCGGCTGCGGGATGAACGCACCCGGGGCAGACGCGGCCGGATACGCAAGGAGCAGGTAGACGCCGCCGCGGCCGCCCTGATCGCCGAGCGCTGGCTGGCCGAAAATTGCCGAAACATCGGAGGTCATTGCGGGTAAAATCCGCGACCGATGAGCGCATCGCCGAAAACCGCCGCCACCGGACTGCCTGACGCCAGCGAGCTGCAACTCGACGCCAATGGCCGCCTGCGACACCTGCTGACGCTCAAGGGGCTTTCCCGCGTCGGGCTGACCGAGTTGCTGGACCTGGCGGAGAGCTACCTGAGCCCGCTCCACCAGCCGGTGATCCGGAGCAGCGCGCTGCGCGGCCGCACTGTCGCGAACCTGTTCTTCGAGCCCAGCACGCGCACGCGTGCCTCCTTCGAACTCGCCGCCAAGCGGCTAGGCGCGGACGTACTGAATCTCGACGTCAACATGTCCTCGCGCAAGAAGGGAGAGAGCGTCCTCGACACGATTTATTCCCTGCAGGCGATGCAGATCGATGTGTTCGTGGTTCGCGACGCCGGAGCCGGCGTTACGAGCTTTATCGCGCGGCACGTCCACGATCACGTCAGCGTATTGAACGGCGGCGAAGCGCACATTTCGCACCCGACGCAGGGACTACTGGACCTGCTGACCATGCGCCAGGCCAAGGGACGCTTCGAAGATCTCAAGGTCGTGATCGTCGGCGATATCGCACACTCACGCGTCGCCCGGTCGGCCGCTGAAGGGCTCAACACACTGGCCGTCGGCGAGCTCTGCCTGGTGTCACCGGACGCCTTTGCGCCTTCGCCGGCGGACTTCCCGGGCGCGACGCTGACGAACGATCTGGACGCCGCCATGCGCGGCGCTGACGTCGTGATGGCTTTGCGCATCCAGCGCGAGCGTATCGGCAGCTACGAGGGAATTCCCAGCATCGACGAATATTACGCCCGCTTCGGCGTCACCCACGAGCGCATGAAACGCGCTGCGAAGGGCGCAATCGTCATGCATCCGGGCCCCATGAATCGCGGTATCGAAATCGAGTCATCGCTTGCCGACGGTCCGCAGTCGCGGATCACGCGGCAGGTGACCAACGGGGTCGCAGTCCGGATGGCCGTGCTGGCCTCGGTAATGGCTGCCCGCGAACAGCGATGAGCCGGCCATGAGCGACCCCGCCCGGCCGCACCGCGGCACAATTTTCGTCGAGGACGCGGAAGTCCTTTCGATCGACAGGCATCCCGGCGGCCAGTTTATCCTGCGCCTGCGTTCGCCGAAGTGCGCCACCCGGGCGACAGCGGGCAGCTTCGTGCATGTCCAGTGCGATCATACGATCCCGATGCGACGTCCGCTGTCGATCATGCGCGCGAATGCGGACGAGGGCTGGATCGAGGTGCTGTTCAAGGTGGTCGGGGAGGGGCTGTTCTCGCTCGGCCACAAGGAACCCGGCGACCGCGTGAGCTCCCTGGGCCCGATCGGCAAGGGATTCAGGCCCGACGCGAAGCGACCGCGGACGCTGTTGATCGGCGGTGGCGTGGGCATCCCGCCGATGATTTTTCTCGCCGAAACCCTGCTGAACGATGCCGGGAACTGGCAACCGCTGGCCATCATGGGGTCCGAGCTGCCTTTCCCCTTCGAACTCCGACGATCCGCAATAGCCGCCGGCTGGATCGACGCCGATGTCGACCGGAATCTCGGGCTGCTGGAGGACTGGGGTGTCGCGGGCCGACTCGCGAGCCTCACCGGTTTTCCCGGCACGTACCGCGGCTACGTCACCGGCCTGGCCGAGCGCTATCTTGCGAGCCTGGACGACAGTGCGTTGGCCGAAGTGGAGGTTTTCTCGTGCGGCCCGACCCCGATGCTCAAGGCGGTTGCGGCACTTGCCGCTCGCTTCGGCCTGCCCTGCCAGGTCTCGCTGGAGGAGTACATGGCCTGCGCGGTCGGTGGCTGCGCCGGCTGCGCCGTGCTGGTACAGACAGACGAGGGACCTGCGATGAAACGCGTGTGCGTTGACGGGCCGGTATTCGACGCCGCCCGGGTCTTCGCCGCCGCCTGAAACCGCCCCTTTACTGCTGCTCGGCCGGCGCCGTCCCGCAACGCGGATCCGTACGCTGCAGCTCGAGTATCTGCTCGGCACTCACGGGCACCGGATCGCAGCCGTGGTCCTTCTCACAGATCAGGTCCCATTCCGGCCTGGCTCGAACGTGGCAGGCAAAACAGTTGCCTCCAAATCGATTGACGACGTCGGCAAAACCGCGATTCACAATCCGCGAACCGTCTCGCGATACCTCGAGTTCAAAGAATTCCCAGTCCCGGGTGGCGGCATTCCACCCCTCGCCATGCTTGACCATGACTTCGGTGGGAATCAGCTGTACGACCGAGCCGGGCGGATACTTGCCACCGGTCGGCGAGTTGGCGACCGCGAGCGTGGCCTCGAGGTCGCCCGCCAGGTTGTCGACGTAGAAATGCCGGACCGGCGTCATGTCCCTTATGCAGCCAAAGGTTTCCGCCGTCACTTCGACCTCGACAGGCTCGTCGGCAACGGCCACGACCCGCAGACCCTGGGCGGCGCCTGCCAGCGTCGCGAGCGCGACCGCGGCAATTACAGTGCGACCGTTCATTTCCCCTCCCTGTGCGGGCTCCATTTAGCGCCCCGCTCGCGGCGATAATCAAGCGGGCGGTTGAAATGTCTCGGCGAACGGAGCAAAAGTACCCATGCGGCAGGCGAACGAAAGCACCGTGGGCACGGTCCAACTACGCCGTGCCCGGACATCCGCCCGGATGCCCGACAAATATTCTAGGAGGATTCCTGCATGTACCGGTCTTGCCTGGCTACTCTGAGCGTATTCCTGATGCTGGCCACCCCGGCCGCGGCGGAAGATAGTCCGCGCACCGTCACCGTCGACGGGCGCGGCGAAGTCAGCGCAGCGCCGGACCATGCGCGAGTCGACATGGCGATCGAGGCGCGGCACGCAGAGATGGAAAAGGCGCGTTCCGATGCGCTGACCGTCACCCGGGCATTCCTCGCCGTCACTAAAAAGCTCGGCCTGGAAGACAAGGACGTGCGCTCGTCGGGACTGACGATCCACCCGGAATATCGCTGGAATGACGTGGCGCGCAGGCAGGAACTGATCGGCTACCTGGTCCAGCGGCAATTCGAGGTAAGTCTGACCGATCTCGACAGGCTGGGCGAACTGCTGGAGGGAGCCGTTGATGCCGGCGTCAACCAGGTCTCGCCGCCGCAACTCCTGTCCAGCCGCGAAAAGGAGCTGCGCCGCGCAGCGCTCGCGGCGGCGGCGCGCGATGCCGAGGCCAATGCCCGGCTGCTGGCCGAAACGCTCGGTGCGAAGCTCGGGGCCGCCCGGCAGGTCACGACGCTCGGCGTCGCCGTCCCGCAGCCCTTTTACCGGGAACGCATGATGGCAGACGCGGCCATGGGTATGGGCCAGCCGGCGTCGGAAACCTACGGCACCGGCGAGATCAGGATCGAGGCCAGCGTCACGGCGACCTTCGACCTGGCTCCGGATTGATTCTTCGTCCCCCGGCAATGCCCGGCCGCGGCGTCGAAGCCACCGAGGCGCGGGCCTGCAACGGGCGGCGATTCGACGGATTGCCGGCGAGACGGCGCCGATGCCTGCTTGCGCCGCGGGGCAGCCAGGCTCGATACTTCGACGAAGCCGAGCACTGCAAAACTCGATCCCACTGTTCCAGGACCAGGTAGGCAGCCGATGGCACGACCTTCCCTTCGCCTCGCCACGATCGCGTTGCTGGCGGCGGCGCTGTTCGCCGAGTTCGCTTCTGGCCAGGGGCTGCAAACCGTTCGACCCGCAGACGTCGGCCTGTCGCCGACCCGCCTCGAGCAGGTATCTGCCACCCTGCAGCGCTACGTGGACGACGGCCGGCTCGCAGGCGCCGTGGCCCTGGTCGCACGGCATGGACGTATCGCATATCTCGAGTCCTTCGGCCTGGCGAACGTAGAGGCCGGCACGCCGATGCGCCACGACTCGATCTTCCGGATCGCGTTGCAGACGAAGGCGATCGTCAGTGTCGGCATCATGATGCTCCAGTGAAGAGGGACGGCCGCTGACCACGGGCCACCTCGCCAGCTACCTGCCCGCGTTCGCCGACACGACCGTCGCCGTACCGCGCGAAAGCGGCGGCTATGACATCGTGCCCGCAGACCGCCCGATCTCGATCCGTGACCTCCTGACGCATACCGCCGGAATTGGCTATGGCTACGGCCCGGCGGCCGAACTCTGGGAACAGGCCGGCATCCAGGGGTGGTATTTCGCCGACCGGGACGAACCCATCGCAAGCACAGTAGAGCGCATCGCGGCTCTGCCCTTCGACTCACAGCCCGGTTCCGCTTGGCTGTACGGCTACTCTACCGACATACTCGGAGTCGTGATCGACGAGGCATCTGGCCAGAGCCTGGCGGATTTCCTGCAAACCAGGATCTTCGAACCGCTGGGCATGCGAGATACGCACTTCTACCTGCCGCCCGAAAAGCGGGATCGGCTCGCGGTTGTCTACTCGGCCGGCGAGGATGGCAGCCTCGAGCGGGCTCCTGCCAACGGCGGGATGGTTGGCCAGGGTGCTTACGTCGATGGGCCGCGCAGGAGCTACTCGGGTGGGGCCGGCCTCCTGTCGACTGCGACCGATTACGCCCTGTTCCTGCAGATGCTGCAGAACGGCGGGGAACTGGACGGCAAGCGGATCCTGTCCCGTAAGACCGTGGAACTGATGACCGCCGACCACCTGCATGACGTCCCCTTCCGCGACGGGGTCGGCTTCGGGCTCGGTTTCTCGGTAGTCGAGGATCTCGGCTCGCGCGGCGTCCCCGGCTCGGAAGGCGAGTATGGCTGGGGCGGCGCTTATCATTCGTCGTACTGGGTCGATCCCGCCGAGGACCTGCTCGTCGTCTATTTCACGCAACTAATACCGGCGCGTGAAATCGACGACCACGGCAAGCTGCGCGCACTGGTATACCAGGCGATCGATGACTGAAGTCGCCCCGCTGTGTTTTGCGGGATCACAATGCGGGGGGGACAACGGCGCATGTCCGTCACAATCATCGGATCCTACCTTTCGCCATACGTTCGAAAAACCCTGGTCTGCCTGCAGATAAAGGGCGTGGACTACCGCATCGATCCAATTGTTCCTTTCTTCGGCAACGACGAGTTCTCGAGAGTCAGCCCGCTGCGAAGGATACCCGTATACATCGATGACCGGGTTGCGCTGCCGGACTCCACCGTGATCTGCGAGTTCCTCGAGGATCGCTTCCCCGAACCGGCGCTGCTTCCGGCCAGCGCCGAACTCCGGGCCAACGCTCGCTGGCTCGAGGAGTTTGCCGACAGCCGCATGGGCGAGGTATTCATCTGGCGCCTGTTCAACAACCTCGTCATCAACCGCTTCGTCTGGGGCCAGGCGGTCGACGAGATTCAGCTTCGCCACACGATCGACCGCGAAATTCCGTCGATACTCGACTACCTGGAGGCGCGCCTTCCGACCGCCGGCTACCTGTTCGGGGCTATCTCGATCGCGGACATTGCAATTGCGAGTTTTTTTCGCAACGCCTCGTTTTCGAAGTACGAGGTCGACCCGTCCCGGTGGCCCCGAACCCGGCACTTTGCCGATCACGTCCTCGATCACCCGGCATTCTCTTCGCTACGGCCATTCGAGGAGTTGTCGTTACGCACGCCGATCGGCGAACATCGACAGGCCCTGCTCGACGCCGGCGCCCCGGTGACCAGCGAGACATATGCGACGGGCAGGCCCCGGCGCGGCATACTCAGGACCTGAAGGCCGCCGCCACGGGGTGAGCGATGCGTGAGGTTTCGAAGCGGGTACCCGCGTATGCCATGACGCCGATGATTCTGCCGATCGCCGCCGGAACGAAAAACGGCGCCCGACCGACGCCGCTTCCCTGTGCGCAAGCGACGGGATCAGCCGCCGTAGTTGACCTTGGCCTCGAGATTCGCGCGCGAGTCGGCATGCATCATAGCTTCCTCGAGCGTGATCGTACCGGCCTTGTACAGACTCAGCAGCGCGTCGTCGAAATTCTGGACGCCGCGCTCGCCGCTCTGCTGCAACGCTTCCTTGACCGAGGAAATGTCGCCGCGGAGAACGAGGTCGCGGATATGCGGCGTATTCAGCATCAGCTCGACCGCGGCGACCCGCTTGCCGTTCCGCGCACGCACTAGCCGCTGCGAGATGATCGCTCGAAGGTAATGCGCGAGATCCATGAACACCTGCGAATGTTGTTCCTGCGGAAACATGTTGATGATTCGGTCCAGTGTTTCCGGGGAGTTATTGGCATGTAGGGTCGCCAGCACGAGGTGGCCCGTGCCGGCCATGTCGATGGCCGACTGCATGGACTCGCGGTCGCGGATCTCGCCGATCTGGATGACATCGGGCGCCGCGCGCATCGCACTGCGCAGCGCACGTCCGTAAGACTTGGTATCTAGGCCGACCTCACGCTGGTTGACGATCGACTGCTTGTTCGGATGCAGGAACTCTATCGGGTCTTCAATCGTGATGATGTGTGACGAGGAATTCTCGTTACGGTAATCGATCATCGCCGCCAGCGTAGTCGATTTGCCATTGCCGGCGGCTCCGACCATCAGCACGAGGCCGCGTTTCAGCATCACCAGCTCCTTGAGCTGGTCCGGCATGCCGAGCTCGTCCAGGTTCGGCATCTCCGAGGTGATGTAGCGCAATACCATGGCGACGTTGCCGCGCTGGTGGAAGACATTGACGCGGAAGCGCCCCAGGCCGGGCTCCGAGATCGCGAAGTCGACCTCGAGCTCGCGGGTGAACGTTTCCAGCAGGTCCTCGTCCATCAGCTCGATCGCCGCCTGTTTTACCATCTTGGGCGTCATCTCGAGCTTGTTGACCGGCATGATCTTGCCGTCAATCTTGATCTTGGCCGGTGCGAAAGGCGCGAAAAACAGGTCCGACGCCTTCTTCTCGACCATCAGTTTGAAAAGTGGTTTGACGTTCATAGCTTATCCATGCCGACGGCTCAGAAGGTCCGGGCCGTATCCTCTTCGACGATGCGCAGGCTGTCCGACTGCTGGTCTGCGAGCGAGGCATCCCGCTTGCTCTCGAGCTTGATCTTCAGGCGCAGTTCGTTCTTCGAATCGGCGTTGCGCATCGCCTCCTCGTAGGAAATAACCGCTTCTTCAAACAGGCCGAACAGTGCCTGGTCGAAAGTCTGCATGCCGAGCCGGGTGGACTTCGCCATTATCTCCTTAATGTGGCCGACCTCGCCTTTGAATATCAGGTCAGCGATCAGCGGCGTGTTAAGCATGATCTCCAATGCAGCGATCCGTCCCACGCCGCCTTCGCGCGGAATGAGTCTTTGCGAAACGAATGCGCGCATGTTCAGTGACAGGTCCATCAGCAACTGCTGGCGCCGCTCCTCCGGGAAGAAATTGATAATGCGGTCCAGCGCCTGGTTGGCGCTGTTCGCGTGCAGCGTTGCAAGGCACAGGTGGCCGGTCTCCGAGAACTGGATTCCGTACTCCATGGTTTCACGGTCTCGAATTTCGCCGATCATGATTACGTCCGGCGCCTGTCGCAGCGTGTTCTTCAGCGCTGCGTGCCAGGAATCAGTGTCGACGCCGACTTCTCGCTGGGTGATCACGCAGCCCCTGTGCGGGTGAACGTATTCGATCGGGTCCTCGATCGAAATTATGTGCCCTTTCGAGTTTTCGTTGCGATGCCCGATCATCGCGGCCAGTGTCGTCGACTTACCGGAACCGGTTCCGCCCACGACGATCACCAGACCCCGCTTGTTCATGACCACATCTTTCAGGATAGGGGGCAGGTCGAGATCTTCGAACGTCGGAATCTCCGTCGTGATCGTACGCAGAACAGCGCCCGCATTACCCTGCTGAATGAACGCGCTGACACGGAAACGGCCGATGCCCTGCGGGCTGATCGCGAAGTTGCATTCTTTCGTCGCGTCGAATTCCTTGACCTGCTTGTCGTTCATCAGGGAACGAACCATCATCGAGGATTGCTCGGGCGACAGCGCCGTATCCGTCGCCTTGTATATCTGCCCGTCTACTTTGATAGCGGGCGGGAACCCCGCAGTAACGAAAAGGTCCGAGCCGTCCTTCTCGACCATTTTCCTGAGCAGATTCTGTGTAAGCCTGACTGCTTGTTCGCGATCCATTGCCTGCCTCCCGTCAGACGGCCGGTCTTCCCCCGGCTATCGTCAAAAGTTTTCCTTGTTGACTGCCTTGAACCTGGCTTCTTCCTTGCTGATAAGCCCCTTGGCCATCAATTCGGCCAGGTTCTGGTCCAGCGTCTGCATTCCCGATGCCAGGCCAGTCTGAATCGCCGAGTACATCTGGGCGATCTTGCCTTCGCGAATCAGGTTCCGGATAGCCGGTGTGCCGATCATGATCTCGTGAGCCGCTATGCGGCCGCCGCCGATGCGCTTGAGCAGTGTCTGCGAGATGACGGCGCGCAATGACTCCGACAGCATTGCGCGTACCATTTCCTTTTCAGCGGCCGGGAAGACATCGACGATGCGGTCAATCGTCTTGGCCGCCGAACTCGTGTGCAGCGTGCCGAATACCAGGTGGCCCGTTTCGGCGGCCGTCAGGGCCAGCCGAATCGTCTCTAGATCGCGAAGTTCGCCCACGAGAATGACGTCGGGGTCCTCGCGCAGAGCCGAACGCAGTGCCTCGTTGAACCCGAGCGTATCGCGATGCACTTCGCGCTGGTTTATCAGCGAACGCTTGCTCTCGTGCACGAACTCGATCGGGTCCTCGATCGTCAGTATGTGGTCCGGCTTGTTGTCGTTAACGTAGTCGATCATCGCGGCCAGGGTCGTCGACTTGCCGGACCCGGTCGGGCCAGTGACCAGCACGAGCCCGCGCGGATGCATCGAGATGTCCTTGAATATTTTCGGCGCGCCCAGGTCGTCCAGCGTCAGTATTTCCGACGGAATGGTTCGGAACACGGCGGCCGAACCGCGATTCTGGTTGAATGCGTTCACGCGGAAGCGGGCGAGCTTGGGTATCTCGAAGGAAAAATCGGTCTCCAGGAACTCTTCGTAGTCCTTCCGCTGCTTGTCATTCATGATGTCGTAAATCATGCTATTGACATCCTTGTGCGTCAGCGCCGGCATATTGATTCGCTTTATATCGCCATCGACGCGAATCATCGGCGGAACGCCGCCGGACAGGTGCAGGTCCGATGCATTGTTCTTGACGGTAAACGACAATAGCTGAGCGACATCTACAGCCATACATTTTCCTCTGGATATTGCCGGCCGACTTACCATAACCCCGGCCGAATGTTGCCTAGTATAGCGGAGCACTGCGAGCAAAACGTGATTAACATCACGGAAAACTTGGGGAAAATCCACGATTTGCTGGCCGAGGCTGCCCTGCGTGCCGGTCGCTCTCCGGATTCGGTACGGCTGCTCGCCGTCAGCAAGAAAAAGCCGGTGGAAGCGATTCTCGAGGCTGCAGCAGCCGGCCAGCTGGACTTCGGAGAGAACTTCGTCCAGGAAGGCGTCACGAAGATCGAAGCCGCCGGCCGCAAGGACCTGGTATGGCACTTCATCGGTCATTTGCAGACGAACAAGTCGCGAGCGGTAGCCGAATCTTTCCAGTGGGTGCACACGATCGATCGGGCGAAGATTGCCAGGCGCCTGAGCGAGCAACGGCCGCAGCACGCGCCCGACCTGAATGTCTGCATCCAGGTCAACGTAGACCGCGAAGAGGGCAAGTCTGGCGTGCTGAGCGAAGACCTTCCCGAACTCGCCGCCTGCGTTGCCCGGCTGCCCGGGATCAGGCTCCGCGGGCTGATGTGCATTCCGGCAATCCGCGCGGGTTTCAGCGAGCAAAGGAAGCCGTTCGCCGAGCTTCGCCGGCTACTCGATGAACTCTGCGCAGACGGCCTCGATCTTGATACCCTGTCGATGGGCATGTCCGATGATTACGAAGCCGCGATCCAGGAGGGCGCCACGATAGTACGCATCGGCACGGCAATTTTCGGCGCGCGGGACTGACGCGCAACACGGAGGCAACGGAGCGTGATAAAGAACAAGGTCGGCCTCATCGGCGGGGGCAACATGGCCAGGGCCATCGCGGGCGGTTTGTTGCGTGGGGGAATGCACGCGACAGACCTTTTCGTCTCCGAGCCCAGGCCGGGCCAGGGCGCGATGTTGCGCAAAGAGCTTTACGGCGCGATGGTGACCGAAGACAACGCCTCCGTTGCCGACCGCGCCGAGGTACTGTTGTTCGCTGTAAAACCGCAGATCCTGAAGACTGTTTGCATGGAACTGGCCGGAATCGTGCGGCGGAACCGGCCGCTCATCATGTCGATAGCCGCAGGTCCACGCCTGGACGATATTGACGAATGGCTCGGCGGCGGCAACTGCGTCGTGCGCGTGATGCCGAACCAGCCGGCCCTGATCGATCAGGGAATTTCAGCAATGATCGCGAACGCCAGGGCGAACGAAGCTCAGCGGGAGCTGGCGGAGGCGATCATGTCCGCTGTTGGCCGGGTTGTCTGGGTAGACGATGAAATTCACATGGACGCGGTGACGGCCATTTCGGGCACCGGCCCTGCTTATTTTTACTTACTTATCGATATCATGATCGAGTCCGGGATTCATTTCGGTCTCGACCCCGACACGGCCCGGTCACTCGCCGTGGAAACCGCGCGGGGCGCGACGTCGCTGGCCGCTGCCGAAACGGAGTCGATGTCTGCCATGGTCGACAGGGTCCGTTCGCCGGGCGGCACGACCCAGGCGGCTTTCGAACACCTGGATGAAGCCGGCGTCCGTGATATCTTTGAGGCGGCCATACGCGTTGCGCGAAACCGCGCAATCGAGCTGGCCAACGAAGCAAAAAGCAACTAGGCGAATCGAACCGATGACGCAGGCGCTCTATTTCATCATCGACACCCTGGCACAGCTGGTGCTGTTGCTGTTCCTGCTGCGCTTCTGGCTGCCGCTGCTCCGGGCCGACTTCCGAAACCCGATCGCACAGGGCATCCTGCGCTTCACGTCGCCGCTCGTCCTGCCGGTGCGCCGCGTCGTGCCACCGATCGGGCGCATCGATACCGCCACCGTCCTGGTTACATTCGTTATCCAGTACGTCGTGCTGCTTGCCCTGCTCGTCATAGCGGGGACCCGCGCGGGAGCCGGGGCACTAACCGTGATGTCGCTACTCAGGCTTTGCACGCTGAGCCTGAATCTTTTCTTTTTCGCGATCCTGATCCGCATCATCCTGAGCTGGGTCGCGCCGCATGCCTACAATCCGATCAGCGCAATGGCGGGCTCGCTCGCCGACCCGGTTTTGCGGCCATTCCGGCGCATCATCCCGCCGATAGGCGGACTCGACGTATCGCCGATATTCGCGATCGTGATCCTGAAGGCCGTGGAGATCTTCCTGCAAAGCCTGCGGCCGATCCCGTTCTGAGCTCGACCATGGACCACCACGGCTCAGTCACCGTCCAGGTCCGCGTCCAGCCAAAGAGCAGCCGCAACGAGATACAGGGCTGGAAGAATGGCTCGCTGCGAGTCCGGACGACCGCGGCGCCCGCAGACGGCAGGGCAAACAGGGACGTCGCCCGGCAACTTGCGCTTGCTTACGGTGTGCCGCAGTCGCGCGTGGAACTCCTGCGAGGAGCGAGCGCCCGCGACAAGCTCTTCCGGATCTCGGGCAGCCCGGTCGAGCCCGAGTTTCCGGACCTGGATGCCTGAACGGGCACGCGGTTCTCCCGCAGGATGCGGCCGGGATAGGACAAGTGGCCGCAATCGGCTATAGTCTGGCAGTGTTCGACAAGCCGTATCGGGGGGAACGGAATCATGTTGGCCACCAGAACGACAACAATACTGGCGCTCGGGGCGCTGCTGGCCGCCTGCGGCGGCCCGGGGGAAAATGCAACCGTTCCGCAGGCCGAGCCTGCCGGCGCTTCGTCGGCAGACATTGGTGACCATGACATCCACTTCAGCGCCCAGCTTACCGACCAGTTGCCACCGGAAGTCGCCCGGGCGTATAGCATCGTCAGGAGCAAGAACCGGGCAATGCTGACGGTTTCGATCATCTCCAAGGCGACCGGGCGGTCCGTGACGGGTGCAGTGTCGGTCAAGACGCAGAACCTTACCGGACAGCTGAAAAACATCACCATGCGGCAGATCGAGGAGCAGGACGCCATTTATTACATCGGAGAGACTGCGGTTGCTAATCGTGAAACCCTGATCTTCGATATAAGCGTGACGCCGGAGGGCAAGACGATGCCGTCGGATGTTCGATTCAAACGCGAGTTCTATACCGACTGAGCTGTCGGCAAATGGCGACCGGCGGGCGCAAGCCTAAAAACGCTGTTTTTCCCGCAAAATAGTGACCTTTACGCCTTACCAACCCGCGATACTTGTGGTATCGTGCCGCGGTTTTTGCGGGGTATTGCCCGCTTTCGTTGTTCTTCAGGAGTCATTTTTTCATGGCAGCAAATAGCAATGGCGGCGCCAAAAAGGCACCGACGAAGTCGCAGATTTTCGCCCAGATCGCAGAAGACACCGGCCTGACCCGCAAGGACGTCGCGGCTGTATTCGATGCACTGGCAGGTCAGATCAAGAAGAACCTGGGCGGTCGTAATGCGCCGGGCATTTTCACCGTTCCGGGCCTCGTCAAGATGCGCGTCGTGAAGAAGCCGGCCACCAAGGAACGGAAGGGCATCAATCCGTTCACCGGCCAGGAGATGATCTTCAAGGCCAAGCCGGCATCGAAGACCGTCAAGGTCGCGGCGCTGAAAGGCCTGAAAGACATGGTCTGAGCGGCTGGACCGACTCGGATTCAAAAACCGGGCTTCGGCCCGGTTTTTTTTGCCCGCGATTTCGGTATCCGCCTTGCCCCTGGTACAGCGCAGGACCTTCCTGCCCTTGCCGTCAGCTGTGCCTGCCCACGAAGTCGCTGACGGAATTCCTGAGTTCGACGAGCTTGCCGTGAAAAAAATGGCTGGTGCCGGCGAAAACCTCGAGTTCCGGCCCGGGCTCCATCGAGTTTACCCACTCGATCGTTTCTTCCACCGGCACGAGTTCGTCAGCCTCGCCGTGCACGATCAGCCAGGGGCACGACGGCTGCGCGGCCAGGTCTCCGGCGAAGCGGTAGGCGGCCGGCGCAACACTGATCAGTCCGGCGACGTCGCGACGGGTTGCGGCCCGAATTGCCATCGCGCCACCGAAGGAAAAGCCGCCCAGCCAGACCGGGAGTCCCGGGTACCTGCCGGCCATCCAGTCGACCGCTGCCAGCACGTCGTCGACCTCGCCGACACCGTTATCGTGGCTGCCTTCGCTTGCACTCACGCCGCGGAAGTTGAACCGCAGGGTTGCCAGCCCCTGGGCAATGAACGCTCGAGCGAGCGTGTGCACGACCTTGTTGTGCATGGTTCCACCGTGCAGCGGATGCGGGTGGCACACGATCGCGCAGCCCTGCGAGTGACCTGCCGCTGGCTTTTCCAGCATGCACTCCAGCCGCCCTGCGGGCCCTGCGATGCTTACTTCTTCAGCCCTGGCCGGCTTCAGCATGCTGCTCCTCTGCTTTTCCCACATCTCGTTCGCGGGCAAAGTATACGATGGTCGTCCCAGGCTCCGGGTCGAGTTCCTCATCCGCGGCGACGAACTGCAGGTCTTTCGTGTCCCGAATAAGCATGATCCTGAGGGCGTCGTCCGGCAGATCAGCGCAGAATTCGGCATATCCGTATTCGTCGGTCAATCGGGTTTTCGAAAATTTCCAGTCCCTGACCAGGTGGCGCCACAACTGCTCGAAATATGCGTCCCTGTCGAATGCAATGCCGCCTCGCCGCGGTCGGGCCAGGGCCTTCGGATCTTCCTCCGGGTCGGCTGTGCCGAGCGCGAGTTGCAGAACCTGCTGCCGCCCGATTTCCGGCGCGAGGGCCGTGCAAACCAGCGCGTTGTATGCGTCGTTACTGGTCGCCGCCAGAACGGCGCGAATGTGAGCGAGTTCGACGGATTCCTCGGCGAACTCCGACAGGATTTCGCCGTAGAAGACCGGTACGCCAGCAAGCCGGGCGGGGCGCAGGTTATGCCAGGAAGTGTCGGCCAGCAGTACGTTGAGCTTCATCGCTTGCAGTGTACGGGCCAGCTCGACGGACCATGGCGATGCGCCGACTATGAGTATGCCGTCGCGCTGCTTGGAGGCGAGGCCCAGCCGGTTCGACAGCCAGTTCAGGCTCAGGCCGTGCAAGAAGACCGTTGCGAAAACCATCGCAAATACGAGGGGCAGCAGCGCCTCGGCCCGATATCCGGCATCGACCAGGGCCGGCCCCATGACGCCGGCCGTAGCCGCGGCCACGATGCCGCGCGGCGCTATCCAGGCGAGCAGCACGCGCTCCCGGAATTGCATACCGGCGCCGATCGTCGCCAGCATGATTGCGACGGGCCGCGCCAGCAGCAACAGAGATGCGACCAGGGCGACACCTCGCCAGCCGATCGCGCCGAGTGAGCCAATGTCGAGATCGGCGGTCAGTGCCACGAACACGACGGACACGAGCATGATCGTGATGTATTCCTTGAACCGTTTAAGGTCGCTGATACCCGGCAGGTTCATGTTGCCGACAACGATGCCCATGACGGTCACCGTCAACAGCCCGGCTTCGTGCTGGACCAGGTTCGACAGCGCGTACACCACCAGCACCATGCTCAGCAGAATGGGACTCTTCAGGTACTCCGGCACACTGCCGGCTCGAATAGCCCGGGCTATGGCCCAGCCGCCCAGTCCGCCGAGCAGGACGCTGGCAACGATTGCAAGACCCAGGCCTGCGGCGACTTCCTCGATACCCGAGCCAGTCTGCTGAAAGATGAAGAACTGGAAAACGAGAACGGCGAGCAACGCCCCTATTGGGTCGTTAACAATGCCCTCCCACTTCAGATAGGAAGCGGTTCGCCGGTTCAACCCGGCGTGGCGCAGCATTGGCATGATGACGGTCGGGCCGGTTACGACCATGATCGCGCCGAATACCAGCGATACGGGCCAGTCGAGCCCGCCAATGTAATGCGCACAAAGGCTGTTGCAGGTCCATGCCAGGGGTACCCCCGCATAGACGAGCCTGCGCACACCGACGGCGGCCTGCTTGAGCTCGCTGAGCTGCAGGCTCAAGCCGCCTTCGAACAGGATTATTGCGACGCAAAGACTAACGACCGGGCGCAGAAACTCGCCGAAGTCCCGGCTCGGCTCGATTAGTCCCAGGCCTGGCCCGACCAGCAGGCCGATGGCCGCAAGGAACACGATTGCCGGCATCCGCAAACGCCAGGCAAGCCACTGCCCGGCAATGCCGAGACCCGCAACCGCCACGATGCTGACGACGATGTGGTGTTCGTTCATGGCTGTTCTTTAATGTCTGGCGCTGGGCCGCGGATCATACAGAACGCCGCACAGTCGGCAACAATCCGGCTCCACTCGTGAACGAGGTGCTGGTCAGCCCGGCGACACTTACTGTAACATTATGATCTAATTCGATCTTCCCAAGCGGCGGAATACGCCACGGAGAGCTTGGCATGCCTGAACTCACGCCGATCGAGTTAGTCCTCCTGGCCGCAATGGCCCTCGCCGGTATTGTCGCAGGGTGGTTCCTCCGCTCCGGCCGCTGCGATCGGGAAAAGCAGGCTATAAACGACGGCTGGCGGGAACAGATTGCAGCCCAGAAGTCCGAGCACAATCGCATCGCCGCGCAGACCAAGTCGCTGATGGAGCAGATAAGCCAGTTCCAGGCATCGCGCAAGGACTCGGATCTTCGCGCAAGGGAACTCACGGAGTCGCTGCGCGAGGCCTTTGCCCGCAGGGACGAACTGCAGCGCCAATTAAAGGACATTCGCGCCAACCTCGAGTCCGCGCTCGCGGAGCGCACCCGGCTGCAAAACGACATGGATCAGCGTGCCGGGCGGCAGGAAGCGGCCAGTCGCTCTCTTCGCGAGCGGGACGACAAGATCGCTCGCCTCAATCGGGAACTGGAGAACTGGCAAAACCGATTGCCGCCTCTGATCGAGCGCTTCCGGACCCGTGACCTCGAAGCTCAGCAGCTCGAGGTAGAACTCGACCAGGCCAGGGAGCGTATTGCCGACCTGGAAAACCTCCTGAGCTCCGGGCAGACGCGCATCGATCCGGCCGAATCCAGCCCTCTCGCAAACGGCCTGGATGCATCCAACGAGCAGTACGACTTCACATCCGCGCAGGCGGTGCCCGATATCGACGCGCCGACGGACAGCGACGACGTCGAGGCGACAGACAGTGATACGGCGAATGAAGAGGCCGCGGCCGAAAGTGTCTTTGACCGGCTGCTTGCCGAGGACGGCGTCGATCTTACTCCGCATGATGGTAGCGCTGACCACGAGGCAGCGGAAGTATTTGCTGCTGGCGACTCAGGCAACGATATGGCAGTCGACGTGTCGCTTGACGGCGCCGAAGGACCGAAGAGCCTCGACTACGAGCTGCCGGCCGCAGACGATCAGCCTGGCGATCGTGATGACCTTCAACAGATAAAGGGCGTCGGCCCCGCGATAGAGAAGACGCTAAACGATCTGGGCATTTATCGATACGAACAGATAGCGACCCTGAGCGAGTTTGAAATCGACCGGGTTGCGCGCCAGCTCAAGGGCTTTCGCAGCCGGATATACCGCGAGGACTGGATCGGCCAGGCCCGCATGCTCCAACAACAGAAGAATCCGGACCAGGACTGAAGCCGAACTCGCGTGCGCGGCCGGATCAGCCTCTCGGTAAGCATCCTCCTCGTGCCGGTCCTTTGCACGGCTGCCGGCGACATGGACGATGCGCCGAGCGCAACGGCTTCGATGCACATCGAACGTGGCTCTTCGAGCGTACGCCTGCAAGGTCACGTCAGCTCGACGGCCCACGAGGTCATTCTGCGCCAGACACTGCGGGAGTACCTCCCGGAATTGCGCGCGGATGTCATCCTCGAGATTCGTGAGAGCCTGCCAGTCGGCTGGTCGCTCGTAACGGATCTCACACTGCGGGCGATCGCGGACACCGAAAGCGCCGTTGCCCACATTCGAACGGACGAGTTGCTGATACGCGGAGTAAGCTCCGACGGACAGAAGGCGTCGGCGTCCGTCGAGAGAATCAGGCCAGCCCTTTTGCCGGGGATGGTGCTGGTGAGCGACATTGTCGTGGTCAGCCCGTCGCTGTCCTTCGACGACATGTGCCGCACCCTGTTCGACCGGGCGATCGAGGGCAGGCGCATCGACTTTCCGGGGGCCGGCGACGAGTTGAGTCCCGGCGCGCAACCACTGCTCGATGCGCTGGTCGAGATTGCCGCCGACTG